>JBKPCF010000001.1:0-7061 GCA_046727235.1 Candidatus Dormiibacterota bacterium
GATCATGATCGCCAGCACGCCGACCACGGTCAGCACCGAAGTCACGATCTGGCTCAAGCCCTGCTGCAGGGTCGTGCTGATGTTGTCGACGTCGTTCGTGACGCGACTGAGAATGTCGCCGTGCGGGTGGCTGTCGAAGTACTTCAGCGGCAGCCTCGCAAGCTTCGCCTCGACGTCGCGCCGCATCGCGTAAACGACCCGCTGCGCCACACCGGCCATCAAGTAGCTCTGCGCCCACAACAGCACCGATGCGAACACGTAGACGGCGACGGCGAGCAGCAGCGTCTGACCGAGCGCGGTGAAGTCGATGCCCACGCCTGGCCTGACGTTCATGCCGGAGAGCATCTGCGCGATCTGGCCCTGGCCGTGCGCCTGCAGGAGCGCGATCGCCTGCTCCTTGGTCAGGCCTGGCGGAAGAAACTTGCCGACGACGCCGTCGAAGATGATGTTGGTCGCGTTTCCGATGATCTTCGGCCCGATCACGGAAAGCGCCACGCTCCCGATGGCGAGGATCGCGACCACCAGGATCAACGGCAGCTCAGGCCGGAGGCGGCCGAGCAGCTGGCGAAGCGTCTTGCCGGCGTCCTGGATCTTGGCGGGCGGCGGCCCGCCCATGCCCATCCAGCCACCCGGCTGGCGGCGCTGAGCGGCCTGCCCGCCCTGCCCGCCCGGGCCTCCCCCCGCTCCAGGTGGACGGCTGATCAAGCGACCGCCTCGCCCAATTGCGAGTCGACGATCTCGCGATAAGGCTCACTCGAGGCCATGAGCTCGTCGTGGGTGCCGATCCCTTCGACCCGGCCTTCGTCCAGGACGACGATCCGGTCGGCGTGCATGATCGTGCTCACGCGCTGGGCGACGATGAGCACAGTCGCGTCGCGGGTGTCCGCGCGCAGCGCGGCCCGCAGCCGCGCGTCGGTCCCCGCGTCGAGGGCAGAGAAGCAGTCGTCGAAGAGGTAGACGGCGGGCCGCTTGACCAGAGCGCGCGCGATCGCCAGGCGCTGCCGCTGCCCGCCGGACACGTTGGTGCCGCCCTGGTCGATCGGGGCGTTCAGGCCGCCCGGCATCGCCTCGACGAAGTCCCTCGCCTGGGCCACCTCGAGCGCGTGCCACAACTCGTCGTCGGTCGCATCCTCTTTGCCGAACCGCAGGTTGCTCGCCACCGTGCCGCTGAACAGGTAGGCGCGCTGTGGAACGACGCCCAGCCGGCCCCAGAGGTGCTCCAGCGCCTGCTCGCGGACGTCCACACCGTCGACGAGGAGGTCGCCTTCACTGACGTCGAAGAAGCGCGGTACCAGGTTCAGGAGCGTGGTCTTGCCGGAGCCGGTACCGCCGATGATCGCGGTCGTCTGGCCCGGCCGGAGCTTGAAGTCGATGTTCTGCAAGACCGGCTTCTCGCCTCCCGGATAACCAAAGGTCACGTTGCGAAACTGGACCTCGCCTGTGAGCAGCGGCGGCCGGACAGGCTCGGCGGGCTCCTCGATCGACGGAGTCGTGTTCAGGACCTCCTCGAGGCGCCCCGCGCTTGCCTCGGCTCGCGGCACGAGGATGACGAGGGCGATGGCCATCATCAGGGCGAACAGGATCTGGAGGGCGTACTGCATGAAGGCGGTCAGGTTGCCGATCGACAGCTGGCCGCCGTCCACGAGGTGACCCCCGAACCAGAGGATCGCGATCGTCGTCAGGTTCATGACCAGCAGCACCGACGGGAAGGCGATGGCGAAGAGGCGGTTGACCCGCAGCGCGGTCGCGGTGAGGTCGTAGTTCGCCTCCTCGAAACGGCTGCTCTCGAAGTCCTCGCGGATGAAGGCGCGAATGACCCGAACGCCGGTGATCTGCTCGCGCATCACCTGGTTGATGCGGTCGATCTTGCCCTGCACCAACCGGAACAGAGGAACCGCCTTGATGAAGAGGAAGGCAAAGATTGCCGCGAGCACCGGGACGACAAAGATCAGCACCGCGGAGAGCTGCACGTCCGCACGCAGAGCCATGATCACGCCGCCGACGGCCGTGATCGGCGCGCTCACCATCATCGTGAGCGCGATCTGCATGAAAAGCTGAATCTGCTGCACGTCGTTGGTGTTGCGGGTGATCAGCGAGGGGGTGCCGATGCGGTTCATCTCCCGGGCGGAGAAGCTCTGGACCCGGCTGAACACGACCGCCCGCAGGTCACGGCCCAACCCCTGCGAGGCGAGCGAGGCCCAGTACACCCCGGCGACCGCGATCACCCCGAGCACCAGCGTGATGCCGAGCATGAAGGCGCCAGTACGCCAGATGTAACCGATATCGCCTTTGGTGACGCCGTTATTGATGATGTCCGCGTTCAGGTTCGGGAGGTAGAGGTTGCCGATCGACTGGATGAGGACGAGCACCACCACGATCGTCACCTCGCGGAGGTAGGGGCGCAGATAGTTTCGGAGAAGGCGGATCAGCACAGTCGTTTGATGATATCAAATCATTGACTGGAGTCAAGCGATTTGGTAGACTCGAACCACTTATGGAACATTCCGAGCTGCGGTCGATCATGAGGGCCTGGGGAAGGCAGCAGCTCGCGTTCTCCGATGAGACCATGCGGTTTTTCATGGACGTGGAGCTGACGATGCCGCAGTTTCGCGCGCTCGTGATGATTCGGCGCTGGGGTCCCCAAACGGGCCGGGAGCTGGCCGGTCGCCTGCACGTGACACCAGGCACGCTCGTACCGCTTGTCGACCGCATGGAGGAGCAGGGCTACGTGCGCCGGGTGCCTGACCAGGACGACCGCCGGCTGACCTGGCTCGAGCTCACACCCAAGGCCGACCGCCTGTTTCAGCGCCTCTGGGGCATGGGAGCGGGACGGATCGCGGCCGCGATCTCCCAGCTGGTGCCCCGGGACCGGGCCGAGCTCAGGCGACTGCTGAACCGGGTGGCGGAGCACCTCGAAGCGGGCGGAGCGGGGAGCCTGGAGAAGAAAGTCACCGCCTGAGGCGTCAGGTCCCGTGCCGCCCGCTGCCTTCCGCGAACCGCTTCGCGCCTTGGAGTGCCTCGCCGGAGCGCATTGCGGCGATGCCTTCGTGGTACTCGGCCAGCCTGGCTTCGTCCAGCTCGAGCGACCACTGGCTGAGAACGCTCCACCGGTCGCCTCGCAGCGCGGCCTGCGGGAAGGTAGCGATTTCGCGCGCGAGCTTCTGCGCCTCGGCGAGAGCAGTGCCCGCTTCCACCACCCGCTCGACCAGCCCGATCCGCAGCGCCTCTTGCGGCTTGACCGGCCGCCCGGTCAGGATCAGGTCGAGCGCACGTCCCTGTCCGATCATTCGCGGCATGCGGACTGTGCCGAGGTCGATGAGCGGCACGCCGAAGCGGCGATTGAAGACTCCGAAGGTGGCGTTGTCCGAGGCGACGCGTAGGTCGCACCACAGGGCGAGCTCGAGCCCACCCGCGACCGCGTAGCCTTCGATCGCCGCGATCACCGGCTTGCGCAGCACCATGCGTGTGGGTCCCATCGGTCCCGGACCGGTCTCGCCCACCGCGTATCGCGCCCCGCCCGCGAGCGCCTTCAGGTCGAACCCGGCGCAGAAGTTTCCGCCTGCCCCCGTGAGCACGGCGACCGCAAGCTCATCGTTCGCGTCGAAATCGCGGAATGCCGCCTCGAGCGCTCTTGCGGTCTCGGGGTCGACCGCGTTGCGGACTGCGGGCCGGTCGATGGTGACGGTGAGCACCGCCCCATCGACCGCGCTCCGGACTTTGCTAGAGGGCGCCTCGCTCGTGGTCGTCTTCCATGAACGGGTAGCGGTGGTCGGTAGGCGGTGCGTATGTCTCCTTGATCACTCGCGGACTGACCCAGCGGATCAGGTTGAGGAAGGAGCCCGCCTTGTCGTTCGTGCCCGACGCACGAGCCCCGCCGAAGGGCTGCAGGCCCACGACCGCGCCGGTCGGTTTGTCGTTGATGTAGAAGTTGCCGGCCGCATTGACGAGTCTCTCAGAAGCCTTGCGGATCGCCTGCCGGTCGGTTGCAAAAACCGCTCCGGTGAGACCGTAAGGACTTGTGCGATCGCACAGGTCGAGGGTCTCGTCGAACTTGCCGTCCGCATACGGGTACACCGTGAGGATCGGCCCGAAGAGCTCCTCCTTCAGCAGCTTGAAATCAGGATCCGTGGTCTCGATGACCGTCGGCCGGACGAACCAGCCCACCTTGTCGTCACCCTTGCCTCCGGCGATCACCGTCGCCGTCTCGGCTTTCTTGGCGTATTCGATAGCGTTCATGTGAGTCGTGTAAGCCCGCTGGTCGATCACGGCTCCCATGAAGTTGCGAAAGTCGGCCACGTCACCCTGTTGAATCCCGTCGACGAGATCGACGAGATCGTGCTTCATCGCCTTCCACATCGACTGCGGGATGTAAGCACGCGACGCGGCCGAGCACTTCTGGCCCTGGTACTCGAAAGCGCCTCTCACGAGCGCGGTCCGCAAGGCGTCGGTGTCGGCGGATTCGTGCGCCATCACGAAGTCCTTGCCTCCGGTCTCCCCCACCAGTCGCGGATAGGTTCGGTAGCGGCCGATGTTCTGCCCGACCTCCCGCCACATCCCCTGAAAAACCTCGGTCGACCCGGTGAAGTGGATGCCGGCGAGCTCCCGGTGGTTCAGCACCTTCTCCGAGATCTCGGACGCGCTGCCGCTCACCATGTTGATCACGCCCGGGGGCATCCCGGCCTCGAGCAGCAGCTCCATCATGAAGTGGCTCACGAGCAGCGTCTGCGTCGCCGGCTTGAACACGACCGTGTTGCCCATCAGCATCGGAGCGGTCGGCAGGTTGCCCGCGATCGAGGTGAAGTTGAACGGGCTGACCGCGAAGACGAAGCCCTCGAGCGGCCTGTACTCGAGCCGGTTCCATGCGGTGCCGTCGTTGTAAGGCTGGTTCCGCAGAAGCTGGTCGCCGAAGTACGCGTTGTAACGCCAGAAGTCGATGGTCTCGCAAGCGGCGTCGATCTCCGCCTGGTGCACGGTCTTGGACTGGCCGAGCATCGTCGCGGCGTTGATCGTGTCGCGCCAGGGTCCGGCGAGCAATGCTGCGGCCCGCAGCAGCACGGCAGCGCGCTCGTGGTATGAGGTCGCGGCCCACATCTTGCGCGCCGCAAGCGCGGCGCTGATCGCGTCGTCGATGTCTTTGGCGCCGCCGACCGCGTACTCGGCGATGGCGAGCTCGTGGCGGTGCGGTGAGCGGATGTCGGCCCGTGAGGCGCCCCAGCGGCGCTCGCCACCGATCTGCATCGGGACTTCGGTCCGGGCGTCCGTGAGCTCGGCCAGCCGTGACTTCAGGCTCCTGCGGTGGTGGTCGCCCGGGATGTAAGGGCGTACCGGCTCGTTGATCGGTTGGGGGACCTGGAAATGTCCGTCGGCGGTCATGTGGCCTTCCTCCGCTTGTATCCGTCTGGCGCCAGCCTCGATGATGGCACGTAACCCTTGGCCGTATCGGAACCGGTGGCTGTCGGCTATTTGGGCGCGCCCGAAAAGCCAGAAATACCGCTTCTGTCGGATCGGGTGCGGGGGACGGTGGCCTTGCTCGGCCGCCGTGGGTACGCGGTGGCGCCTTCCCGCCTCGCGGCGATCTGTCTTGGCGGCCGCGTCACCGAAGCAGATGTCCGCTGGGCCGTCGCCGCGAGCCCTGACCTCGAGATTTCGCAGGACCTGGTGCTCGAGCGAGACTCGCTGGAGCGCGCGCCGGACATCCGCAGCCGGGCTCTGGCCCACGAAAGCGAATCGCGGCGCTATGTCGAGCTCACGATCGCCTTCGTTCGCCGCCTTGTCGCTGTTGCGCCGTTCATCCAGAGCGTTTCGATCGCGGGCTCGCTCGCGAGCGGCGGCTTTCGTGCCTCCGACGACGTGGACCTCAACCTGATCGTCGACGACGGACGCCGCCATCTTGCCTACGTGGTGGTCAACTCCCTAGGCCTTGTGCACGCGCTGCGCCACCGGGCCAAGCCGGTGGACGACCTGACACGGCGGCCGATCGCGCCGCGCCTCATGACCGTGAACCTCGTCCTCGAGCGCTCGCAGTGTCGACCCCTCCGAAGGCTCGACCAGGACATGGCGTTCGAGCTCCTCATCGCGGAACCCGTCTTCGGCCTGGAAGTTTTCCACGAGATCGTGGAGTCAAACCCGCGGCTGCTCGAGCATTTCCCTCAGCTCGTGGACCGCACGGCCTCACTCGCCATCGACGCGCCGGCGCGCCGCATGCCGAAGGGACTGTTCCCGGCCATCCTCGACTTTCCAGCTCGTCACCTTGGGGAGGCGGCTTGGCGATACATGCAGTGGACGCGCCGCGACCGACCGAACGCGCTGGCGAGGGTGGCTTACGTGCGCTCGACGATGCGCCCGTACACGCTCTTCGACAGATCGTGATCAGCATCGTCGCGGTCGCGGTGCTGACGGTGGCCAGCCTGCTGCTGTTCGCCTTCGGCCTGAATCTCCTGTACCTGACCCTGGGCGCGCTTCGCTTGAAGCCGCGACCCCCGCCGGCGGCCATGACCGCCAACGAGCCGCGCGTCTGCGTTCAGCTGCCCATCTACAACGAGCGGTACGTCGCCGAACGGGTCGTTGACGCCGTCTGCGCCGTCGACTGGCCGCGCGACCGCTTCGAGGTCCAGGTGCTCGACGACTCGGACGACGAGACGGTACAGATCCTGGCCCGGCGCATCGCGCACTGGCAAAGGCACGGGGTCCAGGTCGCGCACGTGCGCCGCGGCTCGCGCCGTGGGTTCAAGGCGGGGGCGCTGGCATACGGCTTCGAGCAGACGGCCGCGCCGTTCATCGTGATCTTCGACGCCGACTTCGTCCCGCCGCCTGACTTTCTGCGCCGCACGATCGGCTCCTTCGACGACGAGTCCATCGCGTTCGTGCAGTCGCGCTGGGGCCATCTCGACGAGGGCTACTCGTGGTTCACTCGATTGCAGGCCCTGTTCATCGATTTCCATTTCCTGGTCGAGCAGGCCGTCCGCTCGGCTCGCGGATACTTCGTCAACTTCACCGGTTCGGCAGGGGTGTGGCGCCGCGCGGCGATCGTCGACGCGGGCGGCTGGACCGCGAACACGCTG
>JBKPCF010000002.1:0-14593 GCA_046727235.1 Candidatus Dormiibacterota bacterium
CCGAGATGGGGAAGAACGTCCGGCCGCATATCGAGCTGGTGGCCGATGCCAGGCAGGCGCTGGCGGCAATGCTGCCCTACGTCGGCGAGCTCGACCAGGGCCGCGCTGAGTGGCTGAACCAGATCGACGCGTGGCGCGAGGAGCACCCCCTTCGCTACAAGCGCTCGAACGGGCGGCTGCAGCCGCAGGACGTGCTCATCGACATGTACCGGCGCGCCAGGAGCGAGGCGATCGTCGTCGCCGACGTGGGCCAGAACCAGATCTGGGCAGCGCTGTGGTGGAACTACGACCGGCCAGGGCTCTTCATCAACTCGGGCGGCGCCGGCACGATGGGCTTTGCGCTCCCGGCCGCGATCGGCGCCAAGTTCGCAAGGCCCGACGTTCCCGTGTGGTGCGTGGCCGGCGAGGGCGGGTTCGTGATGACGGCGCAGGAGCTGTCGGTCGCCGTCGAGCACCAGCTCGACGTCAAGATCGTGCTCCTCAACAACTTCTCGCTCGGCATGGTCCGCCAGTTCCAGGACGACTTTTACGGCGGCGTGCGCTCGCAGGTGGACCTGACGCACATGCCCGACTTCGTCAAGCTCGCCGAGGCTTACGGGCTGCCCGCGATTCGCGTCGACAGGTTCGAGGACGTCGCGCCTGCGTTCGACGCCGCGGAGCGCACCAGAGGGCCGTTCCTGATCGACTTCCGGATCGACCCCGAGGCCAATGTTTACCCGATTGTTCCGATCGGCAAATCGCTCAACGATTTCTGGGAGGCCCCGGAATCATGACCGAGAAGATCCGGGTCCTCTCGGTTCTGGTGATGGACACGCCGAACACGCTGACCAAGGTCTCGGGGGCAATTCGGCGCCGCGGCTTTCACATCCGCGGCATCTCCGTCGGGCCGAGCCAGGAAGCGGGGCGGTTCCGGATCACCCTCCAGGTCGACCACGGCCACGCCGAGGCTGACCAGGTCCGCAAGCAGCTGGAGCGCCTGGTCGAGGTCGTCGAGGTCGAGGACCTGACGGAAGACCAGGTGCACAGCCGCGAGCTGGTGGTCGCAACCGTCGCGACATCTGAGCTGGAAGGCCTGCTGCGCCACGGCGCGAAGGTGCTTGCAAGCGGACCGCGCGGCACCACACTCGAGTTTTCCGGCGAGCGGGAGGAGGTCGGCGAGTTCGTCGACGAGCTGAACCGGCACGGGATCGTGGACGTCGTCCGCACCGGACCCGTGGTGATGAGGAGAACCGCATGAAGATCCATTACGACGTCGACTGCCCGCCGAGCCTCGATGAGCCGGTCGCCGTGATCGGATACGGCAGCCAGGGTCGAGCCCACGCTCTGAACCTGCGCGACAGCGGAGAGGACGTCCGCGTCGGTCTGTACCCGGGCAGCAAGTCGATCCCGCGCGTCGAGGAAGACGGCCTGCGCGCGGTGCCGGTGCCCGAGGCGGTCTCGGAGGCAACCGTCGTGATGGTCCTCACCCCCGACGCGGGCCAGGGCACGCTGTTTCGCGAATCGATCGAGGCCCATCTCCAACCGCGATCGATGCTCATGTTCGCGCACGGCTTCTCGATCCACTTCGCGCAGATCAAGCCGAACCAGGACATCGACGTCGCCATGATCGCGCCCAAAGGCCCGGGCCACCTGCTGCGCAGCACCTACGTCGCGGGCCAGGGCGTACCGGCGCTGATCGCCGTGCACCAGGACGCGACCGGACATGCGTGGCGGCGCGCTCTCGCGTACGCGCGGGCGCTGGGCGCAGGGCGCGCCGGCGTCCTGGAGACGACTTTCAAGGAAGAGACCGAGACCGACCTCTTCGGCGAGCAGGCGGTGCTGTGCGGCGGCGTCGCGTCGCTCGTCAAGACCGGGTTCGAGACGCTGGTCGAAGCCGGCTACCAGCCTGAGCTGGCGTACTTCGAGGTGCTGCATGAGCTGAAGCTCATCGTCGACCTGATGTACCGCGGCGGGCTGGGCTTCATGCGCTACTCGGTTTCCGACACGGCCGAGTTCGGCGACTACGTGTCGGGCCCGCGAGTGATCGACGACCACGTTCGGCAGTCGATGCGCCAGGTCCTGCGCGAGATCCAGGACGGTTCGTTTGCCGAGCGGTGGCTCGACGAGAACTCGAACGGCCGCTCGCAGTTCATCGCCATGCGGCAGAAAGACGCGGAACACCAGATCGAACAGGTCGGGCGCGAGCTGCGCTCGATGATGACGTGGTTGGAGCCTGTAGAAAAATGAGAGACGAGAATCCGGACCGGGTATTCATCTTCGACACGACGCTTCGGGACGGCGAGCAGTCGCCCGGATTCCACCTCGACGCGAACTCCAAGCTTCGCATCGCGCGCCAGCTCGAGCGGCTCGGCGTCGACGTCATCGAAGCTGGTTTTCCGATCTCCTCTCCCGGCGACTTCGAGGCCTGCCGCCGCATCGCTCGCGAGATTCGCGGCACGATGGTCACAGCGCTGGCGAGAGCCGTGAAGGACGACATCGACGCGGTCTGGGGCGCGATCAAGGACGCGGAGAACCCGCAGATCCACATAGTGCTCTCGGTGTCCGATGTCCACATCGACCGCAAGCTCGGTCTGTCACGCGCCGAGGTGCTGAATCGTGGCGCCGAGATGGTGGCCTACGCGCGCTCGCTCTGCGAAAACGTCGAGTACTCGCCCGAGGACGCGGGTCGAGCGGACCCTGACTATCTGGTGGAGACGGTGGAGACGATGATCGCCGCGGGCGCGAACGTCATCAATATTCCGGACACGACCGGCTACTGCCTGCCCTACGAATTCGGCGAGCTCGTGCGGCGCGTGATGACGGAGGCGCGAGGAAGCGAAAGGGCGCTGTTCTCGGTGCACTGCCACAACGATCTCGGCCTCGCCGTCGCCAACACGCTGGCGGCGATCTCGGCCGGGGCACGGCGCGTCGAATGCACGATCAACGGTATCGGCGAGCGGGCCGGCAACACCTCCCTCGAGGAGATCGTGATGCTGCTCAAGGTCCGGCAGGCGAAGCTTGGCCTGGAGTGCGGCATCGAGACGACCGAGATCACGCGCACGTCGCGGCTGGTTTCGGAGCTGACCGGGACGCCCGTGCAGCCAAACAAAGCGGTGGTCGGCGCCAACGCCTTCGCGCACGCGTCGGGCATCCACCAGGACGGCGTCCTGAAGGACCGCCTGAACTACGAGATCATGAAGCCCGAGGACGTCGGACTGTCCGACTCGCGCATCGTGCTCACCGCACGCTCGGGGCGACACGCCTTCCACCACCGGCTCGACCGCCTCGGCATCTCGCTCGCAGCCGCGAGCGCCGACGCGGCGTGGCAGCGCTTCCTGCAGCTCGCGGACACCAAAAAGGAGGTCACTGACGAGGACCTGCGCAGGATCGCGGCCATGTCGGAGACCAACGGACACGAAGGGAACGGTCACCCGCCCGTGACCGACCAACTCCACGACCACAACCACGTCGCGGACACGCTGCGGCATCTCATCTTCGGTTGACAAACCGGGGGATAAAGGTCGCCTATCAGGGAGAACCCGGCGCCTACTCAGACGAGGCGGTGTCGGCGGTTTTCCCCGACTCGCAGGCGATGGGCTTCGCGACGTTTCGTCTGACGTTCGACGCGCTCGAGATGGGCGCCGCCGACGCCGCGGTCCTGCCCGTGGAGAACAGCAGCGCCGGCGTAGTGCAGGAGGTCTCCGACCTCCTCTGGGAGCTGCAGGGTCTGCGCGTCGTGCGCGAGTACGTGCATCCGGTGCGCCACTACCTGCTCGGATGGCCGGGCCCGGTCGAGCGCGCGCTGTCGCATCCGCAAGCCCTGGCGCAGTGCGATCGCTACCTGCACTCCCGCCAGATCCGACCGGTCGCCTACCACGACACCGCCGGCGCGGCCCGCGCCGTAGCGGAGCAGCGCCAGCCGGGCACGGCCGCGATCGCGAGCAAGGCAGCCGCGACTCGCTACGGGCTTTACGTTCTCGCCGAGTCGATCCAGGACGACAGTGAGAACCGGACGCGATTCGTGGTGGTGGAGAAGGGCGCTCCCCAGCGACCGCGCGAAGGGAGCTCTGGCTGGAAGGGTTCCATCGCGTTCGTGACGGCACACCGCCCCGGCAGCCTCGCCCACGCGCTCGACTGCTTCGCCAGGCGGGGGGTAAACCTCACGCGCCTGGACAGCCGGCCCATGCTGGGACGGCCGTTCGAGTACCGCTTCTACCTCGACTTCTCGATCAACGGCGATTCGGGGTCGGCCGATGCTGCCGAGGCTGCGCTCAGCGATCTCGAGGAGGCCAGCGCCCAGATCAAGCTTTTCGGCACCTACCCGGCCGCATGAAAATCCCCCCTCCCTGTTGGGGGGTTTTGGGGCAGGGAGAGGGGCGGAAAAGGAGAGGTGCAGGCCGCGGCGGGAAGCACTCAGACCGCGACCTGCGCGATTGAAGTTTAACTTAACAACGTTAAGTATGGGTGCGCGTTAACTGAACTCGGCGATCCCAGTTCCTGTAACGGGCATTTCAGGAAGGGGACGCAGACTTGCTGACGAATTTCGTATAAAGTGACCTCCCGTGGCCAGCGGGCGCCCTGACGCACCAGTTGCGACAGATGCGCGGCTCAAGAAGCGGCGGCTCCCGGGCGTGAACCTCCGGCCCGGTGCGGTCAAGCAGGCGCGCGCCGAGTCTGGTCTCAGCCTCGCCCAGCTCGGCAAAGGCCACGTCACGGCCCCTGCCATCTATCTGATCGAAACCGGCCGCACCCGGCCTTCACTGCCGACCCTCGAGCACATCGCGCGCCGGACCGGCAAGCCCGTGGAATTCTTCCTTGCCGAACCGACCGGCGCCGCCGACGAGACGCAGGCCAGCCTGATCGCTCTCGAGGCCCTCGTTGCCGACGGCCGTCACCACGACGCGGTGACGCTGGGACTCTCCCTGCTCGAGCGCGGCTCGTCCGCTTTCCGGTTGGGCAGGATTCGTTACTTCCTCGGTCAGGCCTACCTGGGCTCCTCGCAGCCGGAGCGAGCCGCCGAATTGCTGGCCGACGCCCGGGCCCACTTCGAGGCGGTCAACGACGGGGTGATGCTCGCCGAGTGCATCGGCGCCCAGGCCACCCTGGCGAACATGACCGAGTCGAAGGACGCTGTCGCGCTGGCCGAGCAGGCGCTTGGCGTTTGCCGGCGCCTGAAGCCCGCTCCGGGACCGACCGAGTCCCGGATTCTGAGCGTCCTCGCCGCGGCCCACGTCGCCAACGGCGACTGGGACAGCGCCGTCGCCGCTTACGAGGAGGCGATCGAGGTCGGTGGGTCGGCGTTCGACCTGCGCAGCGTCGCCCGGATGTACAGCGGGTTGGGCTCGGCCTACCACGAGCTCGGTGAGGCGGAGACCGCGGCCAGGTACGCCATGCGCTCGGTCGCCGTTCTGGAGGTCCTGCGGGACCGGGTCGCGCTCGCGCGGTCGGAAAACAACCTGGCGCTGGTCCTGATGGCGCGGGGCGACCTCGATGGCGCGCGCAAGCACCTTGACCGCTCGATGCAGCTGTGCGAACAGGCCGATCTCGAATTCGGGCGCAGCCAGGTGCTGCTCAGCCTCTGCGAGCTCGCGGTTCGCGAGGGCGAACTCGACCGTGCCCAGGAGCTGGCGCAGGAGGCGCTGGAGCTGGCCGGGCGACTGGAGGAGGGGGCCGGCATCGCCGAATCCCACTTGTGGCTGGGCCGGATCGCCGATCGGCGCGGCCGGCACGAAGTGGCCGATCGCGAGTTCGAAGACGCCATCCACGGGTTCGAAACGCTGGGCATGCGCGAGAGGGTGCTCCAGTGCCACGGCGTCTACGCCGAGATACTGGAGCGCAGGGGCGAGCTGGCCAAGGCCTACGTGCACATGAAAGAAGCTCTCCAGGCAAGCCGTCCCGGGCGTCTCAAGCGAGAGAAACAGCAGGAGATCGTCAGCTCGGCCTAGCGTTTCGGCGACCTCCATTCCGCGTGATAACGTAGGTTTCGCCGCATGGCGAAAGCCGTTCGCAACTCCAAGCTCTCGCTTACCGCCGAAGCCATCATCGCCGATTACCGGCTTGCCTACAGCAGCCGGCGGGCGAGCGTCATCGGCCGGGCCGAGGTGCTGCGCGGCAACGCGACGTTCGGCATCTTTGGCGACGGCAAAGAGATCGCGAACATCGCGATGGCCAAGGCTTTCCAACCAGGCGACTGGCGCGCGGGCTACTACCGCGACCAGACCTTCATGTGGGCGACGCGCATGTCCAACGTGCGCGAGTTCTTCTCGCAGCTTTACGGCAACGCCAACCTGGAGGCTGAGCCGGCGTCGGGCGGCCGCCAGATGGGCAATCACTTCGCGACCCGCCTCCTCGACGACGCGGGTGCGTTCCTGCGGTCGGTCGACACTCCGAACTCCAGCGCCGACGTGTCCAACGTCGCCGGGTGGATGCCTCGGCTCGTCGGCCTCGCCTACGCGTCGAAGCTGTACCGCGAGAACCCGCAGCTCAAAGAAGTCCGCGACGGCTTTTCGGTCGAAGGCAACGAGGTGGCTTTCGGGACAATCGGCGACGCGGCGACGAGCGAGGGGCTCTTCTGGGAGGCGGTCAACGCGGCGGGCGTCCTGCAGATCCCGATGGTGATGTCGGTGTGGGACGACGGTTATGGCATCTCAGTCCCCATCGCACAGGAGACGACCAAGGCGTCGATCTCGGACGCGCTTCGGGGTTTCACGCCGGACGACCGCCCCGGGATCGACATGTACGTCACGCGCGGCTGGGACTACGCGGCGCTGGTGGAGACCTATGCGACCGCGGTCGAAAAGGTGCGGCGCGAGCACAAACCGGCGCTGATCCACGTCACCGAGATGACGCAGCCGCAGGGTCACTCGACCAGCGGCAGTCATGAGCGATACAAGTCCAAGGAACGGCTGCGGTTCGAAAGCGAGTTCGACTGCGTTGCCCGGATGCGCGACTGGATCATCGAGTTCGGTGTGGCGAGCGAATCGCAGCTCGAAGGGTGGGAGGCTGCGGACAAAGAGGCGGTCGAGGCGGCGCGGGACCTCGCCTGGGAGGCGTTCCAGGCTCCGATCCGCGCCGAGCGAGACCGCGCGGTGGCGATTCTGCGCCGCGTCGACATGCCCGAGGTCGCCGAGATCACCAACGCGCTCGACGAGGCGCACAAGGTGACGCGGTCGCTCGTGATGTCGAGCACCGCGCGCGCCCTGCACCAGCTGCGCGGGATCGAATCACCCGCGCGTGCCGAGCTCGCGAAATTCGTCGAGGAGTATCGCCGCCTCAACGACGAGCGGTACAACTCGTTTCTCTACAGCCAGTCGTCTGAGTCTCCGCTGAAGGTCGAAGCCGTCCCGCCCGCCTACTCCGACAAGTCGCCGACCGTGGACGGAAGGATGGTCCTGCTCCGAAATTTCGACGCCAACTTTGAGCGCGATCCGCGGATCTTCGTCGTCGGCGAGGACGTCGGGCGGCTCGGCGACGTCAACCTGGTGTTCGAAGGCCTGCAGGCGAAGTACGGCGCGCTGCGACTGACCGATACGGGTATCCGAGAGGCGACGATCCTGGGCCAGGCCATCGGCGCGGCGATGCGCGGGCTGCGTCCGATCTGCGACATCCAGTATCTCGACTATTTCCTGTACGCGCTGGAGACCGCGGCGGATGACCTGGCCACACTGCACTGGCGGACCGTCGGCGGCCAGAAAGCGCCGGTCGTCATACGCACGAAGGGACACCGCCTCGTCGGCATCTGGCACTCGGGCTCGCCGATGTCGGTGTTGCTCAACGCGATGCGGGGCATCTACATCGCGGTCCCGCGCAACATGACGCAGGCAGCCGGGTTCTACAACACGCTCTTCCGCGGCGACAACCCGGGGATCGTGATCGAGGTGCTGAACGGTTACCGGTTGAAGGAGCGCGTGCCAGACAATGTGGGCTCGTTCACGGTGCCGCTCGGCGTGCCTGAGGTGCTGCGCGAAGGCACGGACGCCACCGTTGTGACCTACGGGGCGTGCTGCGCGATCGCGCTGGACGCGGCTCTGACCCTGGAAGGACTCGGTGTGTCGTGCGAGGTCATCGACGTGCAGACGCTGAACCCATTCGACGTCAATCACATGCTTGTGCGGTCGGTCGAGAAGACACGTGCGCTCATCTGCGTCGACGAGGACGTTCCCGGAGGCGCGTCGGCCTTCATGCTGCAGCAGATCCTCGAGGCGCAGCAGGGCTGGTGGCACCTGGACGCGGCGCCGCGGACCCTGGCGGCTTCACCGAACCGGCCCGCGTATGGACCTGACGGCGACTACTTCAGCAAGCCGAATCGCGAGAGCATCGTGGAGGCCGTTTACGAGGTCGTGCGCGAGCGTCAGCCGTGGAGGTTCCCGCCGCTCGAAGCCTGAGCCCGGTTTCCCCGCATCCGCCGGCGCTCGCGGTTTACCGGGTCGCGCGAAACCCGCGCCTGCCGGCAGTCGCGGCAAATCCTTTACGTCAGCTCGCCGGGCAGGTAGTCCATCACCGCCAGGGCCGGCGCCTTGCCGAGGACAGAAAGTCCGTCCAACAGGTATCCGAACCACGCCGCGGCCGCCGCGGGTGCCGCGACGGCCGGGATCATTCGCCTGGGCCCGTGCAACTCGCGCAGCGGCGCGTCCTCCGGCAGCCCCGCCAGGTCACGCGCCCTGGCCGCCCCGGCATCGAGTCCGCCCAGCTCGTCGACCAGCTTGCGTTCCAGGGCCTGGCGCCCGGTCCATACCTTGCCCTGGGCGTTCGTCTCGACGTCGTCCGGCGGCAGCTTTCGAGCCGCCGCGACGATCTCGATGAACACCCGATAGATGCGCTCGATGTCGCCACGCACGATCCGCCGCTCCTCTTCCGAGAACGGTCGCTCGTCGCCGGTCAGCGTCACGTGCTCGCCAAACGCGATCGTCTCGCGGTTAAACAGCAGCCTCTGCCACAGGCCGCCCGTGACCAGCTTTCCGGACAGGACGCCGATCGATCCGGTGAGGGTGCCGGGCCGTGCGACGATCCACGAGCCGGGGGTCGCCACCCAGTAGCCGCCCGATGCCGCCGTCGCGCCCATCACGACGACGACCGGCTTCCGCGCGGCGACCGACCTGAGGGCGGCGCGCATCGCCTCGGACGCCGTCGACGACCCGCCTCGCGAGTTGATGAACAGAACCAGCGCAGCGGCGCGCCGGTCGGAAGCGACCTGCCGCGCGACCTGGACCACGCTCAGGTCTCCCGAACGATCGTCGCCGACCAGGGGCACGTCGATCGGCGGCCTGACCGGGAGCCGCCCGGAGCGCCCATCGATGATGGTCCCTTCGATCCGCATCAACGCGACGTACTTGCGGATGCGGAATCTCGGCGGTCGCGTCCGCATCCTGGAGGCGGCTCGCTCCCAGTTGCCGATCACCGCGGCACCGCCGCCTTCGCGGCCCAGATGCGCGGGCAGGTCTTCCTCGGCGACCACACGATCGACCGCGCGGCTTTCCAGCGCCACGTCGTCGCCGTAAGGCGATCCATCGATAAGCTGACGCGCTCCGGCCTCATCGAGCTGTCGCGCGTCCTCGATCGCCTTGACGAGCTCCTTGTGCTGCGACTCGAGGAGCCAGGTGACCTGCTCGCGAAACTCGTTCGACATCCTCGACCTGGTCAGCGGGTCGGCCGCCGACTTGTAGGGCGAGATCTGGACGAAGTCGGCCCCGATGCCGAACCGGGCCAGCCCGTCGGCGAGGAAGGTGCCGGTGGTCGTAAACCCGAGCGGCTGAATCGAGCCGGTCGGCATCAGCAGGATCTCGTTGCACGCGCAGGCGAGGTAGTAGGTGCCGGTGGTGTAGAAAGGCGCCCAGGAAACCACCCGCTTGCCCGCCTGGCGCAGCTTGCCCACCAGCTCGCGCAGGTCCTGGAGGGTGGCCATCGGCATCGCGACCGGCCGCAGGTGCAGCACGACCCCTTTGATGCGCGAGTCACGGGCGATCGCGTCGAAGCGGTCGCCAAGCTCCTTCACGCTCAGCCGCCGCCTCCCGGCGAAGCGCTGCCAGAACGGCCGCGGCGGATCGGGGAGCACGGGCATCGCCTCCTCGAGGAGGAACAGGACGAACTCAGGCGGCTTGCCGATCGAGCGCCGGATGCTCGAGACCAGCCACCAGAGGTAGCGGAACGGAAAGAGGATCACCCCTCGCCCTCTGGGCCGAGAATTCTAGTACGCCCTAAACGACCTTAGAGATTTCGAGGTTCTCGTCCAGCTCTTCGCTCAGTCGTGAGGCGCCGTATTCGCGCCCGACGTGGTGGTGATAGGGAACGCCCGTGAAGAGATGGTGCGACCGCGTCGGGATGTCGGCGCCGTCCGCCCATTCCTTGCGCTGCAGCTCCATATATCCCTCTTCCTGCTTCAGCTTGAGGTCGTCGAGCAGCACCGACATGCCGTGGCCGGCCGCGTGCTGCAGGGCGAGCGTGATGAAGATGAACCCGACGCCCAGAAGACCCAGCTCGTCCCACGTGATGGGGTCCTTCTCGTTGAACCACTTGAAAGAGGACGAGTAGTTGAAGGCGAAGCGCGCCTTTGGAAATCGCTTGCGGATCTCGGTGCAGAACGTCTCCGTCGGTCCGCGTTCGGCCGTAGGAAATTCGCACCACAGGAGGTCCGGCACGCCGCTGTCCAGGTAGCGGAGCCCGCGATCGATCGCCAGCTCCAGGCCTCGCTTGGACTCGGGTGCCTCGCTGGCGGACACGCCATCTGTGCGGGCGATGATGATGAAGTCCTTGTGGCCGAGGTCGTCGGCCGCGCTCCGCATCATTCGGAGCTTGCCGATGAACTCACTCGCCGAGATCAGGGCCTTGCCGGCGATGTGGCCGCACCGCTTGGGCATCACCTGGTCCTCGAGGTGCGCGGCGGCCACGCCGGCGTTGAGGTAGAGCTCGACGGTCCGCTGCACGTTGAAGAGGTTTCCGTATCCGGCATCCATGTCGACGACAACCGGCGGAATCTCGAGATGGACGGGCGGGGCCTTTTTCTCGGGGTCGCCCATCGCCATGGTGAGCTGAAACTTGCGGAGGGCGCTCACGGTCCGCCGCGCCCCATCCGCGATCTCGACCGACGAATAGAGGTCCATGTCCGTGGTGCCGAGGTGGCCGATCGCGAACGAGTATCCGGAGAAGTAGACGGCGTCAAAGCCGTGGTACATGACCAGCTCCGCGCCCATGGGGTCGTACACGCCGGGCGCGAAGACGTACGGCTTCTCCGCGAGCAGGCTTCGCAGCCGCTTGCTCGGGGCTTCGTTGCGCGAGGCCGGCACCTTGTACCCCTCCGGGAGGAGGGGAGTGGAGACGAGGTCCATGTGAGCCTCCTTCAGCTACTCGTTGTCGTGGTCGCAGTTGCAGGGCTCGGGGCACTCGCACTCGGGCGCGCCGCCTTCCGGTTCGGCCTGCTGCGATAGGTTTTCCTTATCCATGCCTAAGAAACTATCAACGTATCCGATATAGGTCCAATCAATTCATTTGATAAGCGGTATCGGGAGAACCGATGTATCAACCGCCGCCCTCGGGCGTTTTACTTGGCTTCGAGCAGCGTCAGAAACGCGGCGACGATGCCCTCCGGCCGTCCCGCGTCCCGCCGCCTGAAGGCGACGATGGTGTTCTGCATCGGTGGCGCGTCCTCCAGCCTCACCGCGCACAGCGTCCCGGCCGCGATCTCGCGGGCGACCGCAGTTCCGGGCAGCAGGGCCACGCCGAGGCCGCGTTCGACCATCTTCTTCGCCGCCTCGATGGAGTCGAGCTCCATGAGCCCGCGCAGGCTGACGCCGGCTGACAGGAACGCGCCGTGCGTGATCTCGTAGTAGCTCGACGTGCGGTCGAACATGATGAGCTTCTGTCCCGCGACCTCGGCCATCGCGACCGACGGTCGCTTCGTGAAGGCATGGTCCGGAGCGCACACCAGGACCAGGTCTTCGGTGTGGAAAGGGCGGAGCTCGAGGTCGGCGTGGCGGATCGCCCGCCCGAGCCCGATCTGGACCTCGTCCCGCAGCACCAGCTCGATCACGTCCTCCGAATGGCCGGTCCGCACCGAAACCTCGACACGCGGATGAGCGGCAACGAATCGCTCGAGCAGCTCTGGCAGGACGTAGGTGCTCACGGCCGGCGCGGCGGCGATCATCAGGTGGCCCGCGGTGGCCGTTATCACCTGCTGGAGCGCGTCGCGCCCGTCGACGAGCGCACGGAGCGCTCGCTCCGCATACGGAATCCAGGCTCGGCCCGCATCGGTCAGCCGCATTCCGTGCGAGGTGCGCAGGAACAGCGGCGTCCCCAGCTCACGCTCGAGGCCCTGAACGCGGGCCGTCAGCGTTGGCTGGGTGATGAAGAGCGCTTCAGCGGCCCGGCTGACGCTGCCTCGGCGGGCGACCTCGAGGAAGCCCTCGACCTGCACGAGCTGGATGCCGCTCGCCTTCCCGTTACGGGATTCGTCTATAGCCACGACGGTAGGCGACAAATTCTATCTATGGGCGGCGGAAGATTTCGCCCTTAGTTCCGGCGCTGAAGGAGGACACCCGCCGCTGCGACCGCCAGCGCCCAGACGGGAGCCATGGTGATCACGAACGGCCGGATCGTGTCGCTGGCCGAGTGTGAGTCGCGGTCGAAAGCCAGGAAGACGAGGACCGTGCCGTAGATCAGGACGATGAACGCCAACGCGACCAGGCTGACGGTCTTCCAGCGCATCTCAGCGGAATGGTAGTCCGGCCCTCCGCGTTCCCGTAAACATGGCTGCATTGTTTGGTTTTCACATGCCCAACTACACGGTTCCCGGCATACCGGACGACCTGCTTTTCGACCACCTGGTGAAGCAGGCGCAGGCGGCAGAAGCCGCGGGTTTCGACCTCGTCACCGTGATGGACCACTTCTATCAGATCCGAGGCGTCGGTCCGGAGACTGCGCCGATGCTCGAGGCCTACACGGCGCTAGGGGCGATCGCCGCCCGGACCACGAGGGTCAAGCTCGGGACGCTGGTCGCCGGAGTGACCTATCGGAATCCGGCGCTCCTTGCCAAGATGGTGACGACGCTCGACGTGGTCTCGAAGGGGCGCGCGCTCCTGGGCATCGGCGCCGCCTGGAATGAAGACGAGCATGCCGGATATGGATTCGAGTTCCCGCCGATCGCGCGGCGCATGGATCGGCTGGAAGAGGCGGTGCAGATCGCCAGGCTGATGTTCACAGAGGAGCGCCCCTCTTTCGAGGGGAAGTTCTTCCGAATCGACCGCGCGCTCAACGTGCCGCGACCGATCCAGAAGGGGGGGCCGAAGATCCTCATCGGCGGCGGCGGCGAAAGGCGCACTCTGCGCATCCTCGCCAGGCACGGGGACATCGGTCACTGGTTCGGCGGGCAGCTCGAGGATCTGAAGCGAAAGAAAAGCGTCTTCGAGCAGCACTGCGCGGATGTCGGTCGCGACCCGTCCGAGGTGACGATCCTGGTTGGGGTCGGCATCGTCCTTGCCCAGAACGACAGGGAGGCGAGGGCGATCACCGATGCACTGCCGCCCGAACGCAGGGCGATGATTCGCGTCATGTCGACGGCGGACGAGGCGGCGGAGTTTCTGCGGCCTTACCTCGACGCCGGGTTCGGCGGGTTTACCCTCAACAATCCGACGCTGCCGACGCCGGAGGCGATCGGCCGGGCGGGTGAACTGATCCGGACTTTGCGCGGCAGCTCGGTCGCGGCTTAGAACTCCTTGTACACGAGCTCTCCGGCACGCACGGCGACCTGCAGGTGGTTCTCGGGTGGGGCGAGCGGGCACGCCCAGCGCGGGCTGTACGCGCACGAGGCGTTGTAGGCGAAGTTGAAATCGATGACGACGTCCGATGAGCCGGCCCGCAGCTCGAGCACCAGACCGTCGGTGTTCTTGGCGGTGTCGAAGAGGTAGCGGCCGCCGCCATAGGTCTCGCGTCCGGAGGTGAGATCGCGGAACGGCACGAACAGTCCGCCCGCGTACTGGATCAGGCTGAGCACGGTCAGCGCGCACTGCCGGTCGCCCAGGTTGAACGCGAGCTGTCCCGCTCGCCGGTATCTCACGGCGCCGTCCTCCCCGCCGGTGTCGATGACCAGCTCGCTGCCGTCTCCGGGTTCGAGTCGGGCAGCCACCCGGTATGCGGAGTCAGCGTCGAAGTAACGGAGACCTGTGAACGACCCCCGCTCCTCGGGCTCGATGGGCGATTGAGGATGGGTGCGAAACAGCTCATCGCGGCCGTGGCGGAACCGAGTCAGAGCGTCGGGGCCGGAGATGCGGTACAGGTCGCCGACGCCGCGGCGCCAGTCGGCGAGGTCGAGGTACGCCTGCGCCTCAGCGCCCGTCAACTGTCTGTTCTGTCGGGGTCAGGTGGTAGCCGGCCGCGGGCGGCAGCCCCGACAGCGCCTGGTGCACGTCGTCGTCGGTGGCGTCTGTGACGACGAGCGTGTAGCGGCGGGAGTGGGGACCCATGGCTGCAGCCACCGGGGCGGAGTCCTCATGCGATTCGGTCGCCGGCCCGAGCGTGGCCGAGACGACCGCGGGCTTCATAACGGGTTTCTTCGGGCGTGCCGCGGCATCACCGCGCAGCACCCGCCAGTGATCGACGCCAACCCCGCCCGCCACGATGAGGATCG
>JBKPCF010000003.1:0-12927 GCA_046727235.1 Candidatus Dormiibacterota bacterium
GAGCTAATTCTCAATTTCGAGTAGGCGCTGGCCAGGTGACTCTCGACCGTCCGAACGCCGATGTTCAACCGCCGGCCAATCTCGGCCGCCGTGTAGCCCTCCGCGCCCAGACGCGCGACCTGGAGCTCGCGCCGAGTCAAACCTACATGTCACAAGGAAGCCTTCCCCTTACCGAGGGTATGGATGTCGTCGTCTCGAGGATCACCGTCATCCCTGGTGGCTCCTCGGGCTGGCATTCGCATCCGGGGGGCGCGATCGCCATCGTCCAGCAGGGAGAGCTCACCCTGTATGAGGCGGTCGGAAACCACTGCGACGTGACGGTCTACACGGCGGGGCAGACTTTCGTCGAGCGCCCCAATGATGTCGTGAACGCGGTGAATACGGGCTCGACAAACTTCATCGTCGTCGCGACGTTTCCGGGCGTGCCCGTTGGCGGGTCGTCAAGGATCGATCGACCGAACCCAGGTACTTGCCCTGGCGTCTGAGTCACACCTCCTGAGCGCGGCGTCCCTCCGGTAGGGGCGCCGCGCCAGCGTCGTGAATGGGGTGAATCACGGCGCAAGGACCTTCGCCTAAGCGGCTACTTTCCGATCATCACCTCGGTTGCTTTGATGATCACGGTGACCTTGTCCCCGCTCTTCAAGCCCAGGCGCTTGACCGAGCTGTCGGTTATCGCTGCGACCAACGTTCCTGCCTCGACTCTGACCTCAACCTCCGCCATGATGCTTCCCGACCTGACGCCGACCACCTCGCCGTTCAACTGGTTTCGCGCGCTCAGTTCCATGCTCATTCCTCCATGAATTTGATGCGTGAGCTGTGCCCCGTCCACCGATGCTTCGAGACGGTCACGCGGGGTAAACCCCGACGTCGGTGGCCTTGAAGGAAAGCCATACGTCGCCTCCTTCGACCAGGTGTAGGTCCCTGAGGGCGGCAGGCGTGACCTCTGCCACCAAGGGAACATCTCCATCAATGCGGACTCGAACCCGGTTGCCCAACAGCTCAATGCTCGAGGCGCGACCGGGCCATACGTTGCGCGGGCTGCCCTCGGGATGAGATCGGTGGATCGCCACCGCCCGCGGATGCACTACCGCGAACACCTCACCGGTCTCGGCAGCGGCGACAGCCACCGTAAGCCCGCTCGCCAGCCGGACTGAGCCACGCTCGGCATCGCCTCGGAGCAGATTGACCCCCACCAGGTCCGCGACGTACTGCGACCTCGGGCGCTCGGTCACTTCCGCCGGCGTGCCTGTCTGGACGAGATGACCACGCTCCATCACGACCAACCGGTCCGCGAGCGCCATGGCCTCGAGTGGGTCGTGCGTCACGACGAGCCGGATGCCGGCAAACGAATCGAGGTGCCGCTTGAGATCCCGACGAACCTCGGCGCGGGTGGTGACATCCAGCGCAGCCAACGGTTCATCGAGCAAAAGAAGGCGCGGATTGGGCGCGAGCGCTCGGGCCAGCGCAACCCGCTGGCGTTGACCGCCGGAAAGCTCTGAGGGCTTCGACCGTGCGTAGCTCTGCAGGCCGACTTGCTCCAGCCACCTCCGTGCACTATCGACTGCGGCCTGGGATGACCCACCGCGTGAGCGCAGTCCGAAGGCAACGTTGTCCAGCACGTTGAGGTGTGGAAACAGGAGGTAGTCCTGGAACACGAAACCGATCGACCGCCGCTCAGTCGGCACGTATCGGCGAGTCGAGGTGTCTTCAAGCACCACGCCGTCCAGCAGCACGCGGCCCGATCGAAAGGCAATGAGCCCCGCGATAGCCCGTAGGAGCGTCGTCTTTCCCGCGCCGTTCGGGCCGAGTAGGGCAACGACCTCTCCCTCATTGATTTCGAGGGCCATGTCGAGGTCGAGCGGGCCAAGGCTGAGGGTGACAGATGCTTCAAGGCTCACGCGGACCCGAGCCAGCGGTCACGAAGTCCGACGAGGACCACAAGCGACACCAGGAGGAGGACGAGGCTCAGGATGAAGGACGCCTCCTGGTTCGTCTCCAGGAGGAGATAGACGGCCAGGGGCATCGTTTGCGTGACGCCGGGGAAGTTCCCGGCGAAAGTGATCGTGGCCCCGAACTCCCCGAGCGCCCGCGCCCAACACAGCACTGCACCTGCGAACAGCGATGGCGCGATGAGGGGCACTGTGACCCGGGTGAAGACTCGCCAGCGGGTGGCGCCCAACGCACGAGCCGCCTCTTCGTAGCGCCGATCCATCGAGCGCAGACCCGCCTCGACTGTAAGGATCAGGAACGGCATGGCGACGAACGTCTCGGCCATGACCACCCCCGTCGTGGTGAAAGGAAACGTGATTCCGAAAATGCTGTAGAGCCACGCGCCAAGGAGCCCGCGCCGGCCGAAGGCAAGCAGCAGCGCGATGCCGCCGACGACTGGTGGGAGGACCATCGGCAACGTGGTCAAGGCGCGGAGCAGGTCGCGGCCGGGAAACTCAACCCGGGCATAGACCCAGGCGAGGGGTACGCCGAGAATCAGGGCCACGGCAGTTGCGGACAGCGACGCGATCAAAGAGAGTTTCAGCGCCTCCAGCGTTTCCGGCGCGGTCAGGGCCGCCAACGCGTCACCCCACGGCGACCGAACCAGCAGGCCGATGAGAGGGAGGATGAAAAACGTCGCACCGATCGCTGCCAATGCTGTGACCACGATCGGGACACGTTCTCGCCGCACCGGAATCAGGAGGCCGGCAGGAAGCCGAAAGACTGAAGCTTGGCCTGGCCGACGGGTGACAGGACGTACGCGATGAAGGCGCTGCCTACCGTCACTCTCGTGCTGGCCTTGACCGCCACCATGGGGTAGGTCGCGACCACGTTGTAGGCGTCGGCGATCGGAACTCCTTGCACTTTGCTCCCGGCCGCCTTCACGTCGGTCGTGTAGACGATGCTGGCGTCGGCCTCGCCCAGCTCGACCTTGCTCACGGCGGACTTGACGTCGGTCTCCAGGCTCCTGGGCGTCACGGTCACGCCGGCCGCTTTCAGTGCCTGCAGCGAGTACTTGCCGGCCGGCACGGTTGGGGCCTCGGCGATGTAGATCACCCCTGGTTTCGCGAGGTCGGCCAGGCTGTTGATGGCTTTGGGATTACCCGGCGCGACGACGATCTCGAGCTTGTTGTGCGCGAACACCTGCGGCGTTCCGCTAGTGAATCCGTCCGCCTTCAGCTTGTCCATATTCGTCGTGTCGGCAGATGCCAAAACGTCTGCAGGAGCCCCTTGCTCGATCTGGGTCACTAGCGTAGGAGTGCCGGCGTAGTTGAACTTCACAGTGACTCCCGGGTTGATGGCCTGAAACGCGCTTCCGAGAGCGTTGAAGGCGTCGGTCAGAGAAGCGGCCGCGAACACCGAGATCGAGCCGCTCAACGGCGTTGCCGGCGACGAGGTTGATGCCGTGCCGCCGCTTGTTCCGCACGCGGCGAGCAGCGCGCCGGCAACGGTCAATACCGCGATTCGAAAAACGCGCACGCGACCCTTCCCCTCAGCTCCGCGCCAGCTCAATCACGACGTTGGTTGCCTTCACAGATGCGACGGCGATGACACCTGGCTTCAGGCCAAGCTCATCAGCGGACTCGCGAGTGATCAAGGAGACGATCCGATGCGGGCCCGCCTGCATCTCTACCTGAGCGGCGACGGAATCCTTGACCACCCTCGTGACTATGCCCTCGAAACGGTTGCGCGCCGATTCGCTGACGACTGGCGGAGGCTTTTGCCTGGGCTGCTGAGCCATGTAGCGAGCCAGGGCCGCACGGTCGATCTGCCGCTGGCCGCCCACTGAACGGCCGGTCTTGATTCGACCTGAATCGATCAATCGCCTTACGGTGTCAGGGCTGACGCGTAGAAGCTCGGCCGCCTTGCCGATCCTCAGGGTTTCGCCCACTCTCAGAATGTAGCAAATGCGGGGTTCCAAAGCGAAAGCAGCCTAGGCGAGAGGGATTTCCCACGATCACTGGCAATTGCCAGAAGCCATGTCAGGCGAAAGGCTCACGAGGTCACACGACTGACCTCCCGGCAGCTGCCGTCAGAAAAGGAGAGGTGGCACCTTACGACTAGGTAATCGACGACTTCCGGGTTCCCGTCCATTGACCAAAGGAGTTTCGAATGAGTCCATTCAGAAAGACCGCGCTTGTCGCGGGCGCGCTCTACCTGCTCACATTTGTCTCGATCCCGACCCTCGCTCTCTACGGCTCGGTGAAAGGCGCGAATTACATCCTCGGCGCTGGCCCAGACACTGGCGCCATCTTCGGCGGCATTCTCGAGATCATCGTCGCCCTCGCCTGCATCGGCACGGCCGTCGCGCTGTACCCGGTGGTCAAAAGGCAGAACGAAGGGGTGGCGCTGGGCTTTGTCGGCTCCCGAGTCCTGGAAGCCGGCACGATCTTCGCCGGCGTTGCGTGCCTGCTGACGGTCGTGACCTTGCGCCAGGCGGGAGCCGGAGCAGATGCATTGGTCACGGGCCACGCGCTCGTCGCCATGTACGACCGGCTCTTCCTCGTGGGACAGAGCTTCATTCCGGCCGTGAACGCTCTGTTGCTGGGCTCCCTGCTGTATCAGTCGCGGCTGGTGCCGCGAGTACTTCCCCTCCTCGGATTCATCGGAGCGCCGCTCCTCGTCGCTTCGGACATCGCCGTGCTGTTCGGTCTTTTCGACAGGTCCGCCACTCCGGTGGCGCTCGCTGCCCTGCCGATCGCGTTATGGGAGTTTTCGCTGGGCGTCTGGCTGGTCGTCAAGGGCTTCAAGCCTTCTCGGATCCTTGCGGACGGCGTTCTAAGCCCAACCTAGACTGGCGCTGTGCCGGTCTCCTCACGATCCCCGGTTTCTTCTTCGAGGTCGTGATGCCGTTCGGGCTCATCTTCAAGGGCTTCAACCCCGAGGTATATCGATGAAGGCGATCGTTCAAGACAAGTACGGCGAACCCCAGGCAGTGCTCACCGTTCGGGAAGTCGCAAAGCCAGTAATCAAGGATGGCGAGGTCCTGGTCCGCGTTCGCGCGGCTTCCATCCACGTGGGTGACTGGCTAGTGGTGACGGGCGCGCCGTACATAGCCCGTCCCGCTTACGGGAACCCAAAAGATCGCGTGCCGGGAACGGACATCTCGGGCACAGTCGAGGCGGTCGGCAAGGGCGTGACGGATCTAAAGCCTGGCGATGAGGTGTTCGGCTGGTGCACGGGCGCTTTTGCCGAGTACGCACGCGCTCCAGCGGACCATTTCCTGCCGAAGCCCACCAACCTCACTCTCGAGCACGCGGCCGCCGTAGGTGTCTCCGCATCGACTGCCCTCCAGCTCCTTCGCGATCAAGGCAAGGTCCAGCCAGGCCAGAAGGTCTTGATCAATGGCGCTTCGGGTGGAGTCGGGACGTTCGGCGTGCAGATCGCCAAAGCCTTCGGCGCTGAGGTGACCGGAGTGTGCAGCACGAGGAACGTGGAGCTGGTCCGGGCGATCGGCGCCGACCACGTGATCGATTACACGAGCGAGGACTTCACCCGGAGTGGCCAGCGCTACGACTTCATCCTCGACAACGTTGCAAACCATTCGCTGTCAGATACCAGGCGCATGCTCACCCCTACCGGGAAGCTGCAGTCCAACAACGGAACGTCGGGCGGTCGTTGGTTCGGCACCATCGGCACCGTCATCCAGACGGCGGCGCTATCGATGTTCGACCACCGCCAGCTTGGCCCGCACGTCAAATTCGTGAATCGCAAGGACCACGAGGTCCTGAAGGGGCTCATCGAAGACGGGAAGGTGACACCGGTCATCGACCGGACATACCCGCTGAGTGGAGCTCCAGAGGCGATCGGTCATGTCGGAGAGGGCCACGCACGCGGAACCGTTGTCATCATCGTCAGCGGCACAGACGATGCCTGACACCTCCCGGCGTTCCCCCGTCTGGGTGGCGCAAACAGCAGAAGCTACGGAGACTATGCAGCCGGCAGCTTGAGTCGCCTTAGCAAAAGGGCGTTGACTGCGACGAGGAGGCTCGAGCCTGACATCGCGAGCGCCGCGATCTCAGGCCGGAGCACAAGTCCGAATCTGGGCTCAAAAATGCCGGCCGCGATTGGAATGGCGATCGCGTTGTAGCCCACCGCCCAGCCGAGGTTCTGCCGCATCTTGTGGAGTGTGGCGCGTCCGATCGTGACAGCGGTCGGGACGTCAAGTGGGTCGGAGCGAATGAGAACGATGTCGGCGGTCTCAATTGCGACGTCGGTGCCGGCGCCGATCGCGATCCCCACATTGGCCTGGGCCAGCGCCGGCGCGTCGTTGACACCATCGCCGACCATCGCGACCTTCTTGCCGGCCCCCTGCAACTCGCGGATCTTGCTTGCCTTGTCGGCCGGGAGGACCTCGGCCATAACCTCTCGGATGCCGAGCTCCCGGGCGATCCTTTCGGCGGTGGCGCGGTTGTCGCCGGTGAGCATCACGACCTCGACGTTCTGGTCATGGAGTGCCGCCACTGCCGCCTCGGCGGTTGGACGAGGCGCGTCGCTGACGCCGATCACCGCTGAAGCGCGGCCGTCCACCGCGACCAAGACGACGGTTCGCCCCTCTGCCGCCATCTCGTCGCGCTTGTTTGCAAATCCGTTGAGGCTGACCGTCTCGCGGGCCATCAGCCGCGCATTGCCCACGGCCACACGCTTGCCATCGACGGTGGCTAGCGCCCCATGCCCTGGCACGTTCTCGAAATCGGTGGCCGAGAGCTGCGCCGCACCCACGCGCTCGGCGTGGCGGACGATGGCCTCGGCCAGTGGGTGCTCCGAGTCCCGCTCCACGGCCGCGGCGAGGGCCATGACTTCCTTCTCTGACAAACCGGCGGCCGACAGATCGGTGACTTCGGGTTCGCCTTTGGTCAGCGTTCCGGTCTTGTCCATGACGACGACCTGGACTCGAGCAACCGCTTCGATGGCGGCCGCGTTCTTGAAGAGGATTCCCCGCTTGGCGCCCAACCCAGTGCCCACCATGATCGCCGTCGGTGTGGCCAGGCCCAGCGCATCGGGACAGGTGATCACGACCACCGTGATGGCGAAAAGGATGGCCTGACTGAAACTGCGAGTTGCAACCCACCAAACGATCAGGGTCAGCGAGCCGCCGATCAGGGCCACCAGCACGAGCCAGAATGCAGCCCGATCGGCAAGCTGCTGCCCTGGCGCTTTCGAGCTCTGGGCCTCTTCCACGAGCTTGACGATCTGAGCCAGAGCCGTGTCGGAGCCCACCTTGGTGGCGCGGGCATGGAGCGTCCCGTTCTTGTTGATCGAGCCGCCGATCAGGTCAGCTCCAGGCGCCTTCGACACCGGCAGGCTCTCGCCAGTGACGACCGACTCGTCCAGCTCGCTGGTGCCCTCCTCGAGCACGGCGTCGACCGGGACTCTTGCGCCCGGCTTGATGAGAAGGACATCGCCGACCTGCACCTCTGAGGTCGGCACTTCGACCTGCTCGCCGTCTCGGATCACGATCGCTTTTGGCGGCGCCAGGTCCAACAGGGCGCGGACCGCGTCGTTGGCGCCCCCGCGTGCACGCATCTCGAGCCAGTGGCCCAGGAGCACAAAGGCGGCGAGAACCGTCGATGCCTCGTAGAAGACGTCCCCGCCCCCGCGGAGGGTGACGACGACCGAGTAGGTCCAGCCGGCCGCTATGGCGACCGCGACCAGGACCATCATGTCGAGCGTCCGCGCCCTCAAAGCGCGCACGGCTCCGTCGAAGAAGATCCAGCCCGAGTAGCCGATCACGGGCAGGCTCAGGACCAGCTGAAAAACGTCGTCGCGAAGGCCAAGGGGCGCAGGAACATCGAAATGCAACACATGGCGACCGATCGCCGACCAGAGCAGGATCGGCACCGACAGGACCGCGGCGACCAGGAAGCGGTTGCGCATGTCCTGGGCCATGGCGTCCATCGACATCGCCTCATGCCCGCCGTGGCCCATCACCTCGGTAGGGGACCGCATCGCGGTCTCGTGGTGGTGATCCATGAACAACCACTATACCCATAGGGGGTATGATGGGTTCATGCCAGGCTATACCAAGGACAAGCAGAAGATCGAGGCGAGACTGCGGCGAATCGAAGGTCAGGTGCGCGGCATCCAGAAGATGGTCGAGGAGGATCGGTACTGCATCGACGTCCTCACCCAGGTCAACGCGACCCGGGCCGCGCTCGAAAGCGTGGCGCTGCAGCTGCTCTCCGACCATACGGAGCACTGTGTGATGGAAGCGATTCGATCGGGCGGCGGGGCGAAGAAGGTGCGCGAGCTCAACGAAGCAGTCGAGCGGTTGGTTCGGAGCTAGGTCCGCGTGTTCGTGGTCAACGCGGTCCTGCATGCGCTGCAGATCTCGTTCTTCATGCTTTGGGAGGTTCTCTGGCCGCTGGCCATCGGTTTCCTGCTCTCTGCGATCATCCAGACGGTCGTTTCGAGAAGAGCCGTATCTGGCGCACTTGGCCGACCCGATCTGAAGGGCTTCCTCCTCGCGTGCGGCCTCGGTGCCGCGAGCTCCTCCTGTTCATACGCCGCCGTTGCGGTGGCTCGCGCCCTGTTCCGCAGAGGAGCCAGCTTCGTCAACGCAATCATCTTCGAATTCGCCTCCACCAACCTGGTCTTCGAGCTCGGCCTTGTCCTGCTCATCCTGTTGGGCTGGCAGTTCGTGGCCGCCGAGTTCGCGGGCGGTCTGCTGATGGCTGTGCTGCTGTGGATTCTGTTCAAGGTCACGCTGCGTCAGCGAATGGTGAACGAGGCCAGGCGTCAGGCCGAACGCGGAGTCTTCGGTTCGACGCACGAGGCGCACGGCGAGATGGACATGTCGATCACCGAGGGACCGTTTCTTTCCCGGCTAGTCTCGCCGCGGGCGTTCACCGCCATCGCGCATTCCTTCTATATGGACCTGCACGGGCTGTATACGGATCTGATCCTTGGCTTTCTGATCGCGGGCGCGCTCGCCGCCTGGGTGCCGACCAGCTGGTGGCAGGCGTTCTTTCTGACCGGTAATCCGACCCTCAACGAGTTCTGGAGCCCGCTGGTCGGACCGATCATCTCGATGCTCAGCTTCGTGTGCTCTGTGGGGAACGTACCCCTCGCGGCCGTTCTGTGGAACGGCGGCATCAGCTTCGGCGGCGTGATCAGCTTCATCTTCGCCGACCTGATCATCCTGCCCATCCTGAACATCTACCGGAAGTACTACGGCGGCCGAATGTCCCTCTACCTGCTTGCAGTCTCTTACGCGGCGATGGCGCTGGCCGGGTTTCTCGTGGGCGGCGCATTCCAGCTCCTGGGCCTCGCTCCTACGAATCACCATGTGACCGTCTTCGACTCTCAGCCCGTCTGGAACTACACGACCTTCCTCAACATCGCGTCTCTTGTGCTGATGGCCGTCTTGGCATGGCGTTTCATTACGACCGGTGGGATCGAGATGTTGCGTGCCCATGCCAGACGGCCCGAACCCGGCACGGCGCTGGAGCACGCCGGCCACGCCGGGCGCTCGGACCTCACACCTGCTACGCCAGGAGGAGAAAGAATGGAAAGACACGAACCGGCGGTAGATCCGGTCTGCGGAATGACTGTTGACCCCGAGCGGGCCGAATACAGGTCATTTCAGAAGGGCGAGACCTACTACTTCTGCTCTGCGGGTTGCAAGAAAGCCTTCGATCAAGACCCAGGCAAGTACATCTCCCACGCCAAAGAGCTGCCAGGGAGCTAGCCAGAGCCCATCAGATCGTGTTACGGCACGCGACTCGCAGGCGTTCTGTCAACTGCATGGGACACAGAGTCTTGGGATTGATGGCGGCCCTGCTGCTAACAGCCGCCTGCCAGCTCCCAGGGTCCTCCTCGAGTTGTGGCACGACGCAAATCGATTGGGTCAACTTCGTCCAGGTCGGGTCGACCCAATACGTTGCGGGCCCGCAATCGACCACCGTCCTTCAGGAAAGCGAGCTCGGGCCCGTTTACGGTCATGTCAAGTTCAAAGTAAGCGGCAACGTCTGCGATCCCAACTACAAGCTGAAGGATGGGGACGCGGCCTTCCTCGACGTAGGAACGCCGATCTATCAAGTCAAGGGCCAATCATCGACGGCACAGCTGGCGGCGAAATTTAGCGGCAGCTACGTTGTGTACCGAGCCATAACGCCTGCGTAATGAGCGGCCTAACTGATCGCCGGCTGCGGCTGGCGATCTGAAGCGCGCCACACGACCAGCAGCGGGACTGCAACTAGTCCGAACAGCAGCGCGGACAGACCGATTGCCACGGGGGGACTGACAACGTCTGCGAGTCCCAGCAACAAAGGCACGAGCCCAGCGGTGCCCAGCTCGCCGATCAGAGCTCCCAGAGAGAGGATGGTGGCGCGCTGGCCGGTCGGGATCACGTCGTTGATGCGGGTCGTGAGCAGCGGACCGACAAGCGATGGGACCAGCGCCACGACGAGCATTAACGCGATCGAGGGGACTGACGGCGCCGCGCCAAGGATGGTGGTCGCGCCAACCAGGAAGACGGCACTCACCGTGACGATCCTCCGAAGCCCGAAGCGACGCCCGATTCGGTGCGCGAGCCACGACGCCGTGACCGTCGTCCCCTGGATGAGGACGACCACGACGCCAAGTGCAGCGATTGGAAAACCCACGGCGAGGGCATACGGCTGGAGCAAGAAGTAGTAGACGACGAGCGGCACCACCGTGAAGGCCGTGCTCAAGAGCAGGAGGGCGCGGACGGCCGGACGGCGCGCCGCGATGCTAATGGCTTCGCGAAGGTTGTTCCAGTACTCGAGTGGCTTCTCGCCCGCGGCGGAGTAGCGCGGAGCCTCGCGGGCGGTCAGGATCAGGATTGCCGCCCCGAAGGCAAGGATGCCGCTGATGCTGAAGCAGAGCGTGATGTTGACTGTCGCGAGTGCGGAGCCGACCACGGCGGCCAGCCCCTGCGACCCCAGCTGGATTGCTGTCGAACGACCGGCGAATTTCGCCGCTTCCGCTTCGCGGCCATCGGCCTTGAGGCTGTCGTAGAGGAGTGCGGAGTCGGCCCCGCTGACGAATGCCATCGACGAATTCCACAGCACGTACCCGAGGATGAAACTCGGCGAGAGGGCGGGAGTAAGAATTAGAAACATCGCGACCGAGTAGAGGAGGGTTCCAATCGCGATGGAAGCTTTGCGACCCCACCGATCGGCTATCAGCCCGGTCGGCACCTCGAGCGCGGCGGTCAGGATCCACGCGATTGATTCGAGAATGCCAATCTGAGTCAGGCTCAAGCCCTTGCGCTGCAGGAAGACCACCCAGATCGGGACCCATAAAATGAACATCACCAGCGCCTGCGCGGCCAAAAGGCGACGGACCGTTCCGCCATAGCGACTCACTGCCGGGAGTGCTCCTCCCACACCTGGCGTCCCATCCACAAGTTCAGACTGCTCGCAACGCCGAAGATCATCGGCGCGACGCGGCCGTGTCGAATGGACGTCTCGACACTATCGGTAAAGGAGGCTCAGCAAGGAACATGAGAAAGGTGATCGTCCTGTCTTTCATCACGCTCGACGGCGTGATGCAGGGACCCGGCGGCCCAGAGGAAGATACCTCGGGCGACTTCAACTTCGGCGGGTGGTCGGTTGGATATTTCGATGATTTCGTCGGCAACGCGATGGCCGAGCAGATGGGCCATCCCTTTGACCTGCTTCTCGGCCGCAATACGTATGAAATATTTGCTTCCTACTGGCCGAAGGTGACGGACGAAAGCGGGCGCGGAATCAACAGCGCCACGAAATATGTGGTCTCGCACCGGCCGGTCAGCCTCGACTGGAAAACGACGATTCTGATCGACGGCGATGTCATTGAAAAGATCAAGAAGCTCAAGACCGAAACAGGGCCCGAGCTCCAGGTGCATGGAAGTGGCAACCTCATCCAGACGTTGTTGAAGCACGACCTGGTCGACGAACTGTGGCTCAAGACCTTTCCGGTCGCCCTCGGCACCGGAAAACGCCTGTTTGCCGACGGCACGATTCCGGCCGGGTTCACGCTGCTCCAGAGCGCGGTTTCGCCGAGCGGGGTTGTCATCGCGTCTTATGCGCGCGCCGGAGCAGTGAAGTTGGGGTCATTTGGTACCCCGACCTAGGGCGGGACCCGGTCGGGTGAGCGCCGTAGCGCTCTACACTCGGCGCTGATACCGTGGTACTCGCTACGTCTCATCAGTCGGCGCCTACCGAGGCCTCGGTCCTAGATGCTGCGCTGAGCTAAGCTGAATCCCCCGAGATAGCGCTCCTTACCGGTGAATGGCACACCCGTTTCCTTCATACCCTGGTCCATCGCTGCGGCCTGTCCCCCGGGTGTCCCATAGACCTGGACTCCAAGCGGCTCCATGAACTCGAACACTGACGACAATTCGTTCGGCAGCAGGCCCATTTGCTCGCCGATGACAGCCATGTGCCGCTCGAGAGTCGGTGCGCTGGGAAATACGTGAACGTTCGTTATCTCTGTTCCATCTGCATTGCCGAAAGCGAAGAACGCGATGACATCTCGGTCGTGCTCCCGTATCCCCGTGAGAAGCCTCGAGTAGAAGCGCTGATACTCAGGAAACTTCCCGTCCTTGATCCGCCAGGTACTGACGTAGACAATCGGCTCGTCCACGACTCCAACCTCCCTCCGTGTGGTGATGTGTGATTTTCCACCTTCGTGAAGGTGACCCACACGTTTCCAATGTCCGGTTCGGTGCGTGATCGCAGACAAAGGTGGGCTCGGCGGTCGGCGGCTGGCGCACTGAAGTCAGGCCGAACTTGTCCGTTCTTTCCTTCTGGAGCGCTGTAAACATATTCCGTGCCTGGTGAACCTTCCCGCTTTCGATTGCCGCTGCGGGCGCCGGCATGGTCAGCCTCCTCGAACATGCTCACGCGACGAGCACGCCGGCGCCTACCGCCTGGCTGCTGTCCGGTGCCGTGGCCGTGGGGCTCGTGTTCTTGATCCTCACGTCGCGCG
>JBKPCF010000004.1:0-20988 GCA_046727235.1 Candidatus Dormiibacterota bacterium
GATGGGGGCGCAGCTGTTCGCCGCGGCCATGCTGGCCTCGATCGCGTACCTGCTGTACGCAGCGTCGATCACGTATGCGGTCGGGCGAGACCCTGTCTACCTGGTCGCGTCGGGCTTCCTCCTGATCCTCGAGCTCACGGCACTTGCCCTGTCGCTGTCCTATCTGTTCGAAATCGTCGACACGTTGAGCCGCACGTCGGACCACCCGCATCCTGTCGACAGCGGATACCTGCCGAAGGTGGCGATCCAGGTTCCTGCCTACAACGAGCCGCTGGAGGTCGTCGGCGAGACCCTTGACGCCCTTGCCGCGCTCGACTATCCCGACCTGATCGTGCAGGTCGTCGACAACAACACCCCCGATCCTGAGAACTGGAAGGCGCTGGAGGCACGGTGCACGAAGCTGGGCTCCCGGTTCCAGTTCATGCACCTCGAGAACTGGCCCGGATTCAAGGCAGGGGCGCTGAATGAGGCGACCCGGCGCCTGCCCCCAGACGTGGAGATCATCGGCGTCGTCGATTCCGACTACGTGGTCGCGCCGGACTGGCTTCACTCCACGGTCGGCCACTTCGCCGACCCGAAGGTCGCCTTCGTCCAGACGCCGCAGAACTACCGTGACTGGGCCGACGACCAGTATCTGCGCGGTCTCTACTACAGCTACCTGTACTTCTTCGAGATCACGATGCCGTCCCGAGCGCACCGCAACGCGATCATCTTCGCGGGCACGATGGGCCTCATTCGGCGCAGCGCGCTGGAGGAGATCGGCGGATGGAATCCGAACGTCGTGACCGAGGATGCCGAAGCCAGCCTGCGCATGCTGGCGCGGGGCCACGCCGGCATCTACGTGCCGCGTGCATATGGACACGGGTTGATGCCGCTGAGCTTCGACGGGCTCAAGAAGCAGCGTTTTCGCTGGGCGCTCGGCGGCGTGCAGATCCTGCGGCTGCACTGGCGCCGCCTGCTCCAACCGGGTCAGGGCGAGGGGCTTACGTTCGCCCAGCGAGTCCACTACGTGCTCGGCAACGTCCAGTGGTTCGGCGACGTCCTGATGTTCTCCTTCACCCTCCTCCTCCTGCTCACTGCTCTCTCGACGGCGATGCACCACGAGCTGCCGATCCGACGGTTGACCGGCCTCGCGCTGGCTCTTCCCATCGCGTTCCTCGCCACCGGACTGCTCCGCGCGGTGTGGGCGATGAAGCTCAAGACCCGCTGCACGTGGCGAGACGCGATTGCCGGGCTTCAGGTGTGGTTTGCCCTGAGCTGGGTCGTCACGGTGGCGTGCCTGCGCGGGCTTGTGCGATTCCACACCACTTTCCTGCGCACGCCGAAGTTCAAGGACAGCGAAGCGTCGGTGATCAAGGCGTTTCGAGCCGCCCAGATGGAGACGCTCCTGGCCGCGACCGGTTTCGCCGCGGCCATCGTGATGCTGGTGCGTGCGCCATCGCTGCCCACGATCGCGCTGGCGGCGCTTCTTCTCTTCCAGGCGGCCATCTACGCCAATGCGCCGTGGGCGGGCGCGTCCGCCGAGGGCATCCACCTGACGCCGCTGCGCCGCGCGTACCGCGCCTCCGCGCAGAGCACCGGCGCGCGGCCGGGCTCGCGGCAGGACACCCTGGCCATCCCGGTGGCGGCCGGGCTGGTCGCGCTTGCGCTCATGCTCGTGCTGTCGCTGGCGACGCCGCCGCCACCGCCCGAGCCGACCACGCCCGCGCCTGCTGAGCAGGTGCAGCCGACGAAGCAGCCGACGCCCTCCGCCTCACCGTCCCCTTCGCCGTCCCCATCCCCATCGGGCTCGCCGACGTCGAAACCGTCGCCATCACCGTCTCCGTCGCCCTCTCCGACCCGGTGAGGTAGCGGACGCCCGTATCCTCAGCAAACGCTAAGGAACCGTCGAGTCGCTTCACAGCTTGCCGGGGCAATCTGGAGCACAAAACAAGCGGTCCAGAGAGTCAGCGGAGGAACCAATCGATGTCAGAGCAGAATCCACAAGAGCAGGGCAAGGAAAGCGTCCCTGACCAGACGTTGATTCCCCCGCCCGGCAACGAGGGCGCGACGCAGCCACCGGTCTGGGCTCCGCCGCCTGCCGCCTATGCTCCCGGACCCGCTCCTGCCGATTCGCTCTGGTACCGGGTGGCGGCTTTCATAGTGCTCATCGCGGTGGTCGCGGCCGCGGCCGGGGCTGGGATCGGCTGGAGCCTGGCTCGCGCGGTCAACGGCCACCAGGTCGCGCAGTCCAGCGCGCAGCCCGAGACACCGATCCAGCAGGTCACGCCGAACACGGGCGGATCCAACGGCAACAGCAGCACGGCCGCGATCGCGGCCAAGGTCAGCCCGGCCATCGTCGACATCAACACCACAGTCGGTTCGAACCAGGCCGCTGGAACCGGCATGGTCATCAGCTCCACCGGTGAGATCCTGACCAACAACCACGTGGTCAGCGGCTCGAGCAGCATCACTATCACCGTTCAGGGGCGAGCGCGCACCTATCCCGCGGACGTCGTCGGCGTCAACATCTCGCAGGACGTCGCGGTGATCCAGATCGACGCCAACGTCTCAGGACTGCCGACGGTCACGTTCGCCAACTCGTCCTCGCTCAAGGTCGGAGATTCGGTCGTCGCGATCGGCAACGCACTCGGGCGCGGTGGCGCGCCGCACGCGGAAGCCGGACAGGTGACCGCGCTCGACCAGACGATCACCGCAAGTGAAGGCGGAAGCAGCTCCGAGACGCTGAGCGGCATGATCCAGAGCGACGCTCTCATCTACGAGGGGGACTCAGGTGGTGCGCTCGTCAACAAGGCCGGCCAGGTCGTCGGCATGATCACGGCTGGACAGGCTCAGGGCTTCCGGTCATCGGCTTCTGACGTCGGCTACGCGATCGCTGCCAACACCGCGGTCAGCCAGGCCAACAGGATCCGGTCTCACGAGCAGGGATCCGACCTGACCTACGGCCAGTGGGGATTCCTGGGTGTGGTGATCCGCGACACGAGCTCCGGTCCGATGGTGACGAGCGTTCAATCCAGCTCGCCGGCGGCGGCCGCGGGCATCGCCCCTGGCTCGATCATCAACAAGATCGGGAGCACCACGATTACCTCCTCCGACTCGCTCGGCAACGCGATCAGGGCGCACGAGCCCGGCGACCGGGTCTCAGTGACCTGGTCCGACTCGAGCGGCAGCCACACCGCGACTGTGACGCTGGCGGGAATCAACCCCTAACCGGCCACAGGCAGGGCTGCGTCTTAACGCCGCAGGCTGTTCAGTTCGACCTGTATCCTTGTCGGGTTGTGCGAATAGTCGTCAAGGATCCCGAGGAGTTCGAGCAGGCGCTGCGCGAGTTCCGCCGCAAGGTGCAGGAGCAGGGGCTCGTGCGCGAGATGAGAAGGCGTTCGCACTACGTCCCGCCGGCGGAGGCTCGGAAGATCAAGAGCCTGCGCGCCCGGCGGCGCCGCACCCGCTGACGTCCGTATACTTTCCGGGTTCGGTGACTATGGCGGAGGGGAGACACCCGTTCCCATTCCGAACACGGTAGTTAAGCCCTCCAGCGCCGATGGTACTGCCGGGGCAACCCGGCGGGAGAGTAGGTCGTTGCCGAGCGCTTTAAGTCCCGTTCCCGAGAGGGGCGGGACTTAAATATTTCCTAGCCCAGCGCCGGTTCCGGTTCGACGACGCTCTCGGCCCGCAGGCGGGGCAAAAGCACATAGCAGCGGACCGCCAGGAGGACCAGCAGCCCAACCAGCGCCGCGAGCACGTCCAGCACGACCTGCCCCACGCGAGCGTGGAACAGGACGATGAGGGCTGCCTCGGCGACCACTCCCAGGACCAGGATCGGCACGAAGACACGGTCGTGGACCGCCATGAAGAACTGGACGAGCAGGTTGTCGAGCGCCAGTGCGAGCCCAATCAAACCGACGGGAAACACGAGCGGGATCGCATCGCGGAAGCTCGGTCCGAAGAGGACGCCGACCACGAGTCCCGGGACCGCCGCGAAAACCAGCAGCGCGCACGCTCCGAGTGCGGTGAGGATGCCCGCCGAGGAAAGCAGGATGCGTCCTGGGTTCTCATCCTTCGCCACGGCCTCGACCACCCGAGGGAACAACACCTGGCTCACGCTCAAGGTCAGGAAGTAGAGGATCGTCCCGATCTTGTTGAGGCCGCCATAGATGCCCGCGTCGTGATCGCTCAAATAGTGCTTGGCGAGGATGACGTCCTGGTTGTAGAGGATGAGGATTCCGATGATGCCGGCGGTCGCGGTCAGGGAGAAGCCGGCCATCACTCGCAGGCGCACGCGCCGGCTCGCGCCGCGAAAGTGATCGCGCAGCGAGAAGAGACCCAGCACGAACACAAACGCAAGGCCGGCGAGGACCGCCGCCATGGCGCCCGAGACGGCGTAGCCGGCTCGAAGCAGCGCGAACACGACCACTGTGCGGACCGCGAGCTCCAGCGACAGGTTCAGCGAAAGCGACATGAAGCGCTGCAGTCCTTGCAGGATTCCACGAGGGATGGCGACCTGCCAGATCAGCGCGACCGAGAAACCGAGGATGAGGATCGGAATCGTCGAGCCGACGTGCGCGTAAACGGCGATGGGGCGTGCAAAAAGCGCGGTGAGGAGGATGAGGAACAAGCAGGGGATGGCGATCAGGCGGACGGTCCGCGCCAGCAGCGAGCGGACTCCTGGATCTCCGCGCGCGTTCAGCATGGCCGTGTAGCGCGCGAGGACGACGATCAGGATGAGCGCCGGCCCGGTGCCGACCGCGTAGACCGCGATGAGGAACGCCACCTGGCCGTAGATCGCGGGCCCGAGCGCGCGGCCGGCGATCGCGTGGTAGACGAAGCCTCCGATCCCCGCGACCAGGCCGCCGAAGAACAGCACCAGGTTCTGGCGCACCAGCCGGTTGCGCAGGAGCTGGGCCAGGCGCTGGCCGACACCCAGTCGCTGCACTTCCCGGGCATTGTAGTGGGGCGCTCCACGGGATAATTCCAAAGCCATGCCGGAAGCAGCCAGGCCGATCGTCTCGGCGCTGATCGTCAGCCGCAACTCGAAACACGAGCTTCTGCGATGCCTGCAGTCGTTCTTCGCGAGCGCCGACGTGCCTGTTGAGGCGGTCGTCGTGGACAACGACTCGTCGGATGGATCTCCGGCTGCCGTGACCGACGAGTACCCCCAGGCGACTGTGCTGGTCCAGGCGAAGAACCTCGGCTACGGCCGCGCCGCGAACATCGGCCTGGAGCGCTGCCAGGGTCGCTTCGTCCTGCTTCTCAGCCCTGACGTGACGCTCGACCCACAGTGCGTCGGCAGGCTGGCCGACTTCCTGCTCACCCGTCCCGACGCTGGTGCGGTTGGGCCGCGGCTGACGCTGTCGAACGGACAGCTCGATCCCGACGCCCGGCGAGCGTTTCCGATTCCGAGCACGCTCTTCTATCAGACGGTCGGTCTGAGCAGGCTCTTTCCCAGGAGCCCTCGCTTCGGCCGGCACAACATGGGCCATGTGGCGGAAGCCGAGGTCCACGAGATGGATGCCGGCACTGCAGCGTGCTTGATGCTGCGGATGTCGGCGCTCGAACGAGTTGGCTTCTTCGACCCCCGTTATTTCATGTTCGGCGAAGACCTGGACCTGTGCTATCGCCTCAAGCTCGGCGGCTGGAAGATCTTTTACGTGCCGACGGCCGGCGCCACGCACCGGGTCAAGCCCGCCCCGCCCGACCGCCGGCGCGAGGTCTCCTACGAAAGGCACCGCGCGATGTGGATGTACCACTTCAAGCACCATTCCGAGGACGTGTCCGCGTTCGGCAACGGGCTGGTGTGGGCGCAGATCTGGGGTCGCTACGTCGCGGAGCGAGTGCGGGACACAATGCAGGGGAACAAGCGCGCCGCCACCTAGATGTATCACCAGATCGCACGTAACAAGCGCAACAGCCTCATCGTGGTCCTCGCGTTCCTGGCGGTTTGGATCATCGTCGGCTTGATCATCGGGTGGCTGGCGTCGGGGGAGGGCGGTGCGGTCGCGGGCGCAATCGTGCTTGGCGTCCTCGCCGTCGGCGCAGCGCTCTACGCCTACTACTTCGGCTCGGCGACGGTGCTTTCCGCGGTTGGCGCGCAGGAGGCCGATCCCAGGCAGTACCAGCAGCTCCACAACATCGTGCAGGCGCTGGCGATCGGTGACGGGCTCCCGCTGCCGAAGGTCTACATCATCAACGACCCGAGCCCGAACGCGTTCGCGACTGGACGCGATCCGAACCACGCCGCCGTCACCGTGACGACAGGCTTGCTTCAGATGATGAGTCGCGAGGAGCTCGAGGCCGTGCTGGCGCACGAGTTGAGCCACATCAAGAACTTCGACGTCCGGCTGCTGCTGCTCGTCGTGACGATGGTCGGCCTAGCCGTGCTGATCTCGAGCGCATTCTGGAACAGCGTCGGCCGGATGCGGCTGCGCGGCCAGGGGGCGTTGGTCGTTTTTGCGATCGGCATCCTCTTCACCCTGATCGCGTTCATCGTGGGACCGCTGATGCAGTTCGCTCTCTCCCGGCAGCGCGAGTCGCTTGCTGACGTTAGCGGTGTCGAGCTGACGCGCAACCCGGGCGCTCTGATCTCCGCGCTGCAGAAGATCTCGACCAATGACAAACCGCCCGAGCGGTTCAACCACGCGGTCGCGGCGATGATGATCGACAACCCCGACGAGCACCACGGGAGCTTCTTCAGCCGCCTCTTCGACACCCATCCGCCGATCTCGGAGCGGATCGCAGCGCTGCAGAGGATCGCCAGCGTCCAGCAGACCTAGGCTGATCCAGGCGGAGGCTCTGTCGCCGCTGCTCGCCAGGGCCCTTCACGTCCGGCGCACCGAGTTCCGGCGCACGCTGCGCGTGGCTTTCTTCGCGACGGTCGTCGGCTGGGCGATGTACACGGCGTTCAGCGGCGCGCAGTCGATCTTTCTCAACAAGGCCGGCCCGAACGCCTATCCCGTCTTTTTCGTGGTGCTCGCGCTTGCCGTGTGGCCCATGGACGCGCTCCAGGGCGCGCTCACGCGCAGATTCGGACTCGGACGCGCATTCCGAATCAACCTCGGCGCCAACGCCGTGGCGGCCGTCGGTGTCTTTGCCGCCTACGTGATTCACGAGGACGCGACGGTCGCTTTTGTCGCTTACGTCATCTACTCGGTTGCCTTCGAGCTCGTGATGCTGCACTTCTGGAGCTTCGTCACCCAGCACTTCAACGTGCTCGAGGGCAAGCGGGTCTTTCCGGTGATCGCTGCGGGCTCGAGCGTCGGCTACATCCTCTCGGGCGTCACGACGACGTTGGTCGCGCGCTTCGCGACCGAGCCGTTGATCCTGCTCTGGGCGATCGGTTCGATAGCCGCGGCTTACATGACGATCGGCCTTGAGCGCACCCTCTACCGCCCCGCTTTGATCGACGATGCCGACCAGCTCCTCGTCAGTCACGAGGTCGAGCGTGGGCGCCACGGCCTCCTGGCGATCCTGCAGCGCGCGCTCGAGCACATGACCGGCAGTCGCCTCGTCCTCGCCGTCGTGGTGCTGGCTCTGTTTCTGCAGGTCGCGAGCCGGATCGGCGATTACGTCGTGGCGGTCGTGTTCGTGCAGGCCACCAACAACAACCTCCAGGACCTGACGATCCTCATCGGCAAGGCCTGGCTCTTGAGCTACGTCGTGCAGCTGGGGGTGAGCCTCTTCATCGCGCCCTGGGTTCTCGACAGGCTGGGGGTCAAGAACGCGATCCTTGCCCTCCCGATCTTCACCCTGATCGGCTTTACGGCGGTGACCATCAACCCGGTCCTTTCGACCGCGCTCTTCCTGTTCATCGTTCGCAACGGGCTCCAGACCGGCCTCGACGACCCCGCCCAAAACGTGCTCAGCGGCGCGCTGCCGCCGCAGGTGGTGCCGAGGCTGCAATTCCTTCTCAACAACCTCGTTCTGCCGGGGGGCGCGCTGATCAGCGGCGTGGCCCTGCTGCTCCTGAGCCCGGCCATCGGCACGAGCGTCCAGGTCCTGGCGATGCTCGGAATCCTGGTCGGAATCGCCTTTCTCGCTGCGGCCTCGTGGCTTCGCAGCCACTACCTCGACGCGATCTACACGCGCCTGCGCACGCATGCACTGAGCCTCGCCGATTACCAGCAGGCCATCGGCCGCCTGACGCCGCAGGACGTCGCCGAGCTGCAGGGCTTCATCCGCGGCGCCAACCACAAGACCAGGGAGTTCTCCGCCGCGGCGCTGGCCAGTCTTGATCCCGACGCGTTCGCGGCAATGCTGCCCGAGCTGCTCGGGTCGCCCGACGCGGCCGTTCGGCGGCTGGCTCTCGAGATGGCGCCGGCCGACCGCCTCTCGGTGCGGGAGCTCGAAGCCGCGGGCGCCGACCACGACGGCTGGGTGCGCGCCGCCGCCGCCGTGGCCGGCCTCACCCGGAGCGACCCCTGGGCTGGCGCCCGCGCGCTGCTCCAGAAGCTGCGCGACTCGACCCACGCGTCCGACCGGGCCGCCGCGGTGTGGGCTGGTGGATTTGTCGGCGACGAGGCGGCGGTCTCGGCAGGCATGAGTGACGTCGACCCAAAGGTTCGAGTCGAGGCGATCCGGGGCTTCGCTCGAATGAAGGGGCAGGTTGCCGACGTCGCCGAGCCCTTCATCGCGTGCATGCGCGACCGCAAGGTCGACGTGCGGCGGGAGGCTCTCCGGCAGGCGATTCGCTGGGCCCCGCCCCGTGACCAGCTCCAGCCTTTCAGCCAGGCGCTCATCGAGAGTCTCTCCAGCGGCGACCACGACGTCCGCTCGCTCGCCGCGGAGGCGATGGCGGTCCAGGCGCCGGACGCGCTGGAACTCACGCTGCCGCTCCTTCGCGCGCGCGACCAGACGTCGGTCGCGGTCGTCGACGCGCTGATTCGCAGCGGGCGGCCCGAGCTGTATCAGAAGGTCCGGCAACACCTCGAGCAACAGCTGGCGCAGGCGGCCGAGGCGGCTCGTCTGTCCGCGCGCGTCAGCGCCGCGATGAAGCATGAGGGTGGCATCCCGGACGCGGCGGCGTACACGCTCCTCCGCATCGGACTCGACGACTACGTCCATGCCGCGAGGGAGTCAGGCTTCACCGCAATGCGAGCTCTGCATGGAAAACGCGGATTCGCCGCGGTCGAGCGCGGGCTTTCCTCGCTGCTGGCGCAAGCAAGGGTGGAGGCGCTGGAAACGTTGTTAAACTTCGGCCCGAGCTGGCTCGCAGGGCCGCTGGCCCGCCTGCTCGAACCGGAATCGTTCGACCCGCTGCTGGTGCGGCCGCTGACCGAGGCGGATTTCGACGCCCTCGCGAGGCATCCTGATAAGTGGGTGCGCGAGACCGCGGCAGGGGCGTCGCACGGACTCGACGAACACATGAAAGAGCTGATCGCGCTGAAGCAGGTGCCGCTCTTCAACACCCTCACCCTCGAGCAGCTCGCAAGCGTCGACCGGATGATGGTGACCAGGCACTACGCGAAGGGCGAGGCGCTTTTCCGCAAGGGCGACGTCGGTGGCGAGCTTTACGTGATCGTCGAGGGCGAAGTCCGCATCCATCTCGACCATGAGGGCCGCGAGGTCACGCTGGCCAGGCATCGCGCCGGCGCAGTGATCGGGGAGATGTCAGTGTTCGATGACCAGCCGAGGTCGGCGAGCGCTCAGGCGATCACGGAGACCGCCGTCCGCGTCCTGAGGCGAGACCGGCTGCAGGCGATCGTCCACGAGCATCCGGAGGTGCTGCTCGAGTTCATCAAGAACCTGAGCCGGCGCCTGCGGGCGATGGACGAAAGGCTGGAGTCGCTGCCGGAAGAGACTTCGGCTACTCGGTAGTCTCTGGTTCCGCCCGAACCTCGATCTTCTTGCGCGCCTCTTCCAGGCGCTGGACGCAGATCCGGAAATATCGCTGCGCGTCTTCCGCCGCCTTGACCGCCTCGTCGAGGGTCAGCTTGTCCGACTCCATCCGCTTCAGCGTCTCCTCCAGCCGGTCCATCGCCTGCTCGTAAGTCAGCTCCGCGTCGGTCAAGCCTCGACCCCCTCGACCCGTCCCGCGAGCTTGCCGGAGCCCAGCTGGATCGAGATGCCCTGGTCCACCCTCGCCTCGGCCGCCGACCGCAGGATCGCGCCCGTCGCCGCATCGCGCGTGATGCTGTAGCCGCGGGTGAGCACTGAGTCGGGGCTCAACGCCACGAGCCGCCGGCGCTGACCCTCGAGCCGGCGCGCCTGGTCGGCGAGGCGATTCGCCAGCAGGCGCTGGATGCGTTCGTGGCCGCCGGTCGCCTTGAGCGTGGCCTGGGCGACGCTCAGCCGCAGGTTGAGGGCGGCGTGCATCCGGCGCTGCAGGTCTCGCACCGCCTGCTCGCGTCGCTCCAGCTGTCGGATCGGGCTGAGCCTTGCGATGTCGGCCTCGGCTCGCTTGAGCCTGTCGGCCTCGCGGCTGAAGCGCCGGTTGATCTCCCGCTCCATCCGCCTCTTGCGGTCGTGCAATCCGGCCAGGAGGTCCGCCTTCTTTGGCACCACGCGAGCTCCTGCCTCCGTTGGCGTGCGGCACTCCGCGTCACCGACGAGGTCGGCGACCGTACGGTCGGACGTGTGGCCGAGCGCGGTGACCACCGGCAGCCGCGAATCGAGGATCGCCCGCGCCACCAGCTCGGTGTTGAACGCGTACATCTCCTCGAAGCTGCCGCCACCTCGCGCGAGCACGACGACGTCGGCGAGCCTTTCCTGGTTGCACCGTCGCAAGGCGCGAGCGACGCTCATCGGGGCGCCGGCGCCCTGGACCTGGACGGGGTAGACCACGATGCCCATGTTCGGGTAGCGGTCCCAGATCGTCTCCTGGAGATCGTGGATCACGGCCCCCGTAGGAGAGGTGAGGATGGCAACCGACCGGGGCAGAAACGGAAGCCTGCGTTTGCGCTCGGGGGCAAATGCGCCCTCGCTCTCGAGGCGCCGTTTGAGCTCTTCGAGCCGAGCCCGCAGCTTGCCGACGTCGTCGAACTCGACCTGGTCGACGATGAAGCGGAGGGATCCGTACTGGGTCCAGTAGTCGACCCGGCCGCGGAAGATGAAGACCTGGCCGTCCTCGGGCAGGGTGGTGACGCGGCGGGCGTCGTCCGCGTAGATGAAGGCGTTGATCAGGCTCTGGCTGTCGCGGATGACGAAGCTGTAGTGGCCTTTGGACCCCTGCTTCATGCCGCTGACCTCGCCCTTCAGGAGAAGCGCGGTCAGCGGGCGGAGCTCGCGCCGGATCTCGTTGGCGAGCTCGGTGACCGTATAGGGCTTCGCCTCTTCACCCGTGGAGAGGCCGGCGGCCAAGCCGCCGGGTGGCGGTGTGGGCATCAGCCTCCGATCTGCGACATCGACTTCGCCGGCTTGATGAAGCCCGGCTTGTTGATCAGATGTCCTTCCTCTTTGCGCCAGATCGCGGTCTCGATGACGCCGCCCAGGTGGTCATCGGAGACGCCCGACCGCATCAGGTCGCGCAGCGGCGTCTCCATCAGCGAGAACAGACACGTTCTGAGGCCGCCCTCTGCCGTCAGGCGGACCCGATTGCAGGTGGTGCAGAACGCCTGGCTGACCGACGAGATGAATCCGACCCCGCCAGGCGAACCGTCGACGAACTTGAAGCGGGTCGCCGGACCGGGTCGCGTGTCGACCACCGGCTCGAGCGGAAACAGGTCTTCGATCTGCTCCTGGATGCGGCGGCTCGGTACGACCTGCTCGTTGGTCCAGATGTTGTCGCCGTCGAGGGGCATGAACTCTATGAAGCGCACCTCGTAGCCCTCGCTGTGGGCCAGCCGGGCGAAATCGACGACCTCGTCGTCGTTGTGGCCCTGCATCACGACCATGTTCAGCTTGATCGGCCACAAGCCCGCTTCACGGGCCGCGCTGATGCCGTCCATGACCCGGGCGAACGCCTCGCTTCGCGCCATCTCCTTGAATCGGTCCAGGTGCAGGGTGTCAAGCGAGATGTTGATCCGCTTCAGACCCGCGTCTTTCAGCGCCTTCGCCTTCTGGCGGAGCAGCACGCCGTTGGTGGTCATCGTGATGTCCAGGGTCGGATCGATCGCATTGATCATTCCGACGAGCTCTTCGAGCTTCACGCGCACCAGCGGCTCTCCGCCTGTGAGACGGATCGTGCGTACGCCGTACCTTTCGACGAAGATCCGCGCCAGGCGCACGATCTCCTCGTACCGCAGGATGTCTTCCCGCTTGAGCCATTTCAGTCCCTCCGCCGGCATGCAGTAGATGCAGCGGAAGTTGCAGCGGTCGGTGACTGAGATGCGCAGGTCGTCCGCCACGCGGCCGTAGGAGTCGACCAATCTCCGGTTCGGCATTTAGCTGATGATAGGCGCGATGGGGTACGAGCACATCCTGGTCGAAATCGACCCTCCGATCGCGACCGTCACGCTCAACCGGCCGAAGGTTTTGAACGCACTGAGCCCAGACGTAATCCGCGAGCTGACGTCCGCGCTGGCCGACCTGGACGCGGACGAGAGTGTGCGTGCTGTCGTCCTGACGGGCGGTCCTCGGGTCTTCGCCGCCGGCGCCGACATCGGCGATATGGCAAACCAGGGCCCCGTCGACCAGCTCCTTCGCGACCAGACGGGCCGTTGGGCGCCGCTTGCGGGCTTCAGGAAACCGCTGATCGCCGCGGTCAACGGGTACGCGCTCGGTGGTGGCTGCGAGGTGGCGCTGATGTGCGACCTGATCGTCGCGGGGGAGACGGCGAGGTTCGGGCAACCCGAGATCAACCTGGGCATCATCCCCGGCGCCGGTGGCACCCAGCGCTGGCCGCGCACCGCCGGCAAGTACGTTGCCATGGAGGTCATGCTCACGGGCGCGGCCCTCACGGGGCAGAGGGCTTACGAGCTCGGAATCGTCAACAAGGTGGTGCCGGCCGAGATGACGATCGGCGTTGCGCAGCGCCTCGCCCGCGAGCTGGCCGCCAAGCCTCCGCTTGCGCTCCGGATGGCGAAGGAGGCGGTGCTCAAGGCGTTCGAGGCGCCCCTCGCCGAGGGCCTCGCGTCGGAGCGCAAGAGCTTCTATTTCCTCTTTGCGACCGAAGACCAGAAAGAGGGAATGCACGCCTTCCTGGAGAAGCGAAAGGGCGTATTCAAAGGAAAGTGAGGCGGAGATGCCACCAGCGATGCCAACCGGATCTTCGGCGCCCATGAGGCCCATCTGCGTTGTTGCGGGCTCCGCTCCCCGCTTACGCATTGACGGATGCGCTCGCTCCGGTGCTCGCCCGCGCCTAGCATCTGGACCACCTGGCCACCGAATCTCTGGGTCGGCCCACTGGAGGCATCTCTGATGGCGACTGAAGTCGAGCAGCATGTGGTGGCCGAATCGGAGGGCGGGGTCGGTTGGATACGTTTCAACCGGCCCGAGAAGATGAACGCGATCGGCGCGCTGACGCGTAAACAGCTGGGCGACGCGATCAAGCAGGCCGAGCGCGACGACGCAGTCCGCGTCGTCGTCCTCACCGGATCGGGCCGCGCCTTCTGCTCGGGCGCTGATGTCACCGAGATGGTCCAAGGAGCAGGTATGCGCACGCCTGAGGACGTGGGCAACGTGCTGCGCAACGAATACATGCCGATGCTCACGCGCCTCCGCACCATGCCCAAACCCGTGATCGCCGCCATGAACGGTCCAGCGGTTGGAATCGGCGCGAGCTACGCGCTGGCGTGCGACCTCCGGATCGCCACGCCTGAGGCGTACCTCATGGAGGCGTTCGTCAACATCGGCCTCGCGCCGGATGGCGGCGTGAGCTGGTTGCTCCCTCGCCTTGCCGGGACCGGAATCGCGTACGAGATGTTCTTCACGGGCAGGCCGCTTGGGGCCGAGGACGCCCATCGGTTGGGAGTCATCAACCGCATCGTCCCGGCGGACAGGCTCGAGGAGGAGGTCCGCGACCTCGCCAATCACCTCGCCGCGCAGCCCCGCCAGGCGATGGCGGGCGCGAAGCGGGCTGTGAACCACGCGCTCGGCTCGAGCTACGAGGAGGCGATGGAGTTCGAGTCGTACCTCCAGGAGGCGCAGGCCGCGAGCAGCGAGTTTGCCGAAGGCGTGCAGAACTTCCTGGCCAGACGCGCCGCGAGAAAATAATGCCCGAGGCGGTCATCGTCGCCACGGCGCGCACGCCGATGGGTCGCTACGGCGGACAGCTCAAGGACGTGCGTCCGGACGACCTCGCCGCCATCGTCCTCAAGGAAGCGTGTGACCGCGCGCGCGTCAAGCCGGCGGAGGTCGAGGACGTGATCCTCGGCTGCGCCAACCAGGCGGGCGAGGACAACCGCAACGTCGCTCGCATGGCCCTGCTCCTCGCCGGATTTCCAGTTGAGGTCCCTGGCCAGACCGTGAACCGCCTCTGCGGCTCGGGCATGCAGGCCACGATCTCGGCGGCTCGTGAGATCCAGGCCGGTGCGGCCGACATCATGGTCGCGGGAGGGGTGGAGAGCATGACGCGCTCGCCTTGGGTGGTGCCGAAGCCCGCAGGCGGCTTTCCGCGCGGCCCCCAGACGCTCCACGACACCGCCCTCGGCTGGCGGCTCATCAATCCCAGGATGGCCGAGCTGTACGGGACGCTGCAGATGGGGGAGACCGCCGAGCGCGTCGCCCAGAAGTACGAGGTGTCGCGCGAAGACCAGGACGCATTCGCGCTCCGAAGCCACCAGCGGGCGATCGCAGCGCAGAAGTCCGGACGCCTGGCCGAGGAGATCATCGCGGTCGATGGCATCACGTCAGACGAGGGACCGCGAGCGGACACCTCACTGGAAGCGCTGGCCAGGCTGAAGCCGGCGTTTGCGGCAAATGGATCGGTGACGGCGGGCAATGCTTCGCCGCTGAACGACGGTGCAACCGCGCTCGTCCTGATGTCGGACTCCAGGGCGAAGCAACGAGGCCTGAAAGCTCTCGCGCGACTGGTCGCGGCCGCGCCGGCCGGCGTGCACCCTGACTACATGGGAATCGGCCCGGTCCCGTCGTCCTTCAAGGCGCTCGAGAAGGCGGGCCTTCAGCCCGCGGACATGGCGGTCGTCGAGCTCAACGAAGCCTTCGCGTCGCAGAGCCTTGCGTGCATCCGGTTGCTCGGCCTGGACGAGGAGAAGGTCAACGTCAACGGCGGCGCGATCGCGCTGGGCCATCCGCTTGGCAGCAGCGGAGCGCGGCTCGTGAGCACGCTGGTCCGCGAGATGAACCACCGGAACGCCGAGTACGGCCTCGCCACGATGTGCATCGGCGTCGGGCAGGGCATCGCGTCGATATGGCAGCGGATTTGAGTGCGCGGCGCACTCTGAGCGAACGCGATCCCGCCGCCGTGCGGTCGATGTTCGATCGCATCGCGCATCGCTACGACACGGTGAACACGGTGCTTTCGATCGGCACCGACGGCGGGTGGCGGCGGCGCGCGGCGCGGGAGGCACGCCTCCTACCGGGCGGGACCGCGCTCGACGTGGCGTGCGGTTCAGGGAAGCTGACGGCGGAGCTTGCGGCGCTAGCGCGCGGGGGCCGCGTCGTCGGGCTTGACTTCAGCCGGCAGATGCTGGAGGTCGCGCGAAAAGAGCACCCTGGGATCGAGTTCATTGAAGGCGACGCGCTCGACCTCCCATTCGACGACTCGAGCTTCGACGCCGGCACGATTGCATTTGGCCTGCGTAACCTGGCCGACCCGATCCAGGGCTTGCGGGAGATGCGACGCGTGACGAAGGGCCGCACGGTCGTGCTCGAGTTCGTCCGGCCGCCGAAGGGCGTCGCCGGCGCCGCCTACAGGCTTTACCTCCGGAGGTTGCTGCCGGCGATGGGCGGCGTGATCTCAGGAGATCGAGCTGCCTACCGGTACCTCAGCGACACGGTCGATTCCTACCGGACGCCGGAAGAGCTCGCCGAAATGGCCAGGCAGGCGGGATGGTCGGACGTCACCTCCATAAGCCTGGCGATGGGCACGGTGGGCATCGTCAGGGGCGGTGCTCAGCTCCTGCCGAAGGACGTCAGGACTGGCGGTCGACCGCTGAGTGGGCAAGGCTGACGAGCGTCGTGCGGAGGCCGTCGACCTCGACGGCGTCCAGCTCCCGGACAGCTGCATCGATGAGACTTCGCGCCTCGTTCCGCACTCGAGGCAGCGCATCGCTCGAAGCCACGAGCTCCGCGACCCGGCCGACCTCGTCGTCGCCGAGAGTGCCCGCGAGGAGGCGTCGCACCTCGGGTCCGACCTCCCGGTCTTCGGCGGCGTAGATCAACGGAAGCGAGAGCGCCCGCTGCCGGATATCGAGACCGACCGGTTTTCCGGAGCTCGGGCTGAAGTCCACCATGTCGTCGGTCATCTGAAACGCGACGCCCAGCAGGTCGCCGAAACGGCGCAGCGCCTCCACGACCTCGGGCGACGCCCCTGAAAGAAGAGCGCCTGACGCGCAGGCGGCAGCGAAGAGAGACGCGGTCTTGCCGCGGACGACACCCATGTACGAATCCCGATCGCCGGGATACGACCCGCGCATCGCCACGTCGTCGATCTGCGAGGCGCATACCGCCTCGAGGGCTTCCGCGACGGCTGAGGTGACGCCCGGATTACCCATCTCCGCGATGAGCCGCGTCGCTTTGGCGAAGTAGTAGTCACCGACCGCGACCGCACGCTCAGGCCCCTCGGCGGCCGCAACCGTCGGCCGGCCGCGACGATGCGTGCTCTCGTCGACGTAGTCGTCGTGGATGAGGGTCGCGTTGTGGAGCAGCTCCACCGCCGCTGCAAGCTCGGCCGCCCGCAGCGGATCACGCTGCGGCCCGATCCCCGCCGTCAGCTGGACCAGCCTGGGTCGGAGCCGCTTGCCGCCCGCCTCGATCAGGCGGCGCATCGGAGTCGCGACTGCATCCGGATCGACCATCAGCTGGCGCCTGAGCTCGATCTCGACCAGCGACTCGAGAGGCTCCCCCTCGACGCGCCGGTCGAAATTGCCGTCCAGCTGCAGGGCGAGCTGTCGCTCGCGTGGTCCGTCGAGCTCGACCGCGAAGACGGATTGCCAGCGACCGAGGACGAGCTCGCCCTCCTCGACCAGCAGCGTCGCAAACGCGCTCAACAACAGTTGGCGGCAGTGGGCGTGGCCGTTGACGGGCTCGTCCAGCGCGATGTCGAAACGCCGAGCGAAATCGTCGTGCTCGTATCCCGCGCCGGCCGGCGCGAGGCGTTCCAAAAGACCTTGAAAATCGTGAAGCAACAGCGGCTCGTTTTCGTTGATGGCAAGACCGACCGTCGTGTGCATCGACTGCAGGTGGACGCGCCCGTTGCGCAGGCCGGTACGCCGGACCTCGTCGCGGATCCGGTCGGTGATGTCGACGAACTCGGTGGTCCGGGTCGTCGCGAACTCGACGCGGTTGGCGCTCACGTTCAAATCCGGAGCGCTTGCTCGAGCAGCGATCGCACGGGTGGTGACTCCTGCCCGGACGCCGCCGCCGACGAGGTTGCCTCGATCGCCCGCGCGAAGGCGACCTGGACCGCCCGCGGCGCGTGGTCGGCCAGCAGGCGCGAGCCGCGGGCAAGGCACAGGTCGCCGATCAGGACCGTAGACGGTGGCGCCGCACGCCCACCCAGCCCTTGCAGCCGCACACCGACCTCGATCAACGCGGCCGCCAGCGCCAGCTTCGGCTGCACGTCCGGCTCGAACTCGTGGACGGCATCGGCGTACGCGCGGTAGGCGTCGGAAAGGCCGTTGGGCCACAGACCCTCGAGGCGATCGAGCTCCCGGTCGAGTGCCAGGACGCTCATGGAACCGGCTCGATCATGCTGCCCGCGAGCTGACGGAAAGCGGACAGCGCCCGCACGCAAGACTCGTCGTCCCGGGTGACGACGTAGTAGAGCCCGAAGCCGAGCACCGTGTTCAGCACCAGCGGAACCAGAACGTCCCTCGGAACCGTCAGACGGACGCGGCCGTCGGCCTCCAGCCGGTCAAGCTGCTCCTGGATCACCTCCCGGTAGCGGGTGAACAGCTCGGGCAGGTAGGCGCGAAGGCGCTCGGTCCGCGGCGCCTGGACCAGCAGGTCGAACGCTGCCAGCTGGACGTCGCCGAGGCGACGGAGCGAATCCCATAGTGACTCGACGCCGATCTCGAGCACCACCAGAGGGTCGGTCAGCTGGTTGAGCGTGTGCCGGAGCTCCTCCACCGACTTGGCGGTCAGGTAGCGCCATGCCTCGACCAGGAGCTCGGACTTGGTCGGGAACCAGTACTGCAGGTTGCCGATGGCCACTCCGGCCTTGGAGGCGATGGAGCGGACGCTCGTGCCGGAATAGCCGTTTTCGAGGAGGGAGTCGGCGGCCGCGTGGATGATCTGGTCTCGGGTGCTCTCGGTGACGGTCACCCCGGTCATACGTATGTACTAGTGTACGCACGCCCAGAGTTCAAATGGGCGGGCGCGCCAGCCGGGCGAGGCTTGCCTTCAAACTTATCTGGACCTTTCATGCGTCCGATCGCGGAAGTTTTCCCCAACCGTATTTGCGGCGTGCTGCGCACGGAGAACGCCGATGCAGGCTTCCAGGCATGCCTGGCCGCCATGGAGTCGGGCGTGCAGACGATCGAGATCACCAAGACAGTCCCCTCATGCTTCGAGCTGATCAAGGGGCTGATCGCCAGCACGGGCGGGCGCTACCCGGTCGGGGTCGGCACGGTCTGGGACCCGGGCGCGGTGACCGAGGCCAAGGCCGCGGGCGCATCGTTCGTGGTGACTCCCGTGCTGCTCCCGGAGGTCGCCGAAGCGTGCCGGCAGGAGGACATTCTTTGCGTGCTTGGGGCGCTCACCCCGACCGAGATCTACCAGGCACGGCTCTGCGGCGCAGCGCTGGTAAAGGTGTTTCCGGTGGCTCCGGTTGGTGGGCCGCGCTACATCGAAGCGCTCAACGGGCCCCTCGGCGGCGTGCCCTTCTGGGTGTCAGGAGGCGTCCAGATCGAGGACATCCCCGACTACCTTCGACTCGGTGTCAAAGCTGTGGGGCTTGCCGGTTCGCTGTTCCCGGCGGAAGCGCTGGCCGGTATGGACATGGACCGGATCAGGCAGAACGCGGAGCGGGCGGCGCACGCAGCCGCCGCGGTGGCGGCGGTCTAGAACGTCGGGCTCAACACCCCACGTGGTAGTTGCACATCGTCGCCGTGATGTTCGAGTAGAGGTTCAAAAGCTGCGCGCCAGTCGCGATCAGTGCAATCAGCACTATCAGCGCAACCAGGGCGAGGATGAGCGCGTACTCGACCATTCCCTGGCCCTTCTGTATGTAGGGATAATGAATCAACCGGATATCGACCTGAAAGCTTAACCGTCGAGCCCCGCCAACTGGTCGCTGATCCTGTTCAGCGCTTGCTCGACGACGACCCGGACCATCCGCTTCCGCCAGAAATGGTTCAGGTCGGCGTTGTCGAGCGGCCGAGCCGGCTTGGAGGCGATCTCGGCCGCTTCTCGCACCACATCCGGTTGGAGCCGCTTGCCCTTCAGGAAGGCGCCGGCGCCAGGCGCCGGAAGCGGGTGCGAGGCGACCGCCGTCAAGACCACGCGAGCGCCCGCCACCACGTCGCCGTCGAGCTCGACCGCGACCGCGGCGCCGGCAATCGGAAAGTCGATCGAGCCGCGGCGGCGTAGCTTGACGTAAGCACTGCGGGTGTTCGTGGCGGCATGCAGGCGCAGAGCTGTCACCACCTCCGCCGGCTGCTTCGCCATGTAGTCGATGCCGTCGTCGCGGTACAGAGTCGCAACCGGCAGCTCCCTCTCACCGTCAGGGCCCGCGACCGTGACCACGCCGTCCAGGGCAATCGCCATCGGCGCCGTGTCCGACGACGAAACCGCCCAACAGCGTGGGCTGCTCGGCGCGACCAGGCAGATGTCGCCGTCCTTCTTCAAGCAGAAACCGGCCGCCTTTCGCCACTCGTACGTCATGTCGTAGTAGTTGCATCGCGTATCCACGCAGAGATTTCCGCCGATCGTGCCCGCGTTGCGCAGCGGGGGCGACGAGACCAGGCCTGCCGCCTCGGCGTAGCCGGTGAATCGCGCGACGAGATGTGGGTCGCGCGAGACGCCGGCCAGGGTTGCGCCCGCGCCGATCGTGCAATCGCCTGATCCGTTGTGGATCTCGCGTGGAAGGAAGTCGAGACCGATCAGCGTGTCGACCTCGAACTGCCTGCGCTTCAGCTTGGGGAAGAGGTCGGTTCCGCCGGCGACGAACATCGCCCGAGGTCCGAGGTCCGCCGCCATGCGCGCCGCCTCGCGCGCATTTTTCGGGCGGAGGTAGCTAAATCGAGGCAGTCGCAGCATTGGCAGACCCTGGCGGCGGCTCGACCTTGATGGTCGGCGGATACGGAACGGTCGGAAACCGAGGCGGCCCGTACCGCGGCTCCTCTCCTTTCTCTTTGCGGCGCAAGGCCTCGATGACCTTCTCCGGCGTGACCGGGATCTCGTCGATCCACACGCCCAGCGCGTCGTAAACAGCGGAGCTCAGCGCGGGCGGCACCGGCAGCAGCGGACCCTGGCCCGCCTCCTTCGCGCCGTATGGTCCCTCGGGGTCGTTGGTCTCAACGATGAACGTCTCGATCTCGGGGACGTCGAGAAACGTCGGCGACTTGTACTCGAGCATCGACGGCCACTTGTGCAGGCCCTTGCGAAATGTCTGCTCCTCCATCAGAGCCTCGCCCAGACCCATGTAGACGCTGCCCTCGACCTGGCCTTCGACCAGCAGCGGGTTGATCGCGCGGCCGACGTCGTGCGCGATCCAGACCTTGTTCACGGTGAGGAGCCCGGTTCGGGCGTCGGCGTCGAGGTCGACCACGCACGCCGAGTAGCTGTAGGCCGGGCTCGGCCCGACCCCCGAGCCTTTGTACGGTCCCGCGATCTTCGGCGGCGTGTAGCTCCCTGCGCTCGTCAGGGTCCCGAAACGCGCCTCGGCCAGGACGCAAGCCTCCTCGAACGCTACCTCGCCGAACGCGTGGCCGCGCGCCTCCACCGCCTCGACCAGCATTGCACGCATCTTTCGCGCCGCCTCGAGCGCGGCAT
>JBKPCF010000005.1:0-45454 GCA_046727235.1 Candidatus Dormiibacterota bacterium
TTCTCCTGGCGAGCGGCAGGCAGCGTGAGGTGCACGCGCAGGTTCCCCGCGTCGTCGAAGTCCGCCCACAGCCGGCCCTTCATCGCCGCGGCGAGCTCGCGTGAGATGGCGAGCCCCAGGCCGACACCGCCCGCGGCAGCGGAACGTGACGGGTCGGCGCGGTAGAAGCGGTCAAACATCCGGTCCGGGTCGGGCCGGTGTGGGCCGGCCGGGTTGGCGACCACGGTCTCGACCGCTCCGCCGCTCAACCTCGCCATCGCGTTGACCGTCGAGCCGTCGGGCGCGTACTTGACCGCGTTGTCGAGCAGGTTGTCGAGAATCTGGTGCAGGCGTTCAGGATCGGCAGCGACGGGAGGAATGTCGTCGGGCGCGTTGAGAACCAGCGACAGCCCTCGCGCGCTCCCGCGCGGCCTCACGATCTCGAGCTCCTGCTCCAGTTGTCCGCCCAGGTCCACGGCGGTGATGTGCATGGAGATCTGGCCGGCCTCGACGCGCGCCAGGTCGAGGAGCTCCTGCGCCATGCGGAGCACGCGCTCCGACTCCTCGTGGACGATGGTCGCCGCCCGGGCTCGCTCGGCATCGCCACGGAGGCTGCCGTCCACCAGTGCCTGGCTGAACCCGATGAGGCTGGTCAGCGGCGTCTTCAGCTCATGCGAAACGTTGGCCAGGAAGTCGCGCTCGACCTTGCGCGCGCGCTCGACCGCCTCAGCCATCCGGTTGAAGGCCGAGCCGAGCATGCCGATCTCGTCCTGGCCCTTGATGCCGACCCTCCGCGAGTAGTTGCCCGCGGCGATGTCCTCGGCGGCGGCCGCGAGCTGGGAGACCGGTCCTGTCACCGACCGGCTGATCAGGAGGATGAGCAGCATCGCGAGGACCAGGGCGGCACCACCCGCTTCGAGCAATCGAGTGGCGAGGTCGCCGGCGGCTGCGGACGCGATGTTGTCCTGGGGCTCGGCGAGGACGATCCAGCTCGCATTGAGGGGATCGCGCTTGGGCGGGATGCTGACCGCCGCCGCGAAATACATCTGCCCGCCCAGCATCGTGCGCGCCTCGGAGATGTTGGCCACGCGGCTGGAGCGGACGACCGGGATCTGGACGCCGTAGCTGGGAGTGCCGTTGGTCAGGCTGTCGTACACGACGCGCCGCTCGGAGTCGAGCAGCAGCAGCCGGCTTGCGCCCAGTCGCGGGGCGAGGGAGTTGAGGCGGTCGCTGAAATCGTTCGGCGTGTCGAGGCGACATGTTCCAGTGGCGCTGCCGCGAAACAGGCACTCCTCGTTCTTCACCTGCAGCGCCGCGGGGACGACCTGCCGGTCGAGCTGGTCCTGCGCGCCCTGGAATTCGAGGTTGCGGACGAACACCCACGTGAGCAGCCCGCCGAGGAGGAGGCTGACGGCAACGATGCCCGCTGCGGCGGCGAGGAGACGCAGCCGCAGGTTCAGGTTCCTGCCAGCTCCAACCGGTACCCGACGCCCCAGACGGTCTGGATGCTCGGATCGGTGATGTTCGCCGCGGCGAGCTTCTCCCGCACCTGCTGCACATGCACGTCGACGGTCCGGGTGTAGCCGGGGAAGTCATATCCCCAGACGAGGTCGAGGAGCTCGCTGCGCTGGAACACGCGGCCGGGGTGGCGGGCGAGAAGCGCCAGCAGGTCGAACTCTTTCGGCCGGAGCTGCACGCGCTCGTTCCCGTGTCTCACCTCGTGGCGCTCGATGTCGACCTCGAGCTTTCCCGCGCGGACGAGCCTGGGCTGGTCGGGCTCGGTCCGGGCACGGCGCAGCAGGGCTTTCGCGCGCGCGACCAGCTCCTGCGGATGAAAGGGCTTGGTGAGGTAATCGTCGGCGCCAACCTCGAGGCCGACGACCTTGTCGGTCACCTCGTCTCGCGCGGTGAGCATGATGATCGGCACCTGGCTCACCTTGCGAATCTCCTTGCAGATGGTGAGGCCGTCGGTGCCTGGAAGCATGATGTCGAGGATCACCAGGTCGGGCTTGAGCTGACCGAACCGGTTGAGGGCCTGCGTCCCGTCCCCCACGCCCTCCACCTCGTAGCCCTCGCGCGTGAGGTAGAGCCGCGCGAGCTCGAGGATGTGCTTCTCGTCGTCGACGACCATGATCCTTGAGCTCAACGCCGCGCCCATCGCGTCAAATTCATCACCGCCACGTCAAAGGGTCGTTTTACAAACGTGAGTGAAATGTAAACGCGGTCTATTTTGCCGGGCGGAGCACCAGTTTCAGCGGGTTTCCGCCGAGCCCGAAGCGGTTCCGGATCTTCTTCTCCAGGTAGCGCCGGTAAGAGAAGTGCAAGAGGTCGGTGTCGTTGACGAAGAGGACCACGGTTGGGGTCTCGGTGCCGGCTTGCGTCGCGTAGCTCAACTTGAGCCGCCGCCCTTTGTAGCTTGGCGGCGGATGCTCGAGGAAGGCCTCGCGCAGCGCCCGGTTCAATTCATTGGGCGGCATCTTGATCCGCCGCTGGCCGACAACCTCGAGCGCGACGGGCATTATCGTTGCGATGCCCTCCTTGGTCCTGGCCGAGACTGCGGCGACAGGCGCGAACGCCGCGAACTTGAAATCATTCGCGAGCGCCTTGCGCCAGTAGGCCGGATTGCGCATCGCGGGCTCCACGAGGTCGATCTTGTTGACCACGATGACGAGGCCTTTGCCTGCCTCGAGCGCATATCCGGCAACGTGCTGGTCCTGTGCGAGCACCCCGCTCGATGCATCGATCACGAGCAGGACCGCATCCGACCGCTCCATGGCGTGGATTCCCCGAAGAAGGCTGTACCGCTCGAGCCGGTCGCGGCTGGATGACTTGCGCCGGATCCCTGCGGTGTCGATGAGCACGACCGGCGCGCCGTCGAATACGAGCTCGGTGTCGATGGGGTCGCGTGTTGTGCCGGGGGTCGGACTGACCAGCGCGCGCTCGTCGCCCAGAAGCGCGTTCAGCAGCGACGACTTGCCGACGTTGGGCCGGCCCATGATCGCCAGCCGGTCGGCCTTCTCGTCTGCAGGAGTCTGAGCTTCGGGCGGCGGCAGGGCATCCGCGATTCGATCGAGCAGCTCCCCCACTCCCAGTCCGTGCTGGGCGGAGATCAGCGCGGGCTCATCGAAGCCCAGCGCGAGCAGCTCGTCCGCGAAGTGGCGCTCGTTGGGCGAGTCGGCCTTGTTCGCGGCGACGATCACGCTGCGCCGCGACTTGCGGAGGAGCTGCGCGATGTCGCGGTCTATCGGGGTGAGGCCCTGGCGGGCGTCCATCAGCAGGACGATGACGTCGGCCTGGTCGATGGCGATTCTCGTCTGGGCCTCGATGGCGGCCCGCGACGAATCCTTAGCGGAATCGAGGTCGAGCCCGGCCGTGTCGACCACGGTGAACTCGCGGGCGCGCCATTCGGCGACGCCGTACAGGCGATCCCGCGTCAGCCCGGCCTGAGCGTCGACAATCGCCTTTCGCTGGCCGATCAGCCGGTTGAAGAGGGTCGACTTGCCGACGTTCGGCCGGCCGACGATCGCGACAATGGGCCTTGCCACCCCCACAGGATTGCAGAGGCAATCGTGCCGACGACGTTGGGATCGAGCCGGCGGCTCAAACCACTTCGAGCGGCTCGGGGTGAAACGGACCTCCATCCTTGTCCGCGACGAAAGCGTTCGCGTCCACCGGGTTGCCCTGGTTGATCGCCACGATCAGGTATACGTAGCCCGCCCACGCCCGTTCGGTGTCGAAGCGCGACGCCTGCGCTGGATGGTCCGGATGACTGTGGTAGTAGCCCACGATGTCTAGCCCCGCGGCGTCTGCCTCGCGCTGGATCCGGATGTGGTCGCGAGGATCGATCTCGTAGCGATCACGCGAGCGCTCGACCACGATGTTGCGCGCCCGTTTCACGACGGTGACGGTGCGGTCGTTGCGCGGGCCGACCATGATGCCGCAGATCTCGTCCGGGTAGCCCTCGGCGCCGTGCGTGCGGATCGCGTCGAAAGCGTCGCGCGAGATCTTCACCGTCTGCCGTAGAGGCCTGTCGACAGGTAGCGGTCCCCGGAGTCAGGGAAAACCGTGACCACCACGCCCTCGGTCAGCGTTTCCGCAAGCCTGCGGACAGCCCACAGCGCCGCACCGCTCGAGTGGCCGACGAGCAACCCTTCGGTGCGCGCGATGTCGCGCGCGAGCTCGTAGGCGGGCTCGGTCGGGCAGCCCCACACCTCATCCGCCAACGATTCATCCCAGATCCGGGGCACGATCGCTGTCGGCAGGTGCTTCAGGCCTTCGAGTCCGTGGAAGGCGTCTTCGGGCTGAACGGCTATGGTCCGGATCGAGGCGTCGTGCTCTTTCAAGCGGCGCGAGGTGCCGACGAAGGTGCCCGTCGTACCGAGGCCCGCCACGAAGTGCGTGACGCGGCCTGCGGTCTGCTCGAGGATCTCCACCGCGGTCCCTTCGTAGTGCGCCCGTGGATTGGCGGGATTCGAGTACTGATCGGGATAGAAGTACTCGTCGGGGTGGCCGGCCACGATCTCACGGACCATGTGAATCGCGCCGTCCGAACCCTCCCCGGCGTCGCTGAACACGATCTCGGCTCCGTAAGCCCTCACCAGCGCCTTGCGCTCGGCGCTGACGTTGCCGGGCATCACGAGCTTGACCCGATATGCCTTGGCCGCGCCGAGCAGGGCGTAGGCGATGCCGGTGTTGCCCGAGGTCGAGTCGATGATCGTCCTGTTGTCGGTCAGCGCGCCGCGGCGTTCGCCGTCCTCGATCATCGAAAGCGCGGCGCGATCCTTGACCGACCCACCTGGATTGAACCACTCGGCCTTGGCGTAGACCTCGAGGCGCGGGAACTCGCGCTCGAACATGCGGACGCGCAGGAGGGGCGTGTTGCCCACCAGCCGCGTGATCCCTGGCGCGCCCGTGCTTCGCATGTTCAACAAAGAATAGGAAGCGATCTCAACCGGCGAAGTGGCTCGCTATCAACGCTCCGAGCACGAACACGCCGGCGATGCCGTAGCCGATCACTGAGCGCCGGTACACCGAGCCGCCTTCCGGCCAGAGGATGTTCAAGATCGCCTTGGCCATCAGCAGGCCGCCGCCCAGGATGGTCACCGACGATGAATGCCCCAGGACGCCGAGGAGCAGGATCACGCTGAACACCAGCACCTCGAGCAGCTGCAGCAGCGTGTACGCGGACATCAGTCGCTCGGCTCGCTCCATCGCCGCAACCTCCCGGCATGGGCCACGTTGTCAGGAAGCCAGGGCGCGGGCGAAGTCGGCGACGATGTCGCCTGGGTCCTCGATTCCGACCGAGACACGAACGGTGCCCGGCCCGACGCCCATCTCTGCGCGCTCTTGAGGGCTCAGGGCCCGATGGGAGGTGAGCTCGGGGTAGGAGACCGTGGTCTCGACTCCGCCCAGGCTGGCGGCAAACGTCACGAGCTCGAATCTGCTGATCATTCGCTCCACCTCGGTCCGCCCGCCTACGAGGTCGAAGGCCATCATGCCGCCGGCACCTTGCGGCAGCAGCCGCTGCGCGACGCGAAATGAAGACGAAGTCTCCAGGAGCGGGTGATGGACGCGGGCCACGCCGGGCATGGAACGCATGGCGCGGGCGAGCGCAAGCGAGTTGTCGCTGTGCCGGCGCATCCGGACGTCGAGCGTTCGCAGTCCGCGCATGGCCATCCACGCGTCGAAAGGCGCCAGCTGGGTCCCGGTCCGGGACGACCTTGCGCGAGCGACCCCCATGGTCGCCGCGTCACCCGCGATGACTCCCGCGACCAGGTCGGAGTGGCCGCCCAGGTACTTGGTCGCGCTGTGCATGACGACGCTCGCCCCGATGTCCAGGGGACGAAACAGAAGCGGCGTCGCGAACGTGTTGTCGACCAGGAGCGGCACCGCTCCCTCCCGAGCGAGCGCGCCGATCGCTTCCAGGTCGGGCACCTGGCAGAGCGGATTGGTGATGGTTTCGGCCAGGAGCAGCCCCGCGCCCGGGATGCTGCGGCGAACGGCGTCGAGGTCGGTCAGGTCGATGAAGGCGATCTCGTAACCCGCGGGCTCCAGGTCCTGCCGCAGCAGCGCGGCAGTCCCGCCGTACAGCTCGCGCGTGGCGACGATCTTCGCCGGCTTGGGCGCCAGGGCCAGGATCGCGCCGTGCAGGGCCGCCATGCCGGAAGCCGTGGCCACTGCCGCCTCCGCGCCTTCGAGCTCGGCGACGGCGTGCTCGAACATCTGGCGATTGCTGTTCGAGTTGCGACCGTAGTAGTGACCCGGTCTCTCCCCGCGGACGACCGCGTCGTAATCCGCGAGGTCCGTGTACACGTGCACGGAAGCCGTGCTCAGGTCCGGAGCGAGGGGGCTGCGGGCCCCGAGCTCCCGGCCCGCGTGCACCGCCCTGGACGCGCGCTTCATCTCAGCTTCGAACGGCCCGCGTACGACGCCGCTTCGCCGAGCTCGGCCTCGATCTGGAGCAGGCGGTTGTACTTCGCCACCCGCTCGGAGCGGGCAGGCGCGCCGGTCTTGATCATCCCTGCCCGGGTCGCGACGGCGAGGTCGGCGATCGTGGTGTCCTCGGTCTCGCCCGAGCGGTGCGAGATCACGGCGCTGTAGCCGGCCTGGCGAGCCAGCTCGATCGCCTCGAGCGTCTCGGTCAGGGTGCCGATCTGGTTGACCTTGATCAGGATCGAGGTGGCGACACCGCGTTCGATCCCGTCCTTCAGGCGCGCGACGTTGGTGACGAACAGGTCGTCGCCCACCAGCTGGACGGTTCCGCCGATCGCGTCGGTCAGCTGCTTCCAGCCCTCCCAGTCGTCCTCCGCCATCCCGTCTTCGATCGACACGATCGGATAGCGACGGCTCCATTCCTGGTAGAGCTCGACGAGTCCGGTTGCATCCAGGATCCGGCCCTCCCCTTTGAGGTTGTACTTGCCGTCCTTGAAAAACTCGCTCGAAGCGGGGTCGAGCGCGATCGCGACTTCCTTCCCCGGTCCGTAGCCTGCTTTGCGAATCGCTTCGACGATCAGCTTCAGCGCGTCCTCGTTGGATGGCAGCTGAGGAGCGAATCCTCCCTCGTCCCCCACTCCGGTCGCGAGGCCTTGCGCCTTGAGCACGTTCTTGAGCGCGTGGTAGACCTCAGACGTCGCGCGAAGCGCCTCGCGAAAGGTCGGCGCGCCGACTGCGCAGACCATGAACTCCTGCAGGTCGACCGAGGTGTCTGCGTGCGCACCGCCGTTGAGGATGTTTGCCATCGGCAGCGGAAGGAGCGTCGCGCCGTCGCCGCCGAGGTGTCGAAACAACGGGACGCCCTTCGCGTTGGCGGCGGCGTGCGCCACCGCGAGCGAAACGCCGAGGATTGCGTTCGCGCCGAGCCGCGACTTGTTCGGCGTGCCGTCGAGGTCGATCATGGCCTCGTCGACGCCCTTCTGGTCTTCGACATCGAGTCCTTTCAGGCGCCTTGCGATCTCACCTTCCACGTTGGCGACGGCCTTCGTCACCCCCTTTCCGCCGTACCTCTTCGGGTCGCCATCGCGCAGCTCCACAGCCTCGTGCGCGCCCGTGGAGGCACCCGAAGGCACGATCGCCCGGCCGGTGAGTCTGTCCGTGTGCGCGGTGACCGCGATCGTCGGGTTGCCGCGGGAATCGAGCACCTCGAGGGCGGTGAGCCCCGTCAGCCTGGTCACGAACGGTCAGTCTAGCTAGAGGCGCTGAAGGGACCGAACGCCCGCCTGGGCTGCACGGTGAAGCCGTAGTTCAGCAGCGCAGCCGCGTCGTCGGTCGAGTGCCCGGTCGCGTTGAGCACGACCGCGATGAGGTGGCGGTCGCCGCGCGTCGCGGTCGCGAGCATGCACCCGCCGGCATTGTCGGTGAGGCCCGTCTTGAGCCCGGTGGCACCCGGGTAGCTCCACAGCAGACGGTTCATGTTGTGCGGGAAGAACGCCTTGTGGGTGTCTGTGGCGGCGATGGTGACGTCTTTGGTGGAGGCGATCGCCGCGAGCTGCGGATAGTAGGCGTCAAGGTAGGCGGCGGTGTGGACCAGGTCGTGGGCGGACATGCCGTGGCCTGGCGAGTCCAGCCCGCTGGGGGTGACGAAGTGGCTGGCTTCCAGGCCGATGCTGCTGGCTTTCTGGTTCATCTGCCGGATGAACCGATCGCGGGGCACGATCCCTGATGCGAGAGCTTCCGCGGCGTCGTTGCCGGAGTCGAGGAACAGGCCGTACAGCAGATCGCGCACAGTCAGCCGCTCCCCGGCCGTGAGGCCCATCACGCTCGGCTCGGCCTGGGCCGCAGCCTTGGTCACCTCGACGACGCGATCGAGAGATCCCGCGTCATCCACCGCGACCATCGCGGTGACCAGCTTGGTCAGGCTCGCGGGAGCGCGCGACGTCTCCGGGTCGCGCTGCCACAGCACCTGCCTGGCGTCGACGTCGACCAGGTAGGCCGCCTGACCGTGGATGGGGAGGTTGGGCTGGCCGTGTGTGGCGAGCCAGTAAGTCGAGAAATCGAAGTGATCGAACTTCTTCGCCGCCGGCGCCGCCTTGGCCGCCTGGAGCGAGAACTGGAACGGAGTCGTCCGCGTACGCGCCACGAAGACCGTGCTCGCAATCGCCAGGACGATGACGCCAAGGGAGATGAAAAATGTGATTCGCTCGCGCCGGCGGCGACGCCTGGCGCGCGTACGTGAGATCCCGTGTTGCTGGACGTGAGCTGAAACGGTGGGGACCCTCCCGAGCTGAGTGGTAGTGCCCGGATTGTATCTAAGCGGGTGGATGCACCGGTGCGTCCGCGGGCGGAGGCGGCATCGGCGGAACCGGTTTCGTGGTCGGCTCGTGCAGGCGAGCAGCCAGCTGGTCGCTCGCCGATTCCATCGTCTGGAGCGCGGTCGCCTGGTCCTGGGCGTTCATGAACACCGGCTGTCCGTAGTCGTAGCTCCGCACGGCTCTCCACGTCGCCGCCACGAGCTGCGTGCCGTAAAACGTGTAGGTCCCGATCACCCCCTCGCGTGTCTCCTCCGACCACATCTGGTCGAACACGAAGTTCCCGTGCGCGTAGGTGATGAGCTTGCCGTGATAGACCTCGATCCCCTGGTACCAGTGCGGGTGGTTGCCGATCACGATGTCCGCGCCCCAGTCAATCGCCTCGTGCCCGATCGCCACCGGATCGTCAGGCGTGGGAACGGGCGGGTCGGACATCGGCTGACGCTCGTACTCCTTGCCCCAGTGGAACTGGACGACCACGATGTCGGCCAGCTCGCGCGCCCGGGCGATGCCCTCTTTCAAGCCTGCCTGGTCAATGGCGCGACCCACGCCGTTGAAACCGATGAAACCGAACCTGATTCCGCGCACGTCGATCACCGCGACCGGACCAAGGCCGGAGGTCTTGATCCCGTGCTGCTGCAGAAGCTGGTCGGTCAGGGTGATCCCCTCCGCGCCGTAGTTGCTCAGGTGATTGTTCGCCAGGTTGGCGACGTCCGCCCCCATCAGGGTCAGCCCGTTGATGAACCGAGCGTCACCGCAGAACGTGAAGGTTGCGGTCGCGACCACGGGGCAGCCCGAGAACAGCGGAGATTCGAGATTGATGTATGTGATGTCCGCGTTCTTCGTGTAGTCGGCGGTCGGCCGAAAGGGCCACAAAAAGTCGCGCCGCTGGGTCGCGTAGTAGTTCACGCCGCGGGCAGGAATCACATCGCCGGTCACGAGGAGAGTCCGAACCTTGCTCGGGTCGCTTGGTACGAAGTAGGTCGGATGAAAAAGGTTCTGCAAGCTGAGGACGGGCAGGCGTCCTGTGCGCGTGGCAAACGATGGCTGGTCATAGAGGTCGGGTGCGGCCACGAGAGCACGGGAGCCCGAAGCGGCGGCGCCGGCGCCGCCGCCCGCGGGGACGGCGGAGTTGTTGCAAGCCGCCACCAGCAGAAGAGCCGCGACGACCCCGTGTCTCACCTGACCGGCAATTGTGCCAGCAGGTCCTCGATCGCAATCAGGCGGGCGACATACGAGCGCATCGGATCGCCCAGCTCCCCCGCCGCCCGGAAGACGCGCTGATTGCCTTCTGCCCGCCGCCTCTCCAGCTTGGCTGCCAGGCTGCGATCGAGCGAGCCGGTGCGCAGGGCCACCTCGACCATGCTGCCGATCCAGGTTGCGTAGAGCTCGACCTCCTGCTCCCGCGGGTCGGAGCCCGCGACCGGCAGCGGCGAGTGAATGTGCTGGTCCCACAGCCTGCGGAGACGGAGAAGCTCTTCGGTTGCCCCTCTCACACCGCAGCTTTGAGCTGGGCGATCACGGCGTCCGCGACCTGGCTCGTCCCCACCGCGGTGGGGTCGTTGCGCTTCTCCTTCAGGTCGTAGGTGACGTTCTCACCCAGCGCGATCACGTTGGCGATCGCCTTCTCCATCGCGTCGGCGGCAGGGGTCTCCTCGAGGTAACGCAGCATCAGCACGCCGGAAAGCATCACCGCCATCGGGTTGACCTTGTTCTGCCCCGTGTACTTGGGCGCGCTGCCGTGTGTGGCCTCGAAGACGGCGCCGTTGGTGCCGATGTTGGCGCCAGGCGCGAGCCCCAGGCCGCCGATCATGCCGGCCCCCAGGTCGGAGATGATGTCCCCGTAGAGGTTCGGGCAGCACAGCACGTCGTACTCCTTCGGCCGCAGGACGAGCTGCATGCACATGTTGTCGACGATGCGGTCTTCGAACTCGATGTCGGTGTTCCGCCCGGCGACCTGGCGCGCGACCGCGAGGAAGAGGCCGTCGGTGTGTTTCATGATGTTCGCCTTGTGCACCGCGGTCACCTTGCGCCGGCCGTAACGCCGCGCATGGTCGAACGCAAACTGCACGATCCGTTCTGAGCCGCTGAAAGAGATCGCCTTGATCGACAGCCCGCTGTCGGGGCGGATCTTTTTCTTAAGCAGCCCTGAAATTTCTTCGATCAGGTGTCGAGCGTCGGGCGTGTCCTTCTCGAACTCGAGGCCGGCGTAGATGTCCTCGGTGTTCTCACGGACGATGATGAAGTCCAGGTCGTCACGAAGGTTGCGCGCGCCTTTGTACGCCTTGACCGGGCGCACGAGCGCATAGAGGTCGAGCGCCTGGCGCAGCGCCACGTTGACGCTGCGGAACCCGCTGCCGACCGGAGTCGTGATCGGCCCTTTCAATGCGACGCGGTTCTTGCGGATCGATTCGAGCACGTGGTCCGGGAGCGGAGTTCCGAACTCCGCGATCGCCGCCTCGCCGGCCATCTGCACGTCCCAATCGAACTCCACCCCGGTGGCCTCCAGGACGCGCACCGAGGCCTCGCAGATCTCGGGTCCCACGCCGTCCCCCGGGATCAGCGTTACGGCGTGCTTAGCCAATCCGTTGAACTTGGCGTGAAGCCTTCTCCGACAGAGCCGCGGCTACCGGTTTTTGAAGTAGTCGGCGTTGATCTGGATGAAGTTGCGCCACTGCTCAGGCACTTCATCCTCTGGAAAGATGGCGTCAACAGGGCACGGATCCACGCATGCGCCGCAGTCGATGCACTCGTCCGGGTCGATGTAGTACATGTTGGCCGCATCATCTGTATGGATGCAGTCGACCGGGCACACCTCAACGCATGAGGCGTCCTTGACGTCTATGCAGGGTTGGACGATGACGTATGCCACGTGCCTGAAGGGTACCATGCACCGTTAATGCCCGAATCAGAGCCCAAGCCGAAGCTGATTGAACTCGTTGGACCCGGCGCAGGCCAGGGCTGGAAGGCCGTCCTCAAGAGCGGCAAGCCGGCCGTCGTGCATGAGATTCCCGTCCCGCCCGCAGAGGCCACGGCGGCCGTGCCACGCCTCCAGCGACTCTTCGACCACCGCCACCCCGCGCTCTCGCCCGTGCTCGCTTGGGGCACCGACCCGAATGGGGTCTGGGTCGCGGTGGAGCCCAACGAAGGCACGCCACTCTCCTCGATTCTCTCCCGTGGACCGCTCACGCCGCCGGCAGCGGCGACTCTCGGCGCAGCTGTTCTTTCCGGCGTAGCCGCGCTGCACGAGGCCGGCATCGCGATGGGCGGCTTTGGCGCGACGGCGGTGCGTGTCACCACCAACGGCGAGGTCAGGATCGCAGGCCATCCCGCGGCGGCGGTGCGCGCTGCTCCTTCCCAGAGCGACCTGCGCGCCGACGTCAGGTCGTGCGGCATGGCCGTGTGCGCAGCTTTCGGCGTCGATCCCGCGGGGGCGCCCGCTCCGCCGAACATCGCCCCTGGACTTGTCGTGACCATGCGGTCCATGGCCAGCGGCGCGATGGGACCGTCGGCCGACCGAGCCCAGGGAGCATTCAGGGAGATGGCGGCGGCGATGCTATCGCCAGACCGCGAGATGGCCGCTCAGTCCGAGCTCGCCACCCGCGCCGGAGGGCGAGAGGTTCCTCCGATCACCCCGTTCCTGCCGCCCGGCACGGTGCCGCCGGATGCGCGGCCGTCGGCTCCGCAGGCGGCGGTGACGTCACCCGCGCCGCCGGCGCCGGCGCCATACATCGCGCCGCGGCGCGAGGAGACCCCGGTGCGGCAGCCGGCCTCGTACGACGCGCCTGACCGGCCGCTTCAGACCTATCCTTCCATCCCGGCAGTCACCTTCCCGCCGGCTCCCGTCGTGCCGCCGCCTCCGGTTGCGCCGACACCGCCGGCCGCCCCCGCCACGCCCGCTGCAGAACCCCGGCCCAGCCCTCCGCCTGTGCCCACCTGGTCTGAGGCTCCTGCGCGGCCGGCGCCCTTGGAGGCTCCCGCCACAAAGCCGGAACCCTGGCAGCCGGCCGCGGTCAACACGCCTTATCCGCCCCCGCCGCCCCCAGCGGCTCCGCCGGTGTCGGAGCCCCCGCCCCCAGAACCTGAGCCGCCCAAGGCTCCCATGCCGTGGGAGACGGTCATCCCGGCGGCCGCGGCGGGAACGGCAGCGGCCGCAACTTCCTCGCCGTTTTCAAGCTCCCCGCCCGCTCCCGCCTCGACATCGCCCTTCTCGACGTCCCCGCCGGCTCCCGCCCCGCCCGCCCCCGCACCGGCGCCCGCGCCACCACCAGCGCCGTCGCAGGCGACCTGGACGCCCGTAGAGGCTCCGGTCTGGAAGCCGGGCGAGGCCGTTCCGGCCGAGCCGCTCGGGAGCGGCTTTGCCGTCGTCGACACCCCTCAGAAAGCGCCGACCGCGCCTCCCGTCGCCCGCGCCCCGATCTCGGCGCCGGCACGCAAGCCCTCGGTGGCGCGCCCGTCGTCAGGCGGCGGCCTTCCGCCGGAGCGTCCCGCATGGCTCGTGCCCGCGGCGGTTGCCGTGGTCATCATCATCCTGCTCGGAGTCGTTGGCGTCTTCGTGCTCAACCGGCCTGGCAGTCCCGTCAGCCAGGTCCGCCCGACTCCGACCACGAGCGGCCACGCCACTGCGTCACCGCGAACCACACCCGGCACCTCGCCGACCAGCACCGGCGGGCCGCGCGCGGTCCCGACATACGGCCCGACCTCAGCCGAACCGGTCAGGTCGGTGCAGATCTGCACAAGCGCTTCGCCCTGCAACATCCCCGGCGGCGCGCCAGAGAACGCAACCTCGTGCAGCGTCACGTCATGCAAGCTCGAGGTGGCGCTGTACTTCACGTCGGTGCAGAAGTCGGTGCCGATCGCCTACACGATCAAGTTCTTCAACCGCTGCACCGGCGATACGATCGACCTGCCCGGGGCGGCTACGACCACGCCTGCCACCGGCTACATCGTCGCCATCCCGACCGACCACCTTGGAGTGAACATTCCTGGCGGGGTGAAATCAGGCGCGATCGTCGCGGTGTCGTCGCAGCCCGCGGTCGCGGCCTCGACGCCCCTGCTGATCGGCTCCGATACCTGCTAGGCCGGCCTCAACCCGTAGCGCAGAAACAGGTATTCGCCGTGCTTGCGCGCGCTGAGCAGGCGCGTCCACACGCCACGGTCGGGCAGGAACTCGGCGCCGGCGACCATGCCGAGTCGCCTCTCTTCGTTTCGGCCTGCCACGACTGGCGAGATCGTGATGAAGGCCTCATCGAGCAGCTGGCGCTGAATCAGCTCTCCCATCAGGTGCGGCCCACCCTCGGTCAAGATCACGGAGTAGCCTCGCTCGCGCAGCTCGGTGATCGCGCGCGGGACGTCGACAGGGCCGCTCTGCCCCACCTCGATCACGTCGCACGACCCGGGTAGCCTGGCCTTCAACCGGGCGGCACCCTGTGAGGTGGTGACAACGGTCGCCCCGTGCACCACCGCTGGATGCGAGGTCTCGAGGTCTCCTGACGCGGTGAGCAGGACAAGCCTGGGCTCGGGCTCGCGACCCAGCTCGCTGCGAAGTCGCGCGAATGCGGAAGCCGCATCGGGATAGACGTGGGCCGGGGTCCACTCGTGTCCAGGCGTCGCGCGCAGCGTGCCGGCGCCGAGTAGCACCGCGTCTGCCGTCGCCCTCAACAACCCCATCAAGAACCGGTCGGCCTGGTAGCGGCCGCTGATCGCCGAACCCGCTGATGGTTTGGAGCCGAGGGTCACCACCCCGTCGATCGAGGTGACGAAGTTCGAATAGACGACCGGTGAGGAAAAACCGATCCGGCCGTATGTCCGCTCGAGCTCCTGCGGGATCGAGTAGCGCGGCAGCTCGGCCTCGAAGAGGATCGTGAACGGCTCGATCAGTGTTCGAACCGGGACCTGGCCGTCTCGAGGAATTCGTTGCGCAGCTGCTGATCTTGCTCATAGTTGCCGCGCCAGTTCGTCGTCCAGGTGCGCGAGTTGCTCTCGCGCACCCCGCGCATCGCGGTGCACAGGTGCGTCGCGTTGAGGTACACGGCCGCGCCGTGAGGCTGGAGGACGCGCACGAGCTCGTCTGCGATCGCTACACCGACGCGTTCCTGGACGGTGAATCGTCGCGCGAACACGCGCACCAGGCGCGTCAACTTGGAGATGCCGATGATCTCCTCGTGCGCGATGTAGCCGATGTACGCGTGACCGTGGAACGGAAGCGCATGGTGCTCGCAGAGGGAGTAGAACTCGATCGGCCCTTCGATGACCTGGCTGATGTTGCAGTCCGGGCCGCCGTGACACTCGGTCGGAAACGCCGTGAGCAGCTTGGGATCTCCTTCGTAGCCGGAGGTCGCCTCATAAAGGGACCTCAGGAAACGCCTCGGCGTCTCCCGAGTCCCGGGGGTGTCGAGGTCCATGCCGAGCGCTTGGAAGATCTCGCTCGCGTAGCCCTCGAACTTCTTCCACTCTTCGGGCGAGATGTGCCGGGGCCGGATCTGTTCCCAGTGAGTGGACTCTTCAGGGTCGAACGCAAGGGTTGACATGGTGTTCTCCTTGAATACCGACAAGGGCAACTTTACGCCGCGATGAACGGCGGCTCGAATTCGGGCGTTCGGGATTAGAGTGGTGGGCTCGATGTCCCTGAACCGCGTCGCCTCGGTGATGATTCCGGCCTTCAACGAGGAGCGGACGCTCGAGGTGATCCTCAATCACGTCCTCGAGCGACCCGAGGTCGGCGAGGTGATCGCCATCGACGACGGATCGAGCGATGGGACGTGGGCGATCATGAGCCGGTTCGCGGAGCGTGACCAGCGCGTGCGCGCGTTCCGCCAGGGGACCAACCGGGGGAAGGGCGCCGCGCTGAGGCGAGCCATCGGGGAGATCCGCATGCCGTTCGCCATCGTTCAAGACGCGGACCTCGAGTACGACCCGCGCGATTACCCGACCCTGCTCCAACCGCTGGTGGAGGGCCGAGCCGACGTTGTCTTCGGGGTTCGCGGTTTCGCCGGCCAGACCGCGTTCAGCTTCTGGTTCGTGATGGGCAACAAGGCGGTGACTTTCGCCGCCAACCTGCTGTTCGACTGCTACATCTCAGACCTGGAGACCGGTTACAAGGCCTTGAGGGCCGACCTGTGGCGGCGACTGAACCTGCAGGGCGACCGGTTCGACATCGAGCCCGACATCACCGCTCGCGTGTTGCGGCTCGGCTACCGGATCCACGAGGTGCCGATCCGCTACTACGCCCGCGGGCGGGCCGAGGGCAAAAAGCTCACATGGGTCGACGGCATGCGGGCGATCGGGGAGCTGCTGCGGATCCGCCTGACTCCCTACCGAGCCCTGTTCGGGCAGACCGCCGACCCGGGTTATCACCGCGAGCGCCAGCTTCAGCTTTCGCGCCGGCACCCGCTGATGGAAGGCGCCGATCCCCGCAGCTAGGCAGCCTGGACGTCGATCACGAGGCGGTCCGGATTGCTCAGCCAGAAGACGCGGTAGCAGCCGGCTCCGTTGACGCCGAGTCCGAGCTGGACGACCCCTTCGAAGTCTTCCAGCCGCCTCACCTCAGCCAGCGTCGCGTAGCCGGTCACGATGTCCACCGAGCCGTTGTACGAGGTGTGCAGGTCGGCGCCGTGAATCACCAGCTCGATGCCGCGGCTGCCCTGCAGGGTCACCGGCATACCGCTCGGTGAAAGCATGTAGTTGGTGTTCGCCTGTGACTTGACCTCAACGGCGCCGCTCGGGCCTCCGTTGTTGAATTCGATCGTGACCCGGTCATATGCGGGATGCGAGCCGGTTCGAAGATCGCTGATGAATGCCACCGGCGCCGTTGCTGGGTGCGTAGGGGCGGTGCTGCCGGCGCACACAAACGGGGGCAGCTGGGAGTCGGGCGTCGGGCTCGGCGAGGGCGACGGGCTAGGGCTCGGCGAAGCTGATGGGCTTGCTCTCGGGCTCGAGACGGGACCGGCCGTCGACGGCGACGGCCTGAGCGGGCTGTTCACCCACAGCACGCCCACGATCAAGGCGGCGATCACGGCCGCGGCGACCCCCGCGATCCAGTACGGGCCTCGCGCGGAGGTTGCCTCGCCGACGGCCGATCGGACCCGGTCACGGAGGGCCGGTGAGGGGTTCCCGCTCATCTGGTCGAAGGCTTGATTCAGCTCGCGGCGGAAGTCTTCGTTGCTCACGTCAGAACACCTCCTCGATCGTGAGGTCGGTCCGCAGTTTCCTGGCAGCTCGGTAGATGCGCGACTTGGCTGCGGAGGGCGACACATGAAGGGTCCTCGCCACCTCGTCGAGCGGAAGGTCGAGATAGAAATGGAGCACGAGCGGCAATCGCTCGTCGGGCGCAAGCCGGAGCATTGCCTGATGCAGGTCCGAGTATGTCTCCGGCTCCTCACGCGCTGGCTTGCCGATGTCGGCAAGCCTGATCACCGACCACCATCGGGTTCGGCGCGCCATCCGGCACTCGTTGGCGACGATGGACAGAAACCAGGGGCGAAGTGACGAGTTGTCGCCGCGGAGCTGGCGCAGCTTCCGCCAGGCTTTGACCGAGGCCTCCTGCACTGCGTCTTCGGCTGCCGAGCGGTCGGTCAGCATCACCGCGGCCAGCCGGTATGCGGCATCCAGGAGCGGCTCGATCAGGGTCGAGAAGGCATTCGGATCGCCTTCCGCGGCCCGGACGAGGACCTCAGGCCGGTGCTCCATCACTGCAGCAGACATGTTGCTGCTAGTTGGATGCGCGAACCCGGCCTTTGGTTGCTCCGGAGGCTTAGGTCACCGTCACAGTGGCGGCCACGTTGGCATCGAATGTGGTTGTGGGGCTGCCGGCGTCTTTCACCCAAACGCCAAAGTAAACCGTGCCGACTGCGGCGCCGGAGCTGTTCCAATCGAATGTCGAATTGGCCGTGTAGCCCTGGACGAGTGTCCATGTGTTCGAGGAGGCCGGCCGCATCCAGAACGCGTACAGCGGACTGGCGTTGGTGCAGCCGGAAGCTGTAGCAGTGATCGTGCTGTGGCTCGCGGTGCCGTGCACAACGGAGCTCGGAGCTGGCGTCGCGGTGACGGACTTACAAGTCGCCGCAGTCACGGTGTAGGTCAGGGCGGCGTTCGTGTCGAAGGTTGACGTCGCGCTTGTCACGTCCTTGACCCAGAGTCCGAAGTAGACGATGCCCGACGCCCCGGAGCTGTTCCAGGTGAAGGTGTTGGTAGTGCCGTAGGCCTGGACCATCGTCCACGTGGTGGACGACGCGGGTCGCATCCAGAACTCAAAGCGCGGGTCGGCGCATGCGGTGGCGCCGGCGGTGAGCGTCACCTGCGTGCCGGAGACCGTCTGCGATAGAGGAGCCGCGGCCAGCGTCGGCGCGCCGCACGCAGACGTGAGGGTGTACAGCGTGGCGGCATTGGCGTCGAACGTCGTCGTCGAGCTGGTGGCGTTCTTCGCCCAGGCGCCGAAATAGACCCCCCCAGGTGCGGCCCCCGCGGTGTTCCAAACGAAACTGCTGCTCGTCCCGTAGGACTGCGCCAGCTGCCAGGTGCTCGATGCGGCCGGACGCATCCAGAACTCGTAACGCGGGGCCGGGCAGCCCGACGAACTGGCGGCGAGGGTTACGGTGGTGCCAACAACAGCAGCGGTTCCCGGCGACGAGGAAATCGTCGCCGCGGTGCACTGCGGCGAGGTTGAGTTGTAGGTCAGACCTGCAAATGCATCGTTGGCGCCCATGGCGCTGGTGTTGATGCCAGTGCTGTTCACGTCATGGACCCACACGCCGAAATAGTTCACCCCGAGCGCGCCGGTGCTGTCCCACACGAACTGGTTGCTGGTCGTGTAACCCCCGAGGAGCGTCCAGGTGGGCGACGCCGCCGGCCGCACCCAGAACTCGTAGAGCGGATTCGGGTCCGGGCAAACGCCTGATCCCGTGAGCGTCACCTGGGTGCCGGAAACGGACTGCGTGGGCGGCGCGGCCGAGAGTGTCACCGACGTGCAAGGCGTCGCAAATGTGAACTGGTCGGCGCTGGTGATCGCGCTCGTTCCCGACGCCGTGGTGACGGTGATGTCCACCGGCCCGACGGCATGGGCCGGGCTAACCGCGGTCACGGTCGAGTCGTTGACGACCGCGAAGCTCGCCGCGGCGGTCGCCCCGAACTTGACCGCCGTCAGATGGTTGCTGAAGCCGGTGCCGGTGATAGTCACCGTGGTGCCGCCGGCGGGGGGCCCATACGTCGGCGAAACGCCGGTGATGGTGAAGAACGGGCCGACTGTGAAGGACCACGCGTACGGCGTGCCGTTCACGGTGACCGCCACGGTGTACCGGACGCCGGACTGCAGCGGCTGCCTTGGGATCACGACCACGGCTCCGCGATACGTCAAGCTGCTGCCGACCGAAGGGCTGTTCGAGTCGATTACGCAGTGGTCAAGGGCCACTCCGTTGCCGGTGAACGAGTGCGCGCCCGCCGAGGTGGCGATATTGCCGCCCGTCTGCACGAAGACGGGAAGCCCGGTCGGCATCGAGTAACCGGGGCAGGCCTGGAGTGGATCCGGGAACTCGTTCCCGCTGTAGGAGGTCAGCGGCTCGCTGGTTCCATTGCCGGGAAAGTAGACGGGATAGCTGCCCCCAGTGAAGGAGTTTCCGCGCAGTACATCCACCGCGGCGCCCATGTCCCAACCCGATTTGACCTCGCGATAGGAGCCGAAGCCGGTGGTCGTGAGCCGCGGGTCCATCATGCCGAGCGCGTGGAAGGGCGCACCCATCCACCAGTCGATAGCCTGGTCATCGGTCGTCGCGGTGCTCGAGCTCACGAAGATGTTGCTGTTCCGCGCGGCGGTGTCTCCGTCGACGGTGTAGTAAGGAACGCCAGGCGTCTCGTAGTGCGTCACCAGGTCGTTCTTGACCATGTAGAGAGCGTGGCTGTAGTCGCCGGCGCTCCAGGTCGTGTTCTCAGTAAGAGGCGAAGTGCCGGTGTTGCCCCGCCACTGGTTGAAGCGGGTGAGCCAGCCCGGGCTCGCGACCGGGGTGGCCTTGATCTGAACCGGTGGAGCCGCCGGAGCCACGGCCAGGAGGCCGAGCGACAGGGCGCTGAACAGGGCAGCACCAAGCCGGCGGGCAGGCAGCCTGGACAAAGGGGACAACTATCTGCATAACGGCCTTGATTGCAGCCATCTTGCCCGCCATTTTCTGGCTGCGTGAACTGGCGGACGGGGTGGGTGTGTGATTTCAGGACATAGTTCTCTCTTTTCGCCGGTTTACTTATTCCTGATCTGAGGACGCGGCCTGGGGAGTGCGCCGGCCGCTATCACGGCAATGCCGAGACTTTTGAATACACCTGGTCACGGCTGTCTTCGACGCCGGCATTCAGTGGTCTCAGCTCGAGTTCGAGTGCAGTGGCTGAAAAAACTGTGCACGATGTCTTGAGACATGACACTGGCGGACGGGGTGGGATTTGAACCCACGAGACCCTTGCGGGTCTACGGCATTTCCAGTGCCGCGCCCTCGACCAAGCTAGGCGACCCGTCCGCGATCAATTCTGCCAAGTAACGGTGCGTCGTCCCGGCTCGACCCCCGATGTTACTTGCGGCGCGGAGGCGTTCCCGACGATGTACCGATCGCTCGCGGTCCTTCGGGTCCACCGACGATCACGGTGTCCGTCATCCCGACGAACAACCCGTGCTCGACCACGCCCGTCAGCTTCTTCAGCTCAAAACCGAACTCGCCGGCGTTCTTGATCCCGCCTTCGACCGTGAGGTCGAGGATGAGGTTGCCGTTGTCGCTCACGAACGGGGTCTCTTCCCCACCTCGCACGGCCAGGCTTACGCCCAGGGCTGTGAGCCTCTCGGCGGTGAGTCGCCAGAGAAACGGCAGGACCTCCACCGGCAGCACCCCCTCGCCCAGCTGCTTGACGAGCTTCGATTCGTCGACCACGACCACGAAGCGCTTGGATGCCGCGGCCACGAGCTTCTCCCGCACCAGCGCGCCCCCGCGCCCCTTGATCAGGTTCAATGCCGGGTCCACCTCGTCGGCCCCGTCGACGGTGAGGTCGATCTGACCGACGAGCTCGGTGACGATCGGTATTCCTAGCTCAGCCGCCACCTCCGCGGTCACCCGCGAGGTCGGCACCGCCCGCACCTTCAGGCCTTCGGCCATCATCCGGCCCACGCCCTCCGTGAAGTAGCGCGCGGTCGTCCCGCTGCCAAGGCCCAGGAGCATCCCGTCCTGGACCAGCTCCAAAGCCTTCTCCGCCGCCGCCTGTTTCTGTGCGTCAGCCAACTGCGCCACGGATTGCCTTGAGTCCGGCCGCGATGCCGCCCTTGTAGCCAAACACGGAGTTGCCTGCGACGAGGACAGTCGCTCCCGCCGCCACCACGAGGGGTGCGGTCCTGGCGTCGATCCCGCCGTCGACCTCGATCTCCACGTCCGATGAGAGAACGCGCAGTCGCCGGATCTTCTCCGGGCTGCCGGGAATGAACTTCTGGCCTCCGAACCCGGGCTCGACGGTCATCACGTTGACCAGGTCGATGTACGGAATGACCTCGCGCAGGTCTTCGACGGGCGTCGCCGGATTGATCGCCACTCCCGCCCGGGCTCCCAGCTCCTTGATCGTTTGCACCGTGCGGTACAGGGAGGTGGTCGACTCGACCTGCACCTCGATCAGCGTCGCACCCGATTTCGCGAAAGCCTCGATGAACAACTCGGGACGCTCGATCATCAGGTGCGCCTCGATGGGCAGCGATGTCGCGCGGCGCACGGCCTCGACGGTAAGCGGCCCGAACGTCAGGTTGGGGACAAAGTGCCCGTCCATGACGTCGACCTGGATGCGGTCGGCGCCCGCCTCCTCCGCCTCCATCACCTGCTCCGCGAGCCGGCCCACGTCGGCCGACAGGATCGATGGGACTACCTCGATCCTCACTGACCCGCGGCGGCCCGGTCGATCAGCCATCGTGCGCCAGCAATCATCCCGGATGGGGATTCGCCGCGCCTCGCGAGCGCCACGGCCGCGGCCTTGCCCTGGCCCGTCGCGAGAATGAGCACGCTGCGCGCGTCACGCAGCGCTTCGAGAGTCAGCGTAACCCGCTCGGGCGGCGGCTTCGGCGAGTCGCGCACGCCGGCCGTCAGTCCGTCGGCTTGCAGCACGGGATGGCCCGGAAATAGGGATGCAACATGGCCGTCCTCTCCCACTCCGAGCAGCACAAGATCCAACGGCGCCACGTTCGCTACAACCTCCGCATAGGCGTCGGCGCCTTCCTCCGGACCGAGCTCAGCAGGGATGCGGTAAACGGTTGCGGGCCACACGCGGTCGAGCAGCGCCTCCCTGGCCATCCGGTAGTTGCTCTCGGGATGGTTCGGTGGCACGCAGCGCTCGTCGCCAAAAAGGACCGCGACCCTCCCCCATTCGACGGGCAGCTGGGCCAGCAGCTCGTAACAACGCTTCGGCGTCGTTCCTCCGGCGAGAACCAGGGATTGCGCGCCGTCGCGCAGGGACTCGGCGATTTCGGCAGCCGCGGCTTCCGCTACCTCCTCAGCCGTGGCGAGCACGGTGAACTCCGCCATCTAGAACTTGTTCACGAGCTCAGCCGCCGCCGCCAGCGAGCGGTTGAAGACCTCGTCGTGAGTGCCGCTGGACAGCAGGTCGAGCAGCAGCGAGGCCTCGTCCTCGTGCTCCAGCTGCTGGACATGCCGCAGTGGCTCGCCCTCCCCGATCTCGATCAGGGTGAGCAGCACGCGGGCCGAGTCGGGCCGGCGCCGGTCGTGCGTGACCACGATCGGGTGCCGAGGCCGGCTTTCGCCGGGGGCATCACCCGTCGCGGTGTGATGCAGCGACTCCAGGTTCTCGTGCAGCACATCGCGATGCCATTCGGCGCGGCGTTCCGCGAGCTCGACGCCCGCGTCGTCCTCTCCGCCTGGAGCGTGCAGGGATCGATACGCAGGCTCGGGCGGCAGACGGTTCCGCTCTGGGTCGTGCTGCACGGACAGCCGAAACGTGGTGCCTCTCGATGCGCCGGCAATGCGAACCGCGTTGACCTCGCCATCGGCCAGAGGTTCCTTCTGCACCGATCGGAAGTCGACCTCCACGGCCCGTCCGCCGGCGTCGTAGTGCGCAACCACGATTCCACCTGCACCCGCCGTGGCGCGCTGCAGCTTCCACCCCAGCGAAGACGCCATCCACCCGGTTATCAGCGCGGCCGCAATCCTGTTGCCTCGACCCTCGCCTGCGTAGTCGACGCCCACCTCAGAGATTCGTGACAGGAAGGGGCGCCGGTCGAGCGGTGTGAAGAACTGGGCGATTGACTCGCGCCACGGCCGCAGGCGCGACCACTGCAGGTCGCCGAGACCAAGGCGATGGTGTGCAACTTTGAGCAGCCGCGAGAGGCCGTGAAATGAGCGGTGCGGCTCCGCGAACTGGGCTGAGTCAACGACCAGCCCGTCGCAAATTCGCAGGGTGTCGAGCAGCTCGCGCTTGCCGAACGGAGGCGTGCCCGTCCACCACAGATACGTGGGCACGCCGCTCACAAGCAGAGGATCGACCAGGGCGCCGAGGTGGTCGGCGACAGCTCCGCGGACGTGAAGGGTGATGATCTCGCACTCCCATGCGCACGACACCTGCGGCCGCTGCACTTCGGTCGTGATCCAGGCGTCGAGGTGATGGCCGCGGCGTGGAGCGGCTTCACGAATGACGATCGCCTGCGCAGGGTGGTGGGCGCTGATCAGCGAGCACGTGCGCCGCGCAAGACGCTCGTCGGCCTCGGTTGCCGCGACACCGATCAGGGTCATGACGCAGTTGCGCGGATGGAGGTGCTCGTCGTCACCTACCTCATCGCGCGCGAACTTGTCGCGGATCTCATGCAGCGCCTGGAGCACGTCGCCTATGGACACGTCCTCGCCGTGCCATGCGGCTTCTCCGGCGGGTTGAACGGTCGTGGTCACGGGCGGTGCCACTCCCTGCCGTCCGCACGCAGCACCTCGGCCGCGGCGGGAGGACCCCACGTGCCGGCCGCGTACGTTCCGAGCGGCGGTCGCTCGTTGCGCCATGCCTCCTCGATGGGGTCGATCAGGGTCCACGCCGCCTCGACCTCGTCGGCCCTGGTGAACAAGGTCGGGTCTCCGATCATGCAGTCCAGCAGCAGGCGCTCATATGCCTCGGGTGCTTCGACCAGGAACGACGTCATGTACTGGAAATCCATCGTCACACTTCGAATGCGCAGCCCCCCGCTTGGCACCTTCGCCCCGAACTTGAGCGAGATCCCCTCCTCCGGTTGGATGCGCAGCGTGATGGCGTTGGGGTCCACCTCTTTCATGGCTTCGCGCCCGAAGGTCAGATGCGGCGGACGCTTGAACTGGATCCGGATCTCGGTGACCCTCTTGGGGAGCCGCTTGCCGGCGCGGACGTAAAACGGCACGCCCGCCCAACGCCAGTTGTCGACATAAAGCCGCAAAGCCGCGAAGGTCTCGGTCTGGGAATCAGGCGCCACCTTCGGCTCCTCCCGGTAGCCCTGAACCTTCTCCCCCAGCACCCATCCGTCCGCGTACTGGCCGCGCACGGTCGATTGCTCGATGTCTTCGCCGAACAGCGGCCGGATCGACCGCAGCACTTTGACCTTCTCGTCGCGCACCGCGTTGGCCTCGAAGGCAAGCGGCGGTTCCATGGCGGTCAGCGTCACCAGCTGCAGACCGTGGTTCTGGATGATGTCGCGCAGGGCTCCTGCCCGGTCGTAGTAGGCGCCGCGCTGCTCGATCCCGATCTCCTCAGCCACCGTGATCTGCACGGAGTCGATGAGGTTTGAGTTCCACACCGGTTCGAAGATCGAGTTCGCGAAGCGAAACGCCAGGATGTTCTGGACCGTCTCTTTGCCGAGGTAGTGGTCGATGCGATAGACGGAATCCTCGGTGAACATCTTGTGCAGCGTCTGGGTCAGCTCGCGGGCCGACTTCAAGTCGGTGCCAAAGGGCTTCTCGACCACGATCCGGTGGAAGCCAGGCCCCTTGCTCAGGCCTGCCGCCTCGAGCTGCACCGCGATCGTCTGGTACGTCGGCGGCGGCGTGGCGCAGTAGAAGATGCGGTTGCCCGGGATGTGGCGAGTGTTGTCCAGCTCCTGCAGCCGGCGGGCGAGCGCCCTGAAATCGTCGAGCTTGCTGAAGTCGACCTTCACGTATGACAGCGAGGCGAGAAAGGCCTCGAGCACGCGAGCGTCGATCGGCTGCGTACGTGAGAACTCGCGGATCTTGTCCGATGCGTGGCGCCGGAACGCGTCGTCGGTCACCTCGTTCATGGCCGCCCCGACGACCGCGAAGCCGGCGGGCAGAGAGCGCTGCTTGGAAAGGTTGTAGAGCGCGGGAAGCAGCCTGCGACCGCTCAGGTCACCGGTGGCGCCGAAAATGACCATGACCGCCGGGTCGGCGACCCGATAGTCATGCAGCCCTTCCGCCAGAGGGTTAGGGGCCTCCTCGACCTTCACTTCTCGGGCGCGACATCTCCCTTGACGACGGCGTGGCCGCCGAACTGGGCGCGCATCATCGCGAGCATCCGGTCGCCGAAGGTATTTTCCATGCGGCTTCGGAATCGCGCGAACAGAGACTCGGTGATGACGGGAGCCGGCACCGACTCCTCGATCGCGGCCTCCACCGTCCAGCGGCCCTCACCGGTGTCCTCGACGTAGCCCTTGATCGACGACAGCTCCGGGTCCTGGGTGAGGCCGCGGGCCGTGAGGTCGAGCAGCCACGAACGGATGACGCTGCCGGTGCGCCACGCTTCGGCGATCGCGAGCATGTCCATGCCGGGAAACGACTTCGAGCTCTTCATGATCTGGAAGCCTTCGGCGTACGCCTGCATCAACCCGTACTCGATGCCGTTGTGGACCATCTTCACGAAGTGCCCAGAGCCTTCCGGTCCGGTGTGCACGAGGCCTCCGTCGTCTGGTGCGAGGTCCTTGAGCAGGGGGAGCATGTGGTCGTAGATCTCGGGCTCCGCACCGACCATCAGGCAGTAGCCGAACTCGTGGCCCCAGATCCCGCCTGACGTGCCCGCGTCCACGTAGTGAAGTCCCTTCGCCTTGACGCGCGCACAGTCGTCGAGTGCGATCTTCCAGTTGGTGTTGCCGCCGTCGACGATGATGTCGCCAGCTTCACCCATGGCGATCATCTGATCGATCGCCTGCGTGGTGGGGGCGCCTGCCGGGACCATGATCCACATCACGCGCGGCTTGGTCTCGAACGCGGCGACGAACTCTGGCCATGCCCCCGCGCCCACAACTCCCTGCCCGGAGTACGACTGCACCGTCGCCGGGTTCAGGTCAAAGCCGATAACGCGGTGTCCGCGCTGGCTCAAGCGCAGGGCCATGTTGCCGCCCATGCGGCCCAGGCCTATGAAACCGATTTCCATCAGCTTCTCACCCTCTCCCCTTCAGGTGAGAGGTCGGGGTGAGGGGCGACGTCGTAGCCATCACCGCACCGCTGCCGTCACTGCGGCGGCGAGCGCCTTCCAGCCGGCCGCGGGCTCGCGCCCGAGCGTCACCCGGAGGACAGGCAGGCGGCGCGACGTCAGCGACTGGAGGTCCCCGATCGCCTGTGCCTGCTTGAGCACGGAAAAACTGTAAGGCTGGCCGGGGATCTTGACGTCGCGCTTGTCGTCTTGCACGACTTGCAGGAAGAGCCCCGTCTTCGGGCCACCCTTGTGCAGCTGACCTGTCGAATGCAGGAAGCGCGGTCCGTACCCGGCCGTCGTGGCGATCTTCGTCCTGTCGCGCACCGCAGTCCGAATGGCGCGGATCGCAGCCTCCGAGCCGGGAGTGCGCGTCGTGTAAGCCATGATCGCGAAGTAGGACCCGCGCCTGGCTCGCTTCAGCAGTGATGCGATGCCGCTCTTCGCCTTCGCCGCCGCCACCGACTCGGCGGCCGGCAGCTTGCCGCGGCTCTTGAACGTGGCCAGGACGTTTCTTGTGTTGTCCTTCGACTCCTGGACGTTCGGTTGGTCGAAGGCGTCGATGCCGAGGATCGAGCCCGCAATCGCGGTTGCGACCTCCCAGCGGAAGAACTCGCCGCCGAGGTCCAGCCTGTCACGCAGGGTCAGGGTCACGACGGGATGCCCGGCCTTCTCGAGCGCCTGCACAGCCCGGTTGGGCGGATCGGCCTCCATCCGGATGTAGACGAACACCCTGTCGTCGCCATACACGGGTGCCTTGCCCACCGGCTCGCCCTCGATCGGGACGATGCCTTTGCCTTCCTTGCCGGTCGACTCGGCGATCAGCTGCTCGACCCAGTAGCCGAACGTGGCCACCTTGGGCGAAGCGATCAACGTCACCTTGTTGCAGCCTTGCGTGGCGAGTCTGCCCATCACTGCGCCGAGCCATACGCCGGGATTGCTCTCGACGGGAATCGAGTCCGCGCACGAATGCTCCATCTCGATCGCGCGGTCGAGCAGCGCAGCCACGTTGACGCCCATCAGCGCGCCCGGGACGAGCCCGAAGTACGACAGGGCTGAATAGCGCCCTCCGATGTCCGGAGGGTTCGAGAACGTCCAGCGAAAGTCATGTTCCCTCGCGAGCTTTTCGAGCGAGCTGCCCGGGTCCGTGATCGCGGCGAACTGTCGGCCTTTGCCTTTTGTCTGCTCCCAGAAGTACGCGAAGTGAGAGAGCGTCTCCGTCGTCTCGCCTGATTTCGAGGCGACGATGAACAGGGAGCTCGCGATCCGGATGTTCGACCGGACGCCGAGGATCGTCGCGGGATCGGTGGTGTCCAGCACGTGAAGCTTGGGGTGGCCCTTGACGGCGCCAAACGTGTGGCGAAGCACGTCGGGGCAAAGGCTCGAACCGCCCATGCCGAGCAAGACGACATCGGAATACTCACGCCCGTCCTTCGCCAGTGCCGTGAGCTGATCCGAGCGCTCGAGCATCTTGTCCGCGACGTCGAGCCAGCCGAGGCGGTCGCGGATCTCCTGCCGCTTGGCGGGATCCGGGCTCCACAGCGTGGAGTCCTTCGCCCACAGCCGCCGTGGCGCGTCGTCCTTCTGCAGCTTGGCCACCTGGGCGTCGAGCCCGGGCTGCAGCCGGCCGAGGCTGTGCCACTGGCGCGGACCCTTCCCGGCCTTGATGTCCTTTGACGCCTTGGTCAGGGTCGCGAGAAGGCTCTCGAACGACTTCGTGAACGCGGCGACGCCCTCGACCTCGAGCTCGTGCGTGACCTGATCGAGGTCGACGCCGCTCTCGGCGAGCTGCTTGAGCTGGCGCCTGGAGAGGTCGATGTTCTCATCCAGGCTTCGCCGGACCTCGCCGTGCTCGCGGAACGCGGCGAGCGTCGGCGGCGGGATCGTATCGACGGTGTCGGGCCCTATGAGCTCTTCCACGTAGTACGTGTCGGGATAGCGGGGATCTTTGGTCGACGTACTCGCCCACAGCGGACGTTGGGTGCGGGCTCCCGCCTTCTCGAGCGTCTCCCAGCGCTGCCCGCTGAAAAGCTTGCCGAACCGCTCGTAGGCGATCTTCGAGTTCGCGATCGCGGCCTTTCCGTACAGCCGCTCCAGTGCCTGCCTCTCCCTTGGGTCGGGCGCCGAGCTGACCTTCTCAGCCAGGATCTTGTCCACTTTCGTGTCGACGCGGCTGACGAAAAAGCTGGCCACGCTCGCCACCTTGGTCAGGTCGCCACCCTTGCGGTGCAGCGTCTCGAGCCCCGCCAGGTACGCCTCGACCACCTCGGCGTATCGCTCGACCGAAAAGATCAGCGTCACGTTGATGTTGTGGCCCTTCGAGATCTGGTCGCGAATCGCCGGCAGTCCCTCTTTGGTGGCGGGGATCTTGACCATCACGTTTGGCCGGTGGCAGCGGTCTCGGAGGTCTTCCGCCCACGCGATGGTGCTGCGCGTGTTGTTGGCGACGGTCGGCGAGACCTCGATGCTCACGAAACCATCTTTGCCCTTCGTCTTGTCGTAAACCGGGCGGAACGTGTCCGCGGCGGCCTGGATGTCCTCGACCATGAGCTCCCAGAGCATCTCGGCCGGCCGCTTCTTCTCGCGGACGAGCTGGACCATGGCCTCGTCGTAATCGGTGGACCCGCTGACCGCCTTCTCGAAGATGGTCGGGTTGGAGGTCACGCCGGTGACGCCTTCGTCGCGCAGGCGCGCGAGCTCTCCGGAGGTGATCAGCTGGCGGCGGATGTTGTCGAGCCAGAGCGACTGACCGATCCGCTGCAGCTCTTTGACGGCTGTCGGTTTGCGGGTGGCGGTCGCCATCACTTGGCCGCAACGAGCCTGGTGGCGGCGGAGACGATCTGGCGGCTCGAGATGCCGGCCGTGTTCATCAGCTCTTCGGGTTTGCCCGACTCGGGCAGGCCCCTTACCGCCAGGTGGACCAGCTTCTTCGGCGGATCGTCGGCGAGGGCCTCGAGAACGGCCGCGCCGATTCCGCCTTCCGGGTAGTGGTCTTCGACCACGACGAGCCTGCCTTTCGTCACCCGCGCCGCCTCCCGCAGCGTCTTCACGTCCACGGGCTTCACCGAGTAAAGGTCGATGACTCGGACCGGGATCTTCTTCGCCGCGAGGGCATCTGCGGCCGCGAGGCAGTTGTGCAGCGTCACCCCGGCGCCGATCAACGCGACCTTGTCCTTCGGGCTCTGCCGGACCACCTTCGACCCCCCGACCTTGAAGGTCTCGTTCGCGCCGTAAAGAGTCGGATAGGCGCCGCGTGTCGTGCGCATGAAGACCACACCGGAGGTGTCGGCCATGATCCGCGTGAGCCTGGCGGCCTGGTTGGGATCCGACGGATAAAGGACTGTCGAGCTTTGGATGGCCCGCATCATGGCCAGGTCTTCGAGCGCCATTTGGGAGGGCCCGTCCTGTCCGATCTCGACCCCGGCATGAGATCCGACGAGCCGGATGTTCGCCTGCGAGATGCCCGCCATCCGGATGAAGTCGTAAGCGCGACTGAAGAAGGCCGCAAAAGTCGAGGCGAAAGGTTTGTAGCCCCGCACGCTCATGCCCACCGCGGTGGCGACCAGCTGCTGTTCCGAGATCCACATCTCGAAGAAGCGCTCGGGGTGGGCCCTGGCGAACTCGTCAGCGTGTGTCGAGTTGGACACCTCGCCGTCCATGGCGACGACCTCGGGGATCGAGGCCAGCGCCAGCAGAGCGTCGCCGTATGCCTTGCGCGTGGCGACCCTGTCCTCTTTCTTGTACGTGGGCAGCACCGGTTCCGTCGCGGCCGGCTTCTTGGGCGCCGGGCCTCGCTCCGGTTTCTGCGTCTTGACCTTCAGGTTGCGGATGCCGCCGAGCTCTTTGATGGCCCGCTCTGCCATATCCGGAGGCAGCGCCTTGCCATGCCAGCCGTCCTTGTTCTCGATCTCGGAGAAGCCCTTGCCCTTGATCGTCTTGGCGATGATGACCGTGGGCTTGCCCGTGTTGGACAGTGCTTCGCCCAAGGCGCGGTCGATCGACCCCATGTCATGGCCGTCGATCACGATCGGGAAGCAGCCGAAGGACTCGACACGCCGCCGGTAGACGTCCAGCTGCCACCCGAACTCGGTCTCGCCACGCTGTCCCAATCGGTTGATGTCCCAGATCGCGGTCAGGTTCGAGAGCTGGTAGTGCCCTGCCTTGTCGATCGCCTCCCAGATCGAGCCTTCCGCCAGCTCGGAGTCGCCGCACAGCACCCACACGTGGTACGGCAGCTTGTCGAGGTAATGCCCGGCGAGCGCCACGCCGACCCCGATCGGGAGGCCCTGGCCGAGCGACCCGGTCGCGACGTCGACCCACGGGATCGCCGGCGTCGGATGCCCCTGCAGGCGCGACCCGAACTTGCGAAAGGTCATCAGCTCCTGGTCGGTGATCGCGCCGACGGCTTTGAACATCGCGTAGCAGAGCGGCGACGCGTGGCCCTTGGAGTAGATCAGGTGGTCGTTGTTCGGGTCTTTCGGCTTGCCCCAGTCGTACTGCAGGTAGCGCGTGATGAGGACGGCGATGAGGTCAGCTGCGGACATCGACGACGTCGGATGCCCGGAACCGGCGGCGGTGCTGCAGCGGATGGAGTCGACCCGCAGCTGCTGACCGAGCTGGCGCGCGAACTCGAGATCTGTGGTCGCAATCGTCTCGGTGACCGCCATGTCACTCCTTGCGAAAGGGCCGCTTTTGGCGGCAAGTCCAGCTGTTTGGTCTTAGTTTATCGACCGCTGGAGAGCGATCCGGCGAGACGTTCGACTTCGGTCACCATCCCATCCAGGATCTTCAGGCCCGCGTCCCAGAAACCGGGGTCGGTGATGTCCATTCCTAGGCGCTTGACCAGCTCGTCCGGCCTGGTCGAGCCGCCCGCGGCGAGGAACCCCAGGTAGTCCTCGACGAACGACGCTCCCCGCTCCAGGTACCGGTGGTAGACGGACATCGCCAGCAGGTTGCCGAACGCATAGGCATAGACGTAGCCAGGCGTGCGCAGGAAGTGACCGACGTAGCTCCACCAGACCTTGTGCTGGTCTGTGAGCGTGAGCGCGTCGCCGAACATCGCCTGCAGCTTTTCCTGGAAGATCTCGCCAAGCTGCTCGACCGACAGCTCGCCCTCGGTCCGCCTAAGCGTGTGGCTCGCGTCTTCGTACCGGTTGAACGCCACCTGGCGAAACACCGTCGAGAAAGCGTCTTCGCACTGGTTGCACAGCATCGCCAGCCGGATCTTCGGGTCCTTCTCCTCCGCCATGATCCGGTCGAACGTCAGCGCCTCGCCGAAAACCGATGCGGTCTCGGCCAGCGTGAGCGGCGGATGGTAATCGAACACGTTCTGCTTCGCCGCAAGGCGGTCGTGCAGGCCGTGACCGAGCTCGTGGGCAAGAACCAGGGCGTCGCGGAGCTTGCCGGTGAAGTTCAGCATCACGTACGGGTGGTGGTGCGGGGTGACGCCCATGCAGTACGCGCCGCCTGCTTTTCCGGGCACCACGGGCGCGTCGATCCAGCCGTTGGTGAAGAAGTCCTCGACGAGCGACCCCGCCCGTTTCGAGAATCGCTGGTAGGAACCGAGCACGAGCTCCTTCGCGTCCTCCCACGCGAGGTCGCGTGTGGTCTCCGTGAGCGGCGCGTAGCGGTCCCACTCGTAAAGCTCGCCGACGTTTAGAAGCCGGCGCTTGACCCGGTAGTAGCGCACGCACACGTCGTAGCGTCCGGTCACCGCATCGACCAGGGCCTGGACTGCTTCGTCAGAGGTCTCGTTGGAGAGGTTGCGCGAGCTGATCCAGGACGGGAAACGACGCAGCCGGTCGTCGATCGCCTTTTCCTGGAGGATCACATTGAAGATGTATCCGCGCGTCCGAACATCGCCCTCGAGCGCCTTTGTGATGGCGGCGCTTGCCCTGCGCCGGACCCCGCGATCCGGCTCTCGCAGCAGCGTGAGCGCTTCCTCGAGTGCGATGTCCGTGCCGTCGACGTCGACCCGGATCCGCGCGCAGAGCTCTTCGAAGAGCCTCGTCCATGATGCGTTGGCGACGGGGCTGAAGTCGGTGAGCACCCGCTCCTCGGGCTCGGACAGCTGGTGCGGGCGGAACTTGCGCGCCTCCTCGACGGTGTGGCGATAAGTCGCTGATTCAGCATCTGCAAACAGCTTCTCGGCGTGCTCGTCGGTGACCTGCGCGAGCTCGAGAGGGAAGAAAACCATGTGTGCGCCGCGTTCGGCCGATGCCTCCCGTATGCGAGCAAGCAAGCGGCCGGCGGCATGGTCCTGGGTGTTCTCGCTGTGCAGCATGTACGCGTAGACCTCGGGCAGGATCGCGGACTCTTCCAGCGCGGCGAGCTCTCGCATCATCGCCGCGAAGGGCTCTGAATCGAGCATGGCGACCTTGCCCTTGTACCTCGCCTCGAAGTCCGTCGCGTGCTGCAGGTCGCGAGCGATCGTCGCCTCGATCTTCGGATCCTCCGGCGACGCGAAAAGGTCTGTGAGCTTCCACCGGACGTTTTCGGCGCCCGTGGTCTTGAGTGCCTGGGCCATCGCCGTCAGGATAAGCGCTGAGAGAGCTCTCGCACCCGCTTCGGATCCGGCCAGCGTCCCGCGTAAACGCCTTCATTGACGGCCCTTGTCACGTCCGCAAGTGGCTCGTACCGCATCGCCAGGTCGTACTCGAGTGGTGTCTCGGGCGGCCGGCGCCGGCGGCTCATCCGGCGCTGGATTCGCTCGTACAGGCGAAGCAGCTCGGACTCGCCGGGCTGCCGTCTGCGTCGCCCGCTCCGGACTCTGCGCCTGAGCCACGCATACGCGAGGACGACGAGTAGTGCGGCCGCGATCGCCGGCGGAATCACTGCCAGCGCACCCAGCGAGCCGATCGCGGCCGTGGGCGCCCCGATCGTGACATGCGGGATCAACCTGGCGATGCCGGCGGCCGCCCAGTGGTTGGGGAAACGAGTGGCCGCGAGAGGTGGGACTCCTGGCGTCGGGTCGACGGGCACCCATCCGCTGCCTGGAAACTGGACCTCGACCCACGCGTGCGCGTCGCGCTCCCGCACGACCGCTTGATTGAGGACAGCGTCGTAGTCGCCAGTCGAGTAGCCGGTCGCCAGGCGCGCCGGGATGCCGAGGCTTCGCAGCATCAGCGTCTCCGCGGTCGCGAACTGCTCGCAGTAGCCGGTCTTGACGTCGAACAGGAACCAATCGACCGGGTCCCGCCCGGACGGCACGCGCGGCAGGTCCAGGGTGTACCGGTATTTCTCCTGCAAGTACCTGGTGAGGAGCATCACGACGTCGAAGGGGTTGGTCTCGCTGCCGCGGACCGTTTCCGCGAGTTGGCGGGCTTGCGGTGACAGGGCGCTGAAGTCGAGGTACTCCGGGTTGGACACCTCGATTGGCGCCGTCTCCGCACGGAGAACATCGGGTGAGAGGTTGGGCAGGTAAGAGACGACCGAGTAGGTCTGACCTGGGCGCCATGCCTGCGGGGTGTGGAAGGTGCCGTAGGCGTCTTCCCTCAGCGCGGCCACCGGAGCGTAAAGGCTCTGGATCGGATAGGCGGCGTTGATGACGCCCGGCAGCGGTCTCACGATGCGGAAGGTCTGCACAAACGTGCCGAGGTTGCGGGGCGGTGCAGGCGGCAGGAAGCGCGGTGGTACGTAGGGCTGCATCTCCCTGTATCCGCGATCGCTCGCCGTCCAGGCGCCGTCGCGGTAGGCGTCGAAGACCAGCCCGCGCCAGTACGCGGGTGCGCCGGTCCTTACGTACATCACCGGCGCATCGCCGAGCCGCCCCCGAAAGTGCAGGTCGACACTGCTCGTCGCTCCCGTTGGATCGCCGGTCAGCTGTACGAGCGGCAGCGCGGCGCTCTCGAGGTCTCCCTTGAAGGCGGTGAAGTTGGGCAGTGAGATGACCAGAGGCGAGATCGGGACCCCGGACGGCTGCGGCGCGGCGATGAACCAGGCCGCACCGCTCAGAAGCGCAACGCCGAGCATCGCCGCGATCGGCCGGAACGGCAGGCGCACGCCTGCGTTCAGGCGTCTGAGGTGGGACGCGGTCCAGAAACCGACGAGGTAAAGAGTCCACAGCGCGACGAGGATGGCGAACCCGTAGTCCCACGCGTAAACGGCCGCCAGATAAAGGATCGCGAGGCTGATCCACAGGCTCGAGTAGCAGTTGCGGCGAGTCTTGAGGTCGAAGCTCGTGATCGCGACGAGCAGGATCGCGAAGTTTGCTTGCGGCAGCGCCCCGCCGAAGATTGCAAGCGACGAATCGGCGATGACGTAGAACACTGCGGCGAGCACGAGGCTGACCAGGACCAGCTGTCCCCGGAAAGTTCGCTTCTGATTGCGCTGGCGGTAGCTGACGACGTGGCCGGCTGCGGCCGCGGCGATGCCAAGCGCCGGAATGAGGTAGTCCTGGCCGTAGAGGACGATGGCCAGGACCGCGACCACAAAGCCGGAGAAGGCAAACGCTCTGCCTTCGAGCGAGTGCTCGATGGGCGATGCGGGGAGCCGGAACCAGCGCATCACAGCGGCCAACCGGTGCCCACGCGTTCGAATGCGACGTTGGTGTCGATCTGCGCGTCGCCCACAACCCACAGACGGTTGGCGAATTCGGGAAATTCGCTCCCGGCGGTGATCGCGACCAGTTCCTCCCCGCTCCGGAGGAGGTGGCCGGAAATGCCGGAAGGGCCTGTGGGGCCCGCTGGATATCGGGCCAGCCACTCGAGCACCGTCCACAGGTCTCGGGTCACCGGCGTTGGCTCGAGACCGGGTGCGGACACCACCACCCGCCCGCCATCGCGCGTGCAGTCCCAGGCTTCGGACGCGGCGATGCGCGCGATCTGGTCGGCGATCTTCGCGTCAGGAGGCGCCGGGTCGACGTGGATGCGCAGCATCCGCACTCCCGGCGGTTCGTACTCGCGCACCACGAGCTTGCCATGCCTCGCGCTCGACCGCCAGTGGATGCGTCGCAGCGAATCCCCCGGCCGGTACTCCCGGATGCCGAACAGCTCGTTGCCCGAGCCTGCCCGAGGTGCGGCGACGCCCGCCTCCAGCTCACGAGGCCGGGTGCGGCCTGCGAGCGACGTGAATCGCGGCAGCACCAGTGCTACTTCGCCGTCTGGACACCCCCGGCGGCCTTCGAAGAAACCGAGCGGGTCGCTGGTCCCGATGCTCCACCCGGTCGCCCCGAGCGGTCCGCGGCGGGTCTCGCGCAACGTCGTCGCCTGCCGCCATCCGTGCCTCCCCACGAGCCCCGTCCCAAACGCCATCGACTGGCTGTCCAGCCGCCCCTGAACCCAGGCGGGTCCGCGTGCCGCCCCGGATGTGTCGAGCCCGACCTCGAGCTCGACTCCGTCCCATTCGAACAGGGGCGCCGGGTACGGTCCGAGGCGCAGGACCGCCTCGGGAAGCTCCTCGGCAGGAGATCCAGGCCCGGGCCGGCTGCTGCGCACCGCCAGGTGCAGCTTCAGGCCAGAGCGGTTCCAGGCCGCGTAGACCGCGGTCGCGGCGAGCGTCGCCAGGATCCAGGCCGCGAGCAGGAAGAGCCACGGCACCTCGGAGGTGGCGCCGTACCACTCGAGGACGCCCCAGAGCGCCCCCGCCCCCAGCACCCGCCAGGTCGGCCTCAAGGCGCCCCTCTCAGTGCTGGCGGAGCGGCGGTATGGGAACCGTCGACACGACCTCGGTCAGCATGTCGGCGGCTTTGATGCGGCCGCGCATGCCGAGGCGGTGGGCCAGGACCGGAATGGCAAGCAGCTTGATGTCGTCGGGAAGGACGAAGTCCCTGCCCTCGAACAGGGCCCACGCCTGCGCCGCGCGCTGAAGGTACACACCGGACCGCATGCTGGCCGGCAGAACCACGTCGTTGCGGGCGCGGATCGCCTGCAGCAGCGCGACGAGGTAGGTCCTGATGGCCGGCGCTGCAACGACGCGAAGGCACGCCTCCTGCAGCTCGATCACCTCGCGGATGTCGATGACCGCACCCAGCTCGGCGATCGGGTCTCCGTGCTCACGTCGCGCCAGGACCTCCATCGCCTCGGCATCGGTTGGTGGGCCCATCTCGGCCGCCAGGACGAAGCGGTCGAGCTGTGACTCCGGCAACGGATAGGTGCCGTGGAACTCCGCCGGGTTTTGCGTCGCCACGACGAAGAACGGACGCTCGAGCGTGCGCGTGTTGCCTTCGACGGTGACCTGGCCCTCCCCCATCGCCTCGAGCAGCGCCGACTGTGTGCGCGGGGTGGCGCGGTTCACCTCGTCGGCCAGCACGATGTTGGCGAAGATCGGGCCGGCGATGAACTCGAAGGTCAGGTCTTTCTGGTTGAAGACGCTCGAGCCGGTGATGTCGGAAGGCAGGAGGTCCGGCGTGCACTGGATCCTGCGAAAGGTGCCGCCCACCGAAGTTGCCAGGGCTCGAGCAAGCATCGTCTTGCCGGTTCCGGGCAGGTCCTGCAGCAGCACATGCCCCCCGGCGACGAGGCCCGCCAGGGCGAGCCGGACGACCTGGTCCTTGCCGACGATGACCTGGTGGATGTTCTTTTCGACCCGATCGAGGAGCTCGGCGGCTCGCCGAGGTTCGAGGGAAGGTTCCTGGGAGGCCGCCACGGGCCTCAGTCTAGTCAGGCTCTTTCGGTTTTAAACCTGCCCAACCATGCGGGAGATTACCTCGCCGAGGTTTGGTCCGCCCTTGCCGAACGGCACGGAGTGGACGCGGTGCGCGAACACCATCTCCGCCACCTCGCCGATGTGTCTCACCTCGACCTCCTCCGCGCTGTCGTAGGCCGCCTTGGCCTGCGCGGCCCGGGCGCAGACGAGGTCGGAACGATGCCCGTCGACCTCGAGGGCGATCGAGATCTGGGCGATGAGGCGAAGGATCTCGCGCGAGAGGGTCACCTCCGGGAAGGTGGCGATCGCCTCTGCGATCTGCGTACGCACCGCCTGCTCCGACTCCGCATGCTGCTGATAGAAAAGGTTGGGGTCGTCTTCCCACACCGCCCTCTTCTCGACGATCGCCACACGCTTGTCGAGGTCGCGGATGCCCTCGACGTCGACGCAGAGCCCAAAGCGATCGAGGAGCTGGGGGCGGAGCTCGCCTTCCTCGGGGTTCATCGTCCCGACGAGGATGAACCGCGAAGGATGTGAGACCGATACGCCTTCTCGCTCGACGGTGTTGATACCCATTGCCGCCGCGTCGAGAAGCACGTCGACGATGTGGTCGTCCAGGAGGTTGACCTCGTCGACGTACAGGATGTTGCGGTTCGCCTCGGCCAGCACGCCAGGCTCGAAGCGTCGCGATCCCTCCTTCAGCGCCGCCTCCAGGTCGATCGTCCCGACCACCCGGTCCTCGGACGCGTTGATGGGCAGCTCGACCACTCGCATTCGCCGCGTCGCGACTGGCAGGATTCCCATCGACGCGCGCTCGCGGCAGTCGAGACACCAGTCCTCTGGATCCTCCGGGTGGCAGCCGAAGTGGCATCCCTCGACGACTTTTTGCTCGGGCAGCAGCCGCGCGAGCGCCCGCACGGCCGTGGACTTTCCGGTGCCCTTCTCACCGCGGATCAGCACGCCGCCGATGGTGGGATTGATCGCGTTCAGGACGAGGGCCAGCTTCATCTCGTCCTGGCCGACGATCGCGGTGAACGGGTAGGAGTAGCGGTCTAGCGCCATGAGTGAGCTAGATGTTACGGATCACGTGCAAACGGTCTTCGAGACGTCGATGTTGAACGTCCAGCCGTAGTACGCCGTCGCCAGCTTGTAGCCACTGGCCTCCTGGGCCCTGGTCGCGTGGTTGTGCGCGATGTCGTCGCAGATTGCCGCCTGGACCTGTCCAGCGGTCGGATTCAGGCCCAATCCGAGCACGCTCGCGCTGATGTCGGCGTAAAACCGCCAGGCAGGCACGTTGAGAGCGCCGCTGCGGCAGAAGAGTGGCGCCGCATTCCCGTCCGCCTGCACCGTGATCTGGGTCGAGCAGAGGTTGCCAATGGGCAGTCCCTGAGCGGGCGACAGCACCTGGGCCGGCACTGGACTCTCCAGGCCGCTCGAGCTGGGCGAGGCCGCCTGGCTGGGCGTGGATGTAGGCGTCGGCGAAGGACTGGGTTGGGTCGACGCGGTCGGCGCCGAGTTGCACGCGCACGCCGCCAGCGCCACCAGGATCACGATGCGCCGGCTAGCGGCCGCGGCCCAGCTCCCTCTCGACTGCGGTGGCGATCTCGTCTCGGGACAGGTCATAGAGCCCGTAATAATGCGCGCCCATGCGGTCCGCCAGGTCCGCGCAAGCGTTGATCGCGTAGGTCTGGTACATCGGCGCAACTCGCGCCAGGTGCTGCACAGACGGCAGGTGGCTGTAGTCGCGCGCCGAATCGATCACGAGAGCGTCGATGTTCTCCGCGTCGATCAAAGCCGCAACCTTCTGCGCCTCGACCAGCGGCTCTTCCTTGAACATCGAGATGTTGCCACGGCCGTCGCTGATGAGCACCAGAAGCGGACGGATCGTGGGGTCGCGCAGCAGCTCGGTCTTCACGACCTTGTATCCCGCCATCAGCCCGTGCGTGAGTGGAGTCGTGCCGCCCACGGACAGTCTTTCGAGCCGGCGCCGCGCCAATGAGACGCTGGAGGTCGGACGCAGCACGACCTCCGCGGTGCGGTTCTTGAAGATGACCACGGCGACGCGGTCCCGTCGAACATAGGCGTCCTGCAGCAGCGAGAGGATCGCGCCCTTGGTCGCCGCCATCCTTTGCTCCGCGTCCATCGACGCCGACGCGTCGACGACGAAAACGATCAGGTTGCCGACCTTGCGCTCGCGCACCTTCTGCCGGAGGTCGCGCTTTTCCAGCATCAAGCGCTCGCCGTGCCTTCTCCCCCGCTCCTTCTGCAGCGGCGCTGCAGCCCGAACCGTCGCATCGATCGCCAGGTCGCTGACTTTTTCCTTGGGCTCGGCGCGGACGTAGCGACCGCGACGGTCGGGTGTCTGGCTCGCCGCCCTCTTGCCTCCCTGCTTGCGCACCTGACGCTGCCGCGGCAGGTCGATGCGCCGGAGGTTGAAGGTCTGCAGCGCTTCGGGCGCAGACTCGTTGCCGCTCGACCCGCCGGCCGTGACACCGGTGTCGGCGCCCGACGACTGCTGGCCGGTTTCGGATGAGCTCGCGTTCTGCTCCGAGGCGCCCTGGGTCGAGGTCTCGCTGTCTGAAGCCTGCGGATCTCCGGCCTCAGAGTCGGACGGCTGCGAGCCCTCTTGCTGCTCGCCGTGCTCGGGAGAGTTGGGGTCGTCCTGGTCGCGGCGAATCGGCTTGCGTGCCCGATGCGCGAGGGCCAGGGTCGCCGCGTCATAGATGTCCTCCCGGTTGGGCGACGGATGGCGGCGATACGCCGCCAGAGCGCGGGCCGCGTGATCGATGACGACGTCCGCCCGGTGGCCAAGCACCTCCGCCTCGACGCAGATCGACGAGATGAGGCGCGCATGGCCGGCGCTCAGGCGGACGTCTTTGACGCGCGCGATCGCCTCGGCCAGGGCGCGGGACAGGTTGCTGTCGGCGGCCGCGAACTCATTGGTGAACTCGTTCTCCCCGCGCTTGAACGCCGCGTCACGTTCGGCGATGAGGACCCTTTCGTCAGGATCGCGGATCCCCTCCACGTCCACGCACAGCCCGAATCGGTCGAGGAGCTGGGGTCGCAGCTCGCCTTCCTCCGGGTTCATCGTGCCGATGAGGATGAACTGGGAGGGGTGGCTGTAGGAAACGCCTTCGCGCTCGATCACGTTGACGCCCATCGCAGCTGCGTCGAGCAGGACGTCGACCAGGTGATCGTCGAGCAGGTTCACCTCGTCGACGTAAAGGATGTTGCGGTTCGCTTCCGCCAGCACGCCGGGCTCGAATCGCTTGGCGCCGGCACGAAGGGCGGCCTCGATGTCGATCGTGCCGACGACGCGGTCCTCCGAAGCGTTGATCGGCAGCTCGACGACCCGCATCCGACGCCTGTGATGAGGCAGCGCACCGTTTGATTGCAAACGCCCGCGGCAATCGGCGCAAAGATCGTCCATGTCTGTCGGATCGCACCCGAAGTGGCAGCCTTCGACGACGTCGTGCTCGGGCAGAAGACGCGCCAGCGCTCGAACCGCGGTCGACTTGCCGGTGCCCTTTTCTCCGCGGATGAGGACGCCCCCGATCGACGGCACGATCGCGTTGAGGATCAAGGCCAGCTTCATCGACTCCTGGCCGACGATCGCCGTGAACGGATATGAATGCCGGTCGAGCGTGACGCTCATCGAACCAAGATTAGGTCGCTAGAAGCTCTACCAGCCTCTCATCGGTCCGAATCGGGTCTGGGCTGTGGGCCACGTCGGTGCAAAGCGCCACGAGCTCCGCCTCCTGCTCTCGTCCGGCAGCGAGCGCGTCCAGGAGCCGACCTCGATTCAACGCAGCTGCAGCCTAGGCCTGGGCCGGGACGAGGTTTTTGACCATCTCTTGCTCCTGCAGCAGCTCCTGGGTCGTGACCCGGATCCGCTTCCAGGCGTCGTCGTCGTGCTGCAGGTCCGGCACCACCTCCCAGTGCTCGCCATCGGAGCGGACCGGGAATCCGAACTGAAGGCCTTCGGGCACCCCGTACTCGCCGTGGCTGACCACCGCGTAGGAGTGCCAGTCGCCCCACGGCGTCGGCGTCCGAAGGTTGATCACCGAATCGATGACGGCGTTGGCGGCCGACGCGGCCGACGAAGCGCCTCTCGCCTCGATCACCGCCGCTCCGCGCTTCTGGATGATCTCGACGAATTTGCCCTTGAGCCAGCCGTGGTCGGAGATGACGTCGAACACCGGAAGGCCGGCGATCCGGGCGTTGCGGGCGTCCGGGTACTGGGTCGTCGAATGGTTGCCCCAGACCGCCACGTTGGAGATCGCCGCGACCGGCACCTTCGCCTTCTGGGCAAGCTGCGACCGGGCCCGGTTCTCATCGAGGCGCGTCATCGCGAACCAGCGCTCGGCCGCCACCTCCGGCGCGTTCAACCGCGCGATGTAGCAGTTGGTGTTGCAGGGGTTGCCGACGACCAGGATCCGGACGTCGCTGGCGGCGGTCTTGGCGATCGCCTTGCCCTGCGGCCCGAAGATGCTCCCATTGACCGAAAGAAGGTCGCCCCGCTCCATCCCCTGCTTTCGCGGGGCGGCCCCCACGAGCAGCACCCAGTTCGCCCCTTCGAACGCCTCCTCCGCCTTATGGGTCATCACCGTCCCGGCCAGGGTGGGGAACGCGCAGTCGTCGAGCTCCATGCCCACGCCTTCGAGCGACTTCATCGCCGGCTCGATCTCGAGCATTCGGAGCACGACCGGCTGGTCTGGACCGAACATCTGGCCGGAGGCGATCCGGAACACAAGCGAGTAGCCGATCTGGCCGGCCGCGCCGGTGACGGCGACCTGGATGGGAACCCGACCCCCGCTCATTTGCAGCGGCAATCGTAACGAGAGTGCGTTATTTCGGGAGAGCTACTGGGGCGACGGCGAAGATCGCGACGGTGACCACTCCTGAAGCGAATAGAACAACGACTTGTGCGACGCGGCGCCCCATGTGAGATGAAACGACCTGGCCCCAGGGATGGTTACCTGAAGCCCTCGCCCTCCGGCTCGAACAGCTCGTCCTCGGCCAGCCGGCGGGCAAAGCACAGAAAGCCGGTGTGGGCGACCATCCGATGTGACGGCCGCATGCTTCTGCCCCTCACCGTCCAGCCCCGCTGCAGGAGCTCGAAGGCTTCGAGCATGCCGAAGCCGCGGACCTCACGAAGGCAGTCGAAGAAGCGCTGAACCTGGCTCACGTTCGGGCAGTGCGCGAACACGATTCCGCCTGGCCTCAGGGCCGACCGGGCCGCCGGGACGGCCTGCCATGGCTCGGGCAGGTCGAGGAGGACGCGGTCCATGTCCAGCTCGTCAACCCCCGCGTAGACGTCGCCGAGCTTGAGGGTCAGGTTCGACGGGATCTCGCCGAGCGTCTCGATGATCGCGCGCCGGGCGGCTTCGAGAAACTCCTCCCTCACCTCGTAGCTGACCACCGAGCCCCGGTCTCCGACGGACCGCACGACGGCCATGGTCAGGGCTCCCGTCCCCGTACCGGCCTCCAGCACCCGTGCGCCCGGATAGATGTCCGCTCCGACAACGATTGCGCCAAGGTCTTTCGGGTAGATCGGCTGGGTCTGCCGCCGTCGTCCGGTGACTTGCTCTGCGAACGTCGGCCGGACCGCCAGGAGCCGCGCGCCAAGCTGCGTCGTGACGACGACCCCTTCCGGCCGCCCGATCAGGGCGTCGTGCTCGATCAGGCCCGAATGGATCGAGTGCCGCTCCCCGCGATGCAGCCTGACGCGGTGCCGGCGGCCGACCTTGTCGACCAGGACGATCAGCTCGCCTTCGGCAAGTGCCTTGCTCACGAGCTCGGTTTGTGGGCGCGGATCAGCGCGTGCCAGTACGCGTGCCACAGTTTGCCGTCGCGCCGTTCGGGATGCAGCTGCACCCGGGCCTCACCGTCGGCCGATTCGATAATCGTCGCCAGCTCGGCCGCAAGCCCAGGCGCGACAGCCTGGTTGGCCATCCACTCCTCATAGTTCCAGTCCAGCTCGCGCGCCTCAGCCGTCTCCACCTCGAAGCCGGCGCGCTCCATCCTCGCGACCCACTCGTCAACCGTCAGGGACAGGATGTGAGAGGGGTCGCGCCGCAGCTCGACCGCGTGGAGCACGTCGCGAGCCGGCAACGGTGGTGCGCAGTCGATCAGCGCCGCGTCGCGTCCGGGCTTGAGGACGCGGAATGCCTCCGCCAGGAATCCGTCGATGTCGGGAAAGTGGTGCGGCGCCGCGCGGACGACGTAGATGTCGAACGTCTCGTCCATGAAAGGAAGGCGCTGTGCATCGCCGATGACCCAATCGGCGTTGAGAATTCCCTTGCCCGCGGCGACCCGCCGCGCCTCGTCCAGCATCTCGCGAGTCATGTCGAGGCCGACGACGCGCCGGACATATGGAGCGAGCACGAAGGCCGTGTTGCCCGTCCCGGTCGCCACGTCGAGCGCGAGGTCGCCCGGCCTGGGTCGCACCAGGTCGATGACCTCCTGCAGCCGCACCGAAGACGTGTGAAAGGTGGACTTCGCGTAGTTGGCGGCCACTGTGCGGAAGCTGTCTCGGACGTCCGGCACGGCCTGACATTACTTCGCGGCCCGACTGCCCGTATATGGTGTGGGCCGATGACGAGGGCCGTCGCCAGGTGGACCGGCAGTAAGGTGCTGTTCGACATCGAGACCGGTTCGGGCCACAGGGCCCAGGTCGACGAAGCGCCGGTCTTCGGCGACAACGCCGCCATGCGGCCGACCGAGATGCTTCTCGGCGCCCTGGGCGGCTGCACCGGCTTGAACGCCGTCCTGCTGCTCAAGAAGTTCAAGCAGCCGCTGCGGGCTCTTGAGGTCGAGGTCGAAGGCGATCGTGAGGAAGGATGGCCCAAGGCCTTCAAGAGCATTCAGATCACGTTCCACTGCACCTGGGACGGGGACACTGACAAGAAGTTGATCGACCAGGCGCTCGACCTGGCCTGCAACCGCTACTGCCCGATCCACGCCACGCTTTCACGTGGGGTGAGGATCTCCCACAGCCGCAAGGACCACCACTAAAACTGGACGAGGTGCAGCCGTAGGCCGGATTCATTCCGGCCGTCACTCAGCATCGCTTGCCAGGCGCCTCCAGGCGTACTTCGCAACGGAGGGGGCACCACGGGGGAGGCCTGCCTCCCCCGTGTTAATAGAATTAAAGCGACAGCGCAAGTCCACCAGTCGCTTTGGAGTAGGCCTTGCTCGAGAGCTACGTCCCGATACTGATCTTGGTGCTCATCGTCCTGGGGTTGCTCGGGGCGGTGGTCACTCTCAGCTTCGTTCTCGGCCCCGCCAAGCCATACCGTCGCAAGCTGGAGCCATACGAATCCGGCATTATCCCCGACACGCCCGCGGTCCGACGGCTGTCGGTCCGCTTCTACCTGACGGCGATGCTCTTCATCATCTTCGACGTCGAGTCGGTGTTCTTCTACCCGTGGGCCGTCATCCTCAAGCAGCTGGGCTGGTTCGGCCTGATCGAGATGCTCGTCTTCATCGGCATCCTGCTCATCGCACTGGCTCACATCTGGAAGAAGGGAGGGCTGGATTGGGAATAGAGGCGCTCGCCGAGTCGATGGGCCGGAACATCCTGACCACCACCCTGGGCAAGGTTGTGGGCTGGGGCCGCGGGAATTCGGTGTGGCCTTCTCAGTTCGGCCTTGCGTGCTGCGCGATCGAGATGATCCACACAGCGACCGCGAGCGTCGATATCGCGCGCTTCGGTTCGGAGGCGTTCCGCGCCTCGCCGCGGCAATCTGACCTCATGATCGTTTCCGGACGCGTGTCGCAGAAGATGGCGCCCATCCTCCGCACGATCTACGACCAGATGCCCGAGCCCAAATGGGTCATCTCGATGGGCGCATGCGCTTCGACCGGCGGCGTCTTCAACAACTACGCGCTGCTCCAGGGCGTGGACAAGATCGTGCCGGTCGACGTCTACATCCCCGGCTGTCCTCCACGACCGGAAGACCTCTTGAACGCGCTGATGATCCTGCAGGAGCGGATCAAGGCCCAGGGAATCCTTCCGCGGCAGTGATCAGCGAGACGCTCATCGTCGAGAAGGGCGTCAGCGCAGGCGACCCCTGGATCACGATCGATCCCGCGAAGGTCCATGAGGCCCTGTCGTCGCTGAAGGACGAGGGCTATCGCCTGCTCGTGTTTCTCACCTGCGTCGACCATCTCGCCGACCGATCGCGGGACTGGCCGGGGCGATTCGAGGTCGTGTACCAGCTGCGCAACATGGAGACCAGGGAACAGCTGCGCGTCCGAGCCTTCGTCGAAGGTGACCCGCCGCACATCGACTCGGTCGCCGACGTCTTCCCCCCCGCCAACTGGGACGAGCGCGAGACGTATGACATGTTCGGGATCGTCTTCGAGGGCCACCCCGACCTGACCCGGATCCTGATGCCGGACGACTGGGTCGGCCATCCGCTGCGCCGCGACTACCCGGTCGGCGGCGAGCCCGTCGACTTCTCGGAGGAGCACGAGACCTGGCAAACCGCGCCGGAGAAAGCGTGACTGACACCGACACAACCACCATCGGCGCGGGCGTGACGGTCAGCCGGACCGGGGAGCAGGGCGCGTTCGGGGGTGAGCTGCTCACGGTCAACTTCGGGCCCCACCACCCGTCCACTCACGGCGTGCTGCGCCTGATCGTCGACCTCGACGGGGAGCAGGTGAAGAGTCTCAAACCCGTGATCGGCTACCTGCACACCGGGATCGAGAAGCAGGCCGAGGCGCTGCGCTGGCAGCAGGTTGTCGTG
>JBKPCF010000006.1:0-15162 GCA_046727235.1 Candidatus Dormiibacterota bacterium
GGGTGATTGTGCGACTCGATCTTGAAGACCGCCGCCCAGCCCTCGCCGATGCTGACCGCACCCGCGTTCTCGCCCGGACCTTGCAGGACCGCCGCTCCGGTCGAAGGCAGGCGTCGCAGCAAGGGCTTCGAGCTCTTGTACGAGCAGTGCTCAGACCACAGCACCCCGAGCATGCCGAGCTCGACTTCGTTGGGGGCTCGCTTCAGCTGCTCGACGATGACCCTGTACTCATCTGGGGTGAGAGCGACTTCGCGGAGTCGCCTCTCGTCTACAGATTTGATGCTCAAGACACCAGCACCTTCAGTGCTCCCTCAGCCACCGAGCGAAACAGCTTAAGCCCATCGGTCCCACCAAGCTCCGGCTCGGAGCATCGCTCGGGGTGCGGCATCATGCCGAGCACGTTGCCGCGCGCGTTCACGATGCCGGCGATGTTGTGCATGGATCCGTTCGGGTTCGCGCCGGGCACGACTCTGCCGGACGCATCGCAGTAGCGAAAGACGACCTGGCCTCTTTGCTCCAGCCTCGAGAGCGTCGCAGGGTCGGCGAAGTAGCTCCCCTCGCCGTGCGCGATGGGCACCCGGATCACGTCACGCTCCGCGCACTGAGACGTGAAGGGAAGGTCGGTCCGCTCAACGAGCAAGTTGGTCCATTCGCAGCGAAACTCGAGCGAAGCGTTGCGGATCAGAGCGCCTGGCAGCAGGCCCGCCTCGCACAGGACCTGGAAGCCGTTGCAGATGCCCCAGACCAGTCCGCCGCGGTCCGCGAACTCGGCGACCTGCTCCATCACCGGCGCGAACCGGGCGATCGCGCCGGTCCGGAGGTAGTCGCCGTATGCGAATCCGCCGGGCAGGATCACACAATCGCATCCCTTGAGGTCGGGGTCCTTGTGCCAGAGATAGGTGAGCTCATGGCCGAGCACCTGGTCGATGACCCAGCCGCAGTCGCGGTCCGACCACGTGCCGGGGAACACAACAACTCCGAACTTCATGAGTGTCGAACCTCCCGACATCCGCCGCAGATTCGCGGCATCGGCGACCGGAGCCAAGGAAGGGGTGGCGCGACGAGGAGCGCATCGGTCGATGCGTGACGAGTGAGCGCCGGGCCCCCTGACGCAGGCTTCAGCGCCAGCGGCGCCCGGTTGCCTAGGCCGCGAAGATGCAAGGAGGTTCGGGGGTTCGACACTCTAACGCCGCTTGTGCTCCGGTTCGAGGTCGAAGCGGAAGTCCTCGATCACGTGGTTCGCCAGCAGCTGGCGGCACATCTCTTCGACCCGCCGGCGCGCCTCGTGCTCGCTGGACGTGTCGAGGTTGACCTCGATGTACTTGCCCACGCGAACGTCGGACACCTCCCGAAACCCGAGCGACGCAAGGCCCTGCTTGACAGTCAACCCCTGCGGGTCGTTGACAACGGGCTTGGGAGTCACGATCACGCGCGCGATCACCGCGGGGGCTCCGGCCGGGATCGCGAGATCACGTCTCATTCCTCGGTTTCCGCGGAAACAGCGGCTTGCCGACCAAACGCTGATACGCGGCGAGGTAGCGGATCCGCGTCTGGGTGACGACGTCCTCCGGCAGCCGCGGGGGCTCTGACTCCTTGTCCCAGCCTGAACGCGTAAGCCAATCGCGAACGAGCTGCTTGTCGTAGGCCTCAGGCGACGTGCCCACGACATATGTCGCCGCGTCCCAGTAACGCGAGCTGTCCGGTGTCAGCGCCTCGTCGATGAGGAGCAGGTCGTCGCCGACCAGGCCGAACTCGAATTTCGTGTCCGCGAGGATGAGCCCGCGGCGAGCCGCGAAATCCGCCGCGTACTTGTACAGCTCGAGGCTCGCGTCGCGCAGTTTCTCCGACAGCTCCTGGCCGAGGTCCTTCTGCATCTGGTCGAACGTGATGTTCTCGTCGTGGCCGGTTTCGGCTTTGGTGGCCGGCGAGAAGATCGGGTACGAGAGCTTTTCGCTCTGGCGCAGGCCGGGAGGCATCTTCTCCCCGGCCAGGGTCTGCGAGTCCTCGTACTCCTTCCACGCGCTGCCCGCCAGGTATCCGCGCACCACGCACTCGTAGTCGATGCGTTTTGCCTTGCGCACGATCATGAAACGGCCCGCAAGCTGTTCTCGATAGTTCTTCAGGGCCACCGGCAGGTCTGGGACCATGCCCGAGATCAGGTGGTTGGCCTGGAAGGTGTCGGTCTGCGAGAACCAGAAGATCGACAGCTGGGTCAGCACCTTGCCCCGATCCGGAATGCCGTTGGGCAGCACGTGGTCGAAGGCCGAGATGCGGTCGGTCGCCACCATCAGCAGTTGGTCGGCGCTCAGCTCGTACGTGTCGCGGACCTTGCCGCGCGCGAAAAGCTTGAGCGGAAGCTCGGTGTCGGTGAGAGGTGGACCCGCGATCACTTGCTGGCCACTCCAAGGCCGAGGCGCTCGAACGCAAGGTCGGTGTGTTCGAGACCGGCCCACGGGTCGAACACCTCTTCCATCCTCGAGCCGATGCGCTTCATGACCTCGTCATTCTTCTCCAGCAGGGCGCGGAATCCGGTGGAAGCATTCTCCGTCGCCTGCATTGCTGTCTTCTGGACCACGATGTACGCGTCCTCGCGCGACATGCCGCTGTCGACGAGCGCGAGCAGCACACGCTGAGAGAACACGACGCCGCCCGCAAGCTGGAGGTTCGCGAGCATCCGCTCGGGCTTCACCTCGAGGCCTCGAAGCACCTTGTCCATCTCGATCGCCATGTAGTCGACGGCGGCGCACGCGTCTGGAAAGATGACTCGCTCCGCCGACGAATGGCTGATGTCCCTTTCATGCCAGAGCGCGGTGTTCTCGAGCGCCGTGACGAGGTGGCCCCGCACGACGCGAGCGAGTCCGCACACGCGCTCGGTCAGCACGGGATTGCGCTTGTGCGGCATCGCTGAGCTCCCCTTCTGCTCCTTTCCGAACGGCTCGAACACCTCACCGACCTCGCTCCGCTGCAGGTGCCGGATCTCGGTGGCGATTCGTTCAAGAGTTCCTGCGGCAAGCGCGAGCGCTGACATGAAATCCGCATGCCGGTCGCGCGCGACAACCTGGGTCGAGACCGCATCGACCTTCAGGCCGAGCTCCCTGCAGACGTGGTCCTCGACCTTCGGATCGATCGTCGCATGCGTTCCGACGGCGCCGCTGGCGCGACCCACCGCGGCGTCGCCCGCCGCGCGCTCCAGGCGCGCAATCGAGCGATCGAGCTCGGCCACCCATCCTGCGACCTTGAAGCCAAAGGTGATCGGCTCGGCCACGATCCCGTGCGTGCGCCCGGCCATCAGCGTGCGGCGGTGGCGGATGGCCAGCTCCGCGGCGCCTTCCCGCACCCTGGCGAGCTCGCCCAGGATCAGCCGCGCCGACTCCACCATCTGCACCGCCATCGCCGTGTCGTTCAGGTCCTGGCTCGTCATTCCAAGGTGGACGTAACGCGCCTCAGGCTGTCCGATCGACTCGCCGAGCACCGTCAGAAAAGCGATGACGTCATGTCCGACACGTGACTCGACCTCGGCGATCTTCGTTGCGTCGAACGTGCCCTTTCGGATCTTCGACAGAGCGGACTCGGGGATCCTCCCTAGCGACGCCCATGCCTCGCAAGCCAGAATCTCGATCCGCAGCCAGAGCTCGTACCTGTGCTGGTCGGACCATACCGCCCGCATCGCCGGCGGCGTGTATCGCTCGATCAAGAGGGCATCCCAATCAGCAAGGGGGCGACGTGGGAATTATATCGGCGACCGGCGAATCAAGATCTTGTTATCCAGCCCAGGCAAAGCCCAACATGTCGTGCCCCTCACGGTGCGGCCAGAACAATTAAGCGGCTGGCTTGATAATCGATGGCTGCCGCATGGCCCGAACTCGTAACCAGCTTCGCCAGGCCCTCGTTTGAACCCGCACAGGCTGAACGGCCAGTGAGCGACCCCTCGCGCGCCGAGGAGCGAGAGCTCGTCGAGCACGCCAGGCGAGACCCTCGCCAGTTCGGGGCGCTCTATGACCGGCACTTTCAGCAGATTTACAGGTTCGTGTATTCAAGAGTGAGGGAGCAAACCGCGGCAGAGGACGTCACTTCGGAAGTCTTCATGAAGGCTCTGAAGGCTATGCCCCGCTACCAGGACACGGGGCGGCCCTTTGCTGCCTGGCTGTACCAGATCGCGGTCAACGCGATCGCCGACCGCTACCGGACGCTCCGCCCGGCGCAGTCACTGGACGACTTCCACGACCTGTCGATCGCCGGCCCTGCGCTCGAGGACGTGGCTGCGCATCGCGATGAGGTGCGGCGGATCTGGGCGCTGGTGGAGGCGCTGCCGCAGCAGCAACGCACAGCGCTGGTGCTCAAGTTCCAGGAAGACATGAAGATCGAAGACATCGCGATCGCGATGGGCAAGACCGCCGGGGCGGTGAAGCTGCTGATCCATCGCGGCGTGACTCGGCTGCGTGAAGACGCGTCGACCTTGAGGCCGGTGGAATGAACTCGTACCACGACCCAGACCTCGAGGAGATCCTCCAGGACGACGAGCTGCGTCGGGTCGCATCGCTGCTCAGCTCGGCCCGCCTGCCTGAGCCGCCCGTCGATGACGCCTTCCGGACTGGCCTGCGCCGTCAGCTGATGCAGCAAGCGTGGGCCATGAGCGAAGGTCGCAACTCGTGGTGGCGTCGCGCGTTCGCGCCTCCTGGCCTTGCGTGGGCGGGCGCCGCGGTAGGCCTCATCCTCATCGGGACCGCCGTCGTGTGGGGCGCCCTGCAGCAGCCAGGCGGCTTCAACCAGGTCTTCGTCCAGAGCCCGATCGACGGCCAGAACGCGGTCGCGCTGCAGCAGCCGGTCCTTGTCTCTTTCAACCAGCCGATGAATCACCAGACGACCGAGGCCGCAGTGCAGATCATGCCCGCGACCAACGTCACCTTCTCGTGGGCGCAGGACAGCCGCTCGATGCAGGTGCAGCCGGTGGCCGGCAACCTGGCGCCGAACACGCAGTACCAGGTCACCATCGGTCCAGGTGCGACGACACAGAGCGGCCAGCAGCTGGCTGCGCCGCAGACGATCACGTTCGTGACCCAACCGCCGCCCACGCCCGCGCCCAGTCCTTCACCGCGACCCACGCCGGCGAATCCCCTTGCCGAGAAGCAGCTGGTGACGATCAACGGGGCGGCGCAACTGGTCGCGCAGTGGTCGGCGGATTCGTCGTCGATCTACTTCATCGACGGCAAAGGCACGCTGGTCGTCGTTTCGAAGACCGGCGCCGCCAGCGTCATCGCCCAGGAGGGCACGAGCTCGCTTTCCATCTCGCCGGCGGCTGACAGGCTCGCATACGTCCGCGCAGGCAAGATCGAGATTCTCACCTTCGCCACCGGCAAGACCGAAGAGGTGGTCGCCACACCCGCGGCCACGCTGGTGGGCTGGGCCAGGGACACGGTCGTTTGGGCGGCGCCAGGCGGTTTCTACACGCAGGGCGCCGGTGGGCAGAGTCAGGTTGCAGCGCTGCCTGCGAGCGGCGCCGTCGCGGTCGTATCGATCGCACCCGACGGCGCGCACGCGACCTACCGTCAGGACGACAGGCTCTTCGTGATCGAGCTTGCGAACGGGAAGAGCACTCAGCTTGGGCCTGGGAAGGTGACTTTCGCGGGATGGTCGCCAGACGGCGCCTACCTCCTCTACTCGACGGGCGACTCGGTCATCGTCGCGGACCCTCAAGGCGTGACCCAGGCGACGGTGCCGGCCGGAGACGCCAGCTGGTCGACCCAGGACACGATCCTGCTCGGCGGCGACACCGGCCTCTACCAGGTTCGGGCCGACGGCACCGGCGGGACGCCGGTGGCGAACGGCACGTACCGCTCACCGATGTGGGCTCCGGACGGCGCCACCTTTGCATTCGTCCGCGGCAACAACCTCTGGGTGGCCACCGCGCCGGCGCTGCCTCCCGCTCCGACCCCTGTCGATGAGGCCGGCAAAGTCGTGTCAGCTTTCATGGACGCCCGGTTGAAGGGACAGCCCGGTGACGCATCGAGCGTGCTCGACGCCAGCGGCAAGAAGGCATATGGCGACGGCGGGCTTGACCTCGTGGTCAAGGGCGACCCGAAATTCACGCGCTACTACGTCGTGACCCAAGCCCTGGTCGACACCAACCCGGACACCGTCAGGGTGGTCGTGCGCCTCGTCCTGACCCACGGCAAGCTCGACGTGAGCAGCTACGAGGAGACGCTGACGCTCGTCCGCGACTTGAACACGAAGGTCTTCCTCGTCGACAAGGCCACCGGCGGTTCACACCGCGATCTCGGGAAAGGCGCCGAGGTGGTGAGCGTCGACGTCACGAAAGACGGCGTCAAGATCACGTTCGACAGCGACCTCGACCCCGGGACGATCAATGACGGTGTGCTGATCCTCGACTCCGACGGCAAGCAGGTCACCGCGACCGCGACCTACGTCAACCGCACGGTCACGATGAGTGGCTTCGACCTCAAGGCCGGTGCGCGCTACCGGCTCGTGGTCCTGACCAAGGTGCGGGACGTACTCGGCCACAGCGTTTCGGCCGAGTACGACCTCGACCTCGTGGGACCGGCGATCAAGCACGCGCGCAGGGACGTGGTCACGAGCGAGCCGGCGCCGGCGGCGCGTCCGAGCCCGAACAGCTAGAAGGGCGGTTCGACCTCCACGTTCGCGGCCTTGGCGAGGCTCCGGGCGATCCGCAGAAGCAGCCGCAATTCGCCCTCTCGCAGCTCGAGCAGCTCAGGCGGGGCGGTGGCGATCGCGTCGTCCATCTTTCGCCAGGTCTCGCGTCCCTGCGACGTGAGCTCCAGGATCTTCGCGCGGCGGTCCTCCGCGGACGGTCTGCGGACGACGTCGCCGCGTTGCTCGAGTCGATCGACGATGTCGGTCACCCACCCCGGATCCACACCCATGCGCTCGACGAGCTGAGACATCGGGCCAGGCTCCATCCTGGCTAGCTCGTCAAGGAAGTGACCCATCACCGGGCTGAGGCCCATCTCATGCAAGCGCGCGCCGGCATCCACCATGTGCTTCTCGCCGACGCGCATCAGGATCCGCCACGCGTCCTGGGCCGCTTGCTGCTTCGTCATACGCCTGGGCCGGCCGCGCTCCAGATGCGCCCGCATCGTCTCCCGCATCTGTTCCTTCATCCGCGCCTTTTCCTCGCGGCTCGCATTGCGGTGTGCGCGCCATTCCTCCTTTATCTGGTCCCGCAGCCGGCGCCGCTCCTGTGCCACGTCACCGCCAATAATAGCGTCCAGACAATAGTTGACAATTGCCAATCATTGGCTCTACCCTAAGGATGTTATGAGCCAAGCGATCGTGATCGAAGAATTGAGGAAGTCCTTCGGCAAGACTGTCGCGCTTGCGGGCGTCGACCTGGCCGTGCCAGCCGGGATCGTCTACGGCCTGCTCGGCCCCAACGGCGCGGGCAAGACCACCGCGGTCCGCATTCTGGCGACGCTGCTTCGGGCGGACGCCGGTCGCGCCTTCGTCGACAGCCACGACGTGGCGCGGCACGGGGACGCGGTCCGGCGCGTGATCGGCCTCACTGGCCAATACGCCGCCCTCGACGAGGCGCTGACCGGACGGGAGAACCTGGTGCTCATAGGGCGCTTGCTCGGCCTGCGCGCTCCCGAGGCCAAGCGACGGGCGGCCGAGCTGATCGAGCAGGTCGGCCTTATCGAGTCCGCCGACCGCTCCGTTCGCACCTACTCCGGGGGCATGCGCCGCCGGGTTGACCTGGCCGCGAGCCTGGTGGGCCGGCCCCGCGTCCTCTTCCTCGACGAGCCGACGACGGGTCTTGACCCGGCGAGCCGGCTCGCGCTGTGGGAGTTGATCGGGGCCACGGTGCGCGGTGGTGCGACCGTGCTCCTCACGAGCCAGTACCTCGAGGAGGTCGACCGCCTGGCCTCGCGCATCGCCGTGCTCGACCACGGCCGCGTCCTGGCCGAAGGCACTCCGGGTGAGCTCAAGGCGCGGGCAGGCGGCCAGGTCGTGGCGGTCCGGGTCGTGGCCGAGCGCGTCGGCCATGCGATGTCCGCCCTCGCCCCGATGGGCCACGTACGCAGGGAGCTTGACGAGGTGACCGTGCCGGCGCACGGAGAGACCGGACTTACCGAGGCGATGCGGAGGCTCGCGGACGCCGGCATTGTGGTCGACGAGATTGCCCTGCGCCGTCCGACGCTCGACGAGGTCTTCCTGAACCTGACCAACGGAGGTGGGAAGCAGGATGCGGCAGCTGCTTGAGATCTACCTGATCGCGGAACGAAATGTGCGCAAGGTCATCCGGACGCCGCAGTTTCTGGTGGTCGAGATCTTCGTCCAGCCGGTCATCTTCGTCCTGCTCTTTGCGTATGTGTTCGGTGGCGCGATCCACGTGGCCAACGGCAGCTACATCGACTTCCTGCTGCCAGGCATCCTCGTCCAGACTGCAACCTTCAGCGGCCTCAACACCGGCCTCGCAGTCGCCGATGACCTGCGCAACGGCCTGATGGATCGCTTCTGGTCGCTCCCCATGTCGCGCTTCGCTGTGATCATCGGGCGGATCGTCGCCGACACGCTGCTGTCTGCGCTGGCGGTGGTGGTGATGATCGGCGTCGGCACGGTGATCGGCTTCCGGTTCCACGCAGGTCTCGTCGAGGCGTTGGGCGCGGTCGGAATCGCGATCCTCGCCGGCGCCACTTTCGGGGTCGTCGGAGCGCTTCTCGCGGTGATCTTCCGCACGCCCGAGGGTATCCAGGGTGTCGGATTTGCGCTGATCTTCCCGATCGTCTTCGCGAGCTCGGTCTTCGTGCCTGTGTCCACGATGCCGTCCTGGCTGCAGGCGATTGCAAGCCACACGCCGATCACCGCCACGGTGGACGCGGTGCGCGCGTTGTCGCTCGGCCTTCCGCTGCAGCAGCTTCCACTAACGGCTGTCACCTGGTTGCTGGCGATGATCGTGCTGGTCGGCGGAGCGGCGGCCGTGATCTACGGCCGGATGGGCGCTAGCGGCGCGCGGTGAGCGGTCGGCGAGAGCTGCGGCGGCCAGGCGGCCGAGGCCCAGGAAGCGACGAGCACAGGAGCGAGCGCGCACCTCATGGGGTCCCCGCGCCGTGGTTGCGTGGGGGTGACGAGGAGCACAGGAGCTGACAACGGCATTCGGCCGAAATGGGCGACGCAGATCCGCCGATCCGGCTCAAGGCGCGCCGCTATAAGAGGCTGAGGGCGCGGGCGGCGCGGCACAGCGCCGTCACCGAGCCCGAGTGGACGATCTCGCCCTCGAGCGCGGCGCGCAGCGCTTCCGTGAACGGCAGCCGCATGACCTCCATGTCCTGCTCGTACCTCTCGGGACTGCGCGCCGATTCGGTGATGCCCTCGGCGAGGAACAGATGCGCCCGGCCGGTCAGGAATGCGGCCCCATGGACCACACCGAGCGACCGGTACTCCGAGGCCACGAGTCCGGTCTCCTCGGCCAGCTCACGCCGCGCGCACGTGAGCGCGTCCTCGCCCTCGTCGAACGTGCCCGCCGGCACTTCCCACGACGACGTCTCCCAGGCGTGGCGCCACTGTCGGACCATCAGCGTGTCGCCGTTCTCGAACCACGGGACGACGAAGGCAGAGTCGGGATTGGCAACCACCGTGTAGAGCGCCTCGGCGCCATCCGGAAACCGAATCACGTCATCGCGAAGCACGAAATGGCCAGACGTGCCGCGCAAGTTGGTGCCGGTGATGTCGAACGGCCGGCCGGCCTTCGGATGCTGGAGCGGGGCTATTGGGACACCATTGTTGCGACGGCGGCCGCGGCAGCGGCGACGCGACGTGGATCGGGTCCGTAGTCGAACGGCGACTGGTCGCCAGCCAGCGCCCTCGCCACGTCGACCAGGTCGGGATGCTCGTCGATGAACCTCGTGCTCAGGTTGCCGGCGCGGAAGTTGGCGTTGTCGAGGATGGCGCGGTGATACGGAATCGTCGTCGCGGGCCCGACCAGGACGAACTCGCGGAGAGCGCGGTTGGCGCGGGCGATGGCCTCGGCTCGATCGCTCCCATGGACGATGAGCTTGGCCACGAGGGAGTCGTAGTTGGGCGGCACATCGGAGCCGGGGCCGAAGCCTGAATCGACCCGAACCCCAGGGCCCGCAGGGGCGACCCAGCGAGAGATCCGTTTGGGGTTGGGGATGAACTTGCGCAGGGGGTCCTCGGCGTTGATCCGCATCTCGATCGCGTGACCCCTCCACTCGACCTCTCCCTGCGTGAAGCTCAGCTCCAGCCCCGCGGCGATCCGGATCTGTTCCTTGACCAGGTCGATCCCGGTCACGGCCTCGGTGATCGGATGCTCGACCTGCAGGCGCGCGTTCACCTCGAGGAAATAGAACTCGCCCTCGCTGAAGATGAACTCCACGGTGCCCGCGTTGACGTAGCCCGCGGCCCTGGCGACGCGGATGGCGGCGCCGCCCATCTCGGCGCGCAGCTCCTGGGTCAAGGCCGGCGACGGCGTCTCTTCCATGATCTTCTGGTGCCGCCGCTGGATCGAGCACTCGCGCTCGCCGAGGTGGACCGCGTTGCCGTGGCCGTCGCAGATGACCTGGATCTCGATGTGCCGGGGGCTGCGCACGTAGCGCTCGAGGTACACCGTCGCGTCGCCGAACGCCGAGCGCGCCGCCTGGGCCGTGCTTTCGATGGCCGCGACGAGGTCTTTCTCGGATTCGACGACCCGCATGCCGATTCCACCGCCACCGCCGGACGGCTTTAGCATCACGGGAAAGCCGATCTTGCGCGCGGCGTCCACCGCCGTCGAGGGCTCGACCGCACCACTTCCAGGGGTCACTGGCACTCCGTTCTGGGTGGCCAGCCGGCGGGCCGCGAGCTTCGAGCCGAGCGCCCGCATCGCCGACCCCGGCGGGCCGATGAACTTGATTCCCGCCGCGTCGCACGTGTCGGGGAACGCGGCCTTTTCGGCGAGGAATCCATAACCCGGATGGATCGCGTCCGCCCCGCAATCGTGCGCGACCTTGACGATGCGCTCGAGCTGAAGATAGGACTCGGCAGGCGGCGCTCCGCCGATGTGATGGGCCTCGTCCGCGTAGCGCACGTGGATCGCGCTGCGGTCGGCGTCGGAGTAGACGGCGGCCGTCGCGATGCCCAGCTCGCCGCATGCGCGCATGACGCGGATCGCGATCTCACCCCGATTCGCGACCAGGACTTTGTTGAAGAGCTTCTTTTTCACCCGATCGCGAGCAGTGGCTGGTTCGGCGTCACGACCTGGCCCTCCTTGACGTAAACCGCGGTCACCTTGCCGGCCACGGTGGTCACGATGTCGTTCTGCATCTTCATCGCCTCGAGCACCGCGACGACATCGCCGAGCTTGACGCTATCACCCGCCTTCACCGGCACCTTGACGATGAGGCCCTGCATCGGTGCGATCACGGTTCCTTCGCCGACTCTGGGCGGTGGCGGCGCGGCGCCGGCGAGCGGCGGGGCCGAACCGGACGCAATTGCTACCGACAGTCCGGCGCCGCTCACTCGAACCTTGAACAACTCGCCCTCGACCTCGACGTCGAACTCGGTGGATTGCGTTGCGGCAGGCGCCGGTGGAGGATCCGGCACGGCCTCGGGCTGCGGCGTCTCCACCGGCGCGGGGGCCGCAGCTTTGGGCTTTTCGCCGTCCAGCTGCTCAGGCTGCGGGCCGCGCATGTAATCGGGCGCAAGGCCCGGAAACATCAGGTGGATGAGGACTGCGTCGTCGGTAGGCTCGAAGCCGAGCTTGCGCACCTGCTGCCGCGCGATCTCGACCTGCGGCTCGAGAAGGTCGGCGGGGCGGATCGTGATCGGCTCTTCGCGGCCGAGCACCAATCGCCGGAGGTCGTGGTCCGCGGGAACAGGGGGACGCCCGTAAAGGCCCTGGAGGTAGTCCTTCAGCTCCTGGGTCACCGTCGCGTAGCGCTCACCGCCGGTCACGTTGTAGACGGCCTGCGTGGCGATCATCTGCCGGATGGGCGCCACGAGCGGTGGATAGCCCAGGTCTTTGCGCACGCGGGTCACCTCTTCGAGCACTTCGTCCAGGCGCTCGGGCGCGCCGCCTGAGTCGAGCTGGTGGTAGATGTCTTCGAGCATCAGGCCGGGCATGTGATAACGGAGGATGCTGGCGTCGACGCGGTCCGCAACAGGGCTCAGGTGTTCGATGTGGCGGCGTTTGAGCTCTTCGACGTCCTGCTGGATGTCCCACATCCTGTCCAGGTCCAGCCCCGTGTCGTACTCGCCGCCTTCGAGGGCCGCAACGACGCTTTCCGTGGCCGGCTGCGACGCGCCCCATGCCAGGGGCGAGATCGCCACGTCCAGAATCTCCGCTCCCGCCTCCACGGCGGCCATGTACGCCATCGGCGCCATGCCGCTAGAGCAGTGGGAGTGCACGTCGATCGGCACCTTGACCACGTCCTTGAGCGTGGTGACGAGCTCCCAGGTGGCCTGAGGGCTCAGCAGCCCGGAGGTGTCCTTGATGACGATCTCGTGACAGCCCATGTTGACGAGGCCTTTGGCGAGCGATCCCCACAGCTCGAGGTTGTGGGCGGGCGAAACCGCGTAGCTGAGGGTGCCCTGGACCCGTTTTTTGGCCTTGAGTGCGGCCGCGATCGACGCCTCCATGTTGCGCAAATCGTTCAGTGGGTCAAAGATGCGGAACACGTCGACGCCGGCCCTGGCCGCGTGCTTGATGAACAGCTCGACCGCGTCGTCGGCGAAGTTGCGCCTGGCGACGAGATTCTGTCCGCGGACCAGCGCCTGGATCGGCGTGTTCGGCGTCGCCTTGTTGAGCTTGCGGAGAAAGTCCCACGGGTCCTCGTGGATGCGCAGCTGGGTCTCGAACGTCGCGCCGCCGAAGGCCTCCATCGCGGCAAAGCCGACCCCGTCCATCTTGGCCGCGATCGGGACGATCTCGTCGGTGCGCAGGAAGCCGCCGAGCAGGGATTGCTGCGCGTCGCGAAACGTCGTGTCGATGAGCCGGACGCGAGCTTTCTTCTTCGCCACCTATCCAGCCGCCAGCGCGGCGCGCTTCGCACTGTGGCGCGACTCAACGTCCTCGTCCTGGAGCCCGATGATCCGCGCGGCGAGCCAGGCTGCGTTCTTCGCCCCCGCCTCGCCGATGGCAACGGTCGCCACAGGCACGCCGGCGGGCATTTGAACGATGGAATAAAGGGAGTCGACGCCCCCGAGGTGCTGCGTCGGCACCGGGACGCCGATCACGGGCAGGTCGGTCCAAGCAGCGACCACGCCCGGCAGGTGAGCGGCGCCGCCGGCCGCCGCGATCACGACCTTGAGCCCACGTGCGCGCGCGCTGGTCGCCCACTCCATAACCCCGCGCGGATTTCGATGCGCCGAGCAGACCTTCAGCTCATGCGTCAAGCCCAGATCCTCCAGAACTTTGACGCACGATTCCATCAGGGGAAGGTCTGACTTCGAGCCGAGGATGACGCCGACGACTGGCTGCACTAAATCGCCTCCTCAGCTATATCGCTTCGAAAGAACGCCCCTTCGAATCGTACCTGCCGGGCCCCGGCGAGGGCGGTCTGCCTCGCCTGCCCCACCGAGTCGCCCAAAGCCACCGACGTGACCACGCGCCCGCCGTCCGTGACCAGCCCGATTCCCGGCTCGTAGCGCGTGCCGGCGTGAAAGATCAGGGCGCCCGGCGGCATCTCGGTCAGTCCGCCGATGCGGTGCCCCAGCTTCATCGCCGCGTCGTCCGGGTAGTGCGCGGACGCGACGACGACGCCGACGCAAGCGCGCGGATCCCAGCGCAGGTCGGGATGGGAGGCCAGTCCGCCTTTGGCGGCCGCGAGGGCCAGGGCGACGAAGTCGCTCTGCAGGCGGGGCAGCACGACCTGCGCCTCCGGGTCGCCAAACCGAGCGTTGAACTCGAGCGTGCGAATTCCGCCGCTCGTGAGGATCAGGCCGGCGTACAGCACGCCGCGAAACTCGCTGCCCGAGCTCGCCAGCTCCTGCACCGCGGGTTTCATGACGCACTCCACCACCTCGTTCACGAGGGCGTCATCCACGCCTTTGGGCGGCGAGTACGCCCCCATCCCGCCCGTGTTGGCGCCGCGATCCCCGTCCAGCACGCGCTTGTAATCGCGCGCCGGCGCGAGCGGGATCACGTCGATCCCATCGGTCACGGCAAGGAGCGAGAGCTCGGGCCCTTCGAGGCGCTCCTCGACGACGACGGTCGCGCCGCTCCTGCCGAAGCGCTGCTCGACGAGCATCGCATCGATGGCCTGGTCGGACTCATCAACGCTCGCGCACACGATCACGCCTTTGCCCCGCGCGAGGCCGTCGGCCTTGACGGCGACCTGTCCACCCCGCGCGCGCGCCCACGCCTTCGCGGGGTCCGGCTGCGTAAACACCTCAAAGTCTGCGGTCGGAATCTCCGCCCGTCTCATCAGGGCTTTGGCAAACGCCTTGCTCGACTCGATTCGTCCAGCGGCCTGGTTCGGACCGAACACATTGAAGCCCGCGTGTCGCAGCGCGTCCCCGACTGCCGCGTCGACCGAGGCTTCGGGTCCGAGCACGATCAGGCCGAGGCGCTCGCGGCGGGCGAAATCGACCAGGCGGACCACGTCCGCGGCGCCGATTGGCACGTTTCGTGCCATGCCGCCGGTCCCGCCGTTGCCCGGCGCGCAGTAGACGCGCTCGACCAGGTCGGACTGGACGCACTTCCATACCAGCGCGTGCTCTCGCGCGCCCGAGCCGACGACGAGGACCTTCACCGCGAGGCCAACCCGTGCGGAATGCCGCGAGCGCCGGCGTTCGCGGCTTTCACTGCGCTCTATTTGCCGCGAGTGCCGGCAGTGGCGGGTAACGACTCCGCGGCAGGGTCTACGGTTACTCCCACTCGATGGTGCCGGGCGGCTTGGAAGTTATGTCGAACACCACGCGGTTCACGCCCCCCACCTCGTTGACGATCCGGTTGCTGATCCGAGCCAGCACCTCGTAGGGCACGCGCGCCCAGTCCGCGGTCATGGCGTCCTCGCTTGTCACCACCCTCACCGCGACCACGTTTGCGTACGTGCGGTAATCGCCCATCACGCCCACCGTCTCCAGCGGAGTCAGCACGGCGAACGACTGCCAGACCTGGCGGTACAGGCCGTAGCGCTTGATCTCGTCGATGACGATCCAGTCGGCGAGGCGCAGGATGTCAAGGCGCTC
>JBKPCF010000007.1:0-21965 GCA_046727235.1 Candidatus Dormiibacterota bacterium
GGACATGCCTGTCTATTCGAACTTCGGCTATCGGTACTGGAGGCAGCTGCCAACCGGCGAGGTATTGATCGGGGGCTGGCGGGACACCTCGCTCGAGACCGAGAAGACGATGGACGCGGAGCCGACGCCCGAGATCCAGGAACACCTCGACCGCGCCGTCCGCGAGCTGGGAGTGAGGAGCGAGGTCACGCATCGCTGGGCCGGCACGATGGGGTTCACAGAGTCGGGGCTGCCCATCGCCGGCGCGCTGGAGGGGATGCCGAACGTCTACATCTGCGCCGGGTTCACCGGGCACGGCATGGGGTTTGCGTTCATGTCCGCGAAGCACGTCGTGGAGTCGATCTAAGGCCGCTAGGGCAGGCTTCTCTCCAGGAAGGCGAGCCAGTTGCCGCCCATGATGCCGTCGACCTGCGAGCGGGTGAAGTGCGACCGCAGACGCGTGGCCAGCTCCTTGAGGCTCGTCAGGCTGTTGAACGGCGCGTAGCGGGAGTCGAATCCCCCGTCGAGGTCTGTTCCGATGCCGACGGATTCCGGCCCACCCGCGGCTCGCGCGTGGTGAACGATGTGGCTGACAACGTCGTCGAGCGTGGCCCTGCCCGACGCCCGCAGGTGGTGCTGGTAGAAGCTCACGCCGATCACTCCGCCTCGCCGCGCGATCTCCGCCACCGTCGCGTCGGTCACCTGTCGATCGCCCGGCACGATTGGTCGCGCGTTGCTGTGCGAGGCCATGATCGGGCCCCGCCACATCGCGAAAGCGTCGGCCACCGCCTGGTCGGCCATGTGGCTCAGGTCGAGGATCACCTTCTTGCGACGCATGGCTTTCAGCAGCTGTCGCCCGAGATCGGTCAGTCCGGCCGGCGCGCCAGTCCCGCCGCTGTATCGGGTGCCGCCCCAGGCCGGGCCGATGATCCGCACGCCGCGATCGGTCCAGGCGCCTAGCTGCGAGGGTGTCTCGATCGGGTCGGCGCCTTCCATCAGCATCACGGCTGCAAGGCGCCCCTTCTTCCATCCCCGGACGTAGCCGGCGAGCGCGACCCGATCCTTGATCAGCTCCAGCCCGCACGAGGCGTAGTAGTTGACCTGGGCGGTCGCCATGATGTTCGCCTCGTGCGCGTTCTCGTACACGAACCGGGTCCGCATCGGACGTTTGGCCCGGGCCGGAGCGGTGTAGAGGGTCGCGAAAACCAGGCCGATCCCGGCGGCCACGAGCGATGACCGGCTGACCAGAAAGCGCGGCGGCGTGGGCTGTAGGAAGCCCCGGCCGGCCGAGATGGCGTTCCAGCCGATGTCGAGGTGGGCGTCGACGATCACGTCGTCGGGAGAATAACTTGCGACCAGATCCTGTATCTGGTAATAATGAAGTCCCTCAATATGAATAGCAATGAATTGAAGCTTGAAGAGTTCTCCGGGACCGCCAGGGACTCCGACGGGCGCCTCTACTTGAAGCGGTTTCGCGAGCTGTTTGATCCATTGAACGTCGACACGACGGCGATCGAAGCCCTTTCCGCGTTACGACTCGCCTCCCATTCCCTCAGTCTCCTGCAGGAGCGCTGGGCTGAGAACCACGGTTTGAGCTCGGGGCGCCTTGGCGTCCTCTTCCGGCTCTTGCGGTGCGGCGACACGCCGCTGGGCGAGCTCGCGCTGGCGCTCGACTCCACGCCGAGGAACGTCACCGGCCTGGTCGACCATCTGGAGCGGGACGGCTTCGTGGAGCGAGTCCCCGATTCCGAGGATCGGCGCTCGGTGCGTGCGCGGCTCACCGATGAGGGCCGCACCAAGATCGACGGGATCTGGAAGGAAGGGCTGGAGCACCAGTACGCGCTGGCGGGCGGACTCACGAAAGAGGACCTGGCGCAGCTTCGACACCTGTGCCTGTCGCTGGTGGAGAACGCCAGGAAGGAGCTGGGAAGGTGACCGAGGAAGCGACCACGTTCATAACCACCGGCCTCTCGCGACCGCGGGTCATCCTGGCGACCGCCGGCACGATGCTGGCGCTGCTGCTTGCGGCGCTCGACCAGACCATCGTCGGCACCGCGCTGCCGCGGATCGTGGCCGAGCTGCACGGGCTCAGCACCTACGCGTGGGTGACGACGGCCTACCTCGTCACCTCGACCACGATGACTCCCATCGCCGGCAAGCTCGGCGACCTATTCGGCCGCAAGCCGTTCCTGCTCGCGGGCATGATCGGGTTTGTCGCGACATCGGCGCTGTGTGGCCTGTCACAGGACATGACCCAGCTGATCGTGTTCCGCGGCGTCCAGGGCATGTTCGGAGGAGTCCTGTTCGCAACCGTCTTCACCGTAATCGGTGACCTGTTCCCTCCCGCGCAGCGCGGCCGCCTGGCCGGCCTTTTCGGCGGCGTCTTCGGCCTCAGCTCCATCGTCGGTCCCACAACGGGTGGCTTCATCACCGACCACTGGAGCTGGCGGTGGGTGTTCGAGGTGAACATCCCGGTCGGCATCGTCGCCGTCCTGGTGGTGCTGGCGGGTCTCCCCTACGTTCGCTCGAAGGCTTCGTGGCGCGACATCGACTTCTGGGGTGCGCTGACCCTGGCCGCCGGCATCGTTCCGTTGCTGATCGCTCTCTCGATCACCCGTGACCACGCCTGGACCTCGCCGCAGGTCACCGGCTTGCTGGCAATCGCCGCTGCGATGCTGGCAGCCTTCGTGTTCGTCGAGTCGAGAGTTCGGCAGCCGATCGTGCCGCTGCACCTGTTCAAGAACTCGACCTTCAGCGTGAGCATGATCGTCGGCTTCATTACGGCATTCGGCATGTTCGGCTCGATCCTGTTCACCCCGCTGGTTTTCCAGGGCGTTCTGGGCATCAGCGCGACCAACTCGGGCGCCCTGATCACACCCATGATGTTCGGCCTGCTCGCGGCGAGCACGCTGACCGGCTTTGTGATGCGAAGGATCAAGTACTACCGCTACCTCGGCACGCTCGGCGTCGTGGTGATGATCTTCGGCATGTGGCTGCTCTCGCAGGTCACGCCGACGCTCCCGGAATGGCGCGTGGTGGCCAGCCTGATCGTGGTGGGCCTCGGCATCGGGGTCACGTTCCCCCTCTACCTGACCGCGGTCCAAACTGCCCTCCCGCGCCAGTACCTGGGCGTCGCCTCCAGCCAGATCCAGTTCTGGCGAAACCTGGGCGGCACGGTCGGGAGCGCCATCCTCGGGGCGGTTCTTTCCAACCGGTTGCCGGACTACCTCGCCACCAGGGTCGCCGCGACGGGCATCCCGTCCGAGGCGCTCAAGAACCTGCCCACCGGCAACGCCAACGCGATCCTGGACCCCAGCCTGCTGGCGCACCTGCCGCCGGCGATCATCGCGGCGTTCCGGCTGGCCCTGTCGGACTCCCTGCACGACATCTACGTGTTCGCGGGGGCTGCCCTGGTCCTGGCCCTGATCGCGACCGTGTTCATGAAGGAAGTGCCTCTCACCGACGCCCGCCAGACGGCGGAATCCAACGCAGCCCCAGTCAAGGTCGAGGAGGAAGAGCGGGCGGCGGCGGCGATCGGGTAAACGGGTGTAAGGAGATGCCTCCAAATGTTCGGCAACCGAGTTAGAATCGCCACCGCACGCCGAGGGTAATTCCGGGGCCATCGTCCGGGCCTCAGCGCGATTTCAAGGGGAGGCCAGACGGTGAGCTTCGTGGATCGGACGTTGACCTGTCGCGACTGCGGGCGCGAGTTTCTCTTTACAGCGGGGGAGCAGGAGTTCTATCAGTCCCGGGGGCTCCAGAACGAGCCCAGACGTTGCCCGGAGTGCCGGGCGGCTCGACGAGCAGCCGACGGAAACGGCCGAGCCAGGGTCATGCACGACGTGATCTGCTCGAACTGCGGCAAGCCGACGCAGGTGCCTTTCGTGCCTACAGGGGCGCGGCCGGTGTACTGCCTGGACTGCTTCCAGACTGTGGGTAGGCGGTAGGCAGGAGCTAGGCGATCGCGATCGGGCGGACGGGTGAGCCCGTCGCGCCCCGCATCTTGAGCGGCAGGCAGAAGAACAGGAACTCGTAGACCTTCGCCGCCGCAAGCTCCTCGAGATTCAGGTTCTCGAGGATGGGGATCCCCGCCCGCACGAGGAGCAGGATGTGGCCGGGCAGCGTCGCGTTGAGCTCCGGGTCGCGCTCCGCGCTCATGACGTCGAAGGCCATGTTGTCGGCCCCGACCGCCTTCACCTTCTTCTCGATGAGCCAGCGCGACCCGTCCGCGCTCACGCCCGCCGCGCGCAGGTACTCCTCAGGCTTCGACCACAAGCCGCCATAGCCGGTGCGGACCAGGACGACGTCGTCCGGACGGATCTCGACCTGCGCGGCCGCCCGCTCGAGGTCGGCCGGCGTGATGGCGTAGTCCGGCTCGAGCTTGCGATCGCCGGCCACGTCGAGCAGGACCCCACGAGCCACGATCGGCGCCATCGTCTCGACGCCCAGCTTCCTGAAGCCAACCGACGTCTGCACGCCCTCGTCGACGTGGATGCCGCCGTGGAGGGTGAGGTTCTCCGCCTGATGCGCGAGCGCGTCGATGTGCGTTCCCGAGTGCTCGGGCATGACCACGATCCCCGACGCGCCGGTGCGAGCCTCATTTCCGCCCCGCGCGTGATGCCGGTGCAAGAAGTAGTTGAAGCCGGGAGCGTGGGCCGGATGAGATGGAGCGCCCGCGTAGCGAAGCTGCTCGAGATCGAAGATCCGCGCCGAGGTGACCGACCTGAGCAGGTCGGGGGTCAATCTCTGTAGCGGTAGACGATGCGCCCTCGCGTCAGGTCATACGGCGAGAGCTCGACGCGAATCCGATCCCCCGGAGTGATGCGGATGAAGTAGCGGCGCATGCGCCCGGCCGCGTAGGCGATCAGCTTGTGCCCGCCCTCGACCTCGACCTCGAACATCGCGTTCGGCAGCGCCTGCGACACGACGGCGTCCATGACCACCGCCTGCTCCTTCTGGTCGCCGTCGTCACGCTCGGCCTTGCGCGCCTTGTCCGGACGTCGCGGCGCGCGCCGGCCTTTGTTCTTGCCCAAGACTCGTGCAGTCTAAAGGCGCGCGGATTTAGCCGCGAGTTGCGTCTCGATCTGCTGGGCCAGGTCGGAGGGCAGGCGGTCCACCGCGACCAGGCGGTGCAGGGTCTCGATCCACCGCTTGTCTTTGGCCACGGCGCGGGCCATGAGGCCGTAGCCCTCGTCGGCCTGGCCGGCCTGCACCATGGTCAGACCTCCCCAGAAACAGATCTCGACCATCTCGGGGGCGAGCTGCACCGCCTCGCGCAACTTGCGGGTCGCCCCTTCGAGGTCCTTGGCTTCTTCGAGCCGGTCCGCCTCGTTCACAGCCATGTAGGCGCGCTTCACGCGAAGCAGGCGGCGGAGCTCCACCAGCGGGTCGGGCGCGTCCTCGACGCGCAGCTCGATGGTTCGGTCCTCCCACGGACGACCCGTCGGCCGGCCGGTGACGACCAGCATCGCCGCCGACTGCTTGCCCCGGATGTCACCACCTTCGGCTTCGGCCGCGTCCATGGCGGCGAGCAATCGCTCGGCGAGCGGAGCGGTGGTGGAGGTGTATGCCTCGAACATCGCGTCCCAGACCGTTTCTTTTTCCATCAGGTTGGCCTGGACGCTGAATCCATCGCCTGTCCTGTGGCCCGCAGCGGGAATGCATTTGGCGCCGGTGTGTGCGGCGACGTTGCCGGACGCGTCGACCAGCGCCACCTGCCGCGCTTCCGGCTGCGAGTCGCCCGCCAGCAGCGCCCTCAGCGCGTCCTCGGCGCGGTATCCGGCCCTCATGTAGTCGAGGCCGAGCGGGCCGAAGCTGACGTTGACCATCGACTGCGTGGCCACCACGCCCACGCCGGCAATCGCCCACGGCACCACCGGACCGACCTGGAAGTAGTGCGACTGCACCGCGACGCCAAGCTCACCGGTGTCCCCGTCACGCGCAACTATCGAGTAGGTCATCTCACGCCTCCGATTCGTAGCGGAGCTCGCGGGGTTTGGAGGCCCGCCAGCTTTCGATCCACGTGCCCTGCAACTCGGGCTGCTCCGCGGCCGCGGCCAGCGTGCGGACTGCCTTCTCCACGCGGGCGGTGAACTCGCGTGTGCCCTCCTTGGGCTCTGGCATCATCGGCTTCCCGAGGCGCACGCGAACCGGGCCGGGCACGGGCAGCTGCTGGTGACGCGGCATGACCTGGAACGCTCCCTGGATGTGCACGGGCACGACGGGTGTCCCCGTCTCCTTGGCGAGAAAGCCCACGCCAGGCTTGAACTCCTGGATCCGCCCGTCGGGCGAGCGGCTGCCCTCAGGAAACAGCACCAGGTTCCAACCCGACTTGAGCAGCTGGCTCGAGCTGTGCAGCTGTGCTTGCGCGCCGCCGGTGCGCGAGAACGGAAAAGTGTTCAGAAACAGGCTGACGATGTTGCCGAGGATCGGGTGCTTGAACCAGTAGTCCGCCGCCGCTGCGACGACCGTGCGCTCGCGCGCGGCATCGGTGAGCGAGTGGAGGATAAGAGAGGTGTCGGCGTGGCTCGAGTGGTTGGCGGCGAAGATCACCGGGCGCTTGAGCTCGCGGACCCATTCGCGGCCTTCGACCTTCGGGTGCACCATCGCTTCGGTGAAGGGCAGCAGCAGCACGCGCTGGATGAGGTAGCGGATCGAACGCACGGGTTCGACGCGGGCCCAGCCCAGGTCGCTCGGCGGCGCCGGCACGACCGCTCCCTGCTCTGGCCATGTGTGCGGTCGAGGTGTGTCCCAGTGCCACGCGCGACGGACGCGAACCACATCATTGATCGCCCCGCCCGCGATATCGGCGACGCGCGTCAGCGGACTTTCCGAGTACCAGGCCATTAGTGGATGCGGCCGTTGATCTTCTGGCTCTCCGCCGCGCCGCCGGAGACGTTGTATTCGATCATCGCGACCTCGAACTGCTTGTTTTGCCAGAACGCGATGTAGAACGTGACGCCCTGGAGGGCAAACGAGACGTTGACCGAGTTGTCGCCGAGACCGGTTGCGCTGCCCTGCTGGACCGTGCCGCCAAAGCCCTTGATCTGGGCGAGCTGCGCATCGTCCAGGTGGAAGTCTTTCGATTGGTTCTTGAAGCTCGCGGACGCTGCGGTCGAATCTTTGAACCGGATCGCGAAGACGTAGGCGAGCTTGCCGCTCGGCGAGGTGGAGTTGAACTGCCCGCAGTCCGCGTTGCTCTCCGCGTAGACAGCGATATAGCTGTCGTTGGCGCCGGCCTTCTTCAGGTCGTTCCAGGTGCTGGTGTCGGATTGATAGGAGGATGGGTCCTTGGCCTGCTCGGCCTTCAGGTAGCTGTCGTACGAACCGCTCTCCGGGCACCTGTGGAGGCCAGAGAAGTCTGAGTCACTGGCCGCCACGCTCTGCGCCGAAGCCGGACCCTGTCCGGGCAGGCTCGGGCCCGATCCACCGCCGCACGCAGCCAGCACTACAGCCGAAGCGGCGACGAAAAATCGTCTCATCTATTCGACGTCACACAGCATGATCGGCGGCATCCTCAAGTGAGTAACGCTCGGGTAGCTGCCGACTGTTTGTGCGGCCATCTCGAACGCATCTTCGAGGGTCGTCGCGCACTTGAAGCCCAATCGGTGCACAACCTCGCGCTCACCACCGACGACGATGATGTCGCCGGCGTGCTCCATCGCATGCGCGGCCCAGTACCACGCGTAGAACGGGTGCGCGCCGTGGTAGGCGTGCGACTTGCGATAGAGCTGGCGAAACCACGGGTCTTCGGCAAACCGCAGCTCGTACTTCTTCTCGATCTCGGCGGGGTCCTTCGTGTCCGCGAGCACCTCGTCATAGAAGTCGATGTAGCTGGGGTGCTGGACGGCGTCGAACTCGTAGCGGCACGGGTGCGTGAGGATCAGCACGCCGCCTTTCCGCAGCACTGGCTTCGAGCGGTAGAAGTTGAACAGGTAACCGGCGCCCATGCACACGACGAGCACCGGGTTCATCGGCGAGTTCACGTTATACGGACCCAGGTACGGGACGCCGATCGTGACGATGTCGGTCTGGCCTTCGACGTGCACCTGGATCTGCCTGTGCACCGCGTCGAGCGTCTGGTCGTGCACCGCGTCCACCTGACCCGCATTGACCGCGGTCAACCCGTAGGGGGCGCGCATCGCGTGGAAGACGTTGCGTTTGAAGGCAGGGGGCGCGAGGTCGGTCATCTGCTTCGTGGCGAGGAACATCGCCTGGTCCTGCGCAGTCCAGTCCATCTCGCGCTTCTGCATGAAGTTCGCCACGGCAGGAAACGCGTGGTTGTTCACGGTGGTCTCGATGTGGAACACGCGCACCGTGTCTTCGATGAGCTGGCCCTGCCTGATGCACGAGTGGTGCAGCGCGGAATCAGGAGGATTCATGTAGGAGCGCGAGCCCAGCAGAGTCTTCACGTTGTGGTGTGCGCGGATACCTCGGTATGACGCCAGCCCGGTCGACATCGACTTGTGCCCACCATCCATCGGCACGAGCGTCAGGTTCACGTAGATGACGAGGTCCGACTCGGCGGCGCGGCGGTTGAGCGTCACCTCCTCGCCTGCCGATGTCTTGCCGATGTAGACGTTGTTCTCGGCATCCTCACCGTCATGTTGATAAAGACGGTCCGGATGGAAGGTCGAGAAGATGCGCTCGCCGACGATGTGCCGGAGCTCGTCGTCGGTCATACGCCTGTGAAGCCCAAGCGCCGCGATGATGTGCAGGTCCTCGATCCCGACTTCCGCGGCCATGTCGATGACTTCTTCCATAACCAGCTGCCGCACGTCGGGCGCGGCCATCGGCGGGAGCGGAAGCGAGAGGTCGTCAAAAGCGATCGTCAGCTTCATGCCCCGGCGGAGCAACGACTTGAGGGGGTCGTCCTCGAGCGGCCTCGCAATCGCCCGCTTGATCGCGCGTTCGGGGTGGGCGATGGGTTCGAGCGGGTCGGGCGGGTAGACGATGCGCGCTCCGAGCGGCAGCTTCTCCAGCCGGATGCCTTCGCCGAAGTGGAAGAGCACCGGCGGAGTGTTGCGATCGACTTCAATGACGGCGCCGGGACGAGGCATCAGTGGCCTGTTCCGGAAATCCGTTGCAGATTCGCGGCATCGGCGGGCGGAGCCAAGGAGACGACGAGCACGCGAGGGAGCGCATCGCGTAGATGCGTAACCGAGCGCGCGCAGGAGTCGACGCCGGCTTCAGCGCCGAAGGCGCCCGGCCGCTGAGGCCGACGAAGATGCGCGGAGCTTCCGGAACGGGCCACTGCTAGCCCCTCAATCGTCGCAGATCAAACGCGACCTTCACGGCGCCGAGACGACCTGCGCTCATCGCGTACGCGATCGCGTCCCGGTATTCTCCGAGCCCGAAAAACGGGCCGGTCAGCGCCTCGAGGTGCATGTCGGGCGCGGCTTCGAGCGCGAGCTCGAACGTGGCCCGGCCTTTCTGCTTCGGTTCCGATCCGTACGCGTACGCGCCCGTCACGGTCAGCTCGCGCTGCCATACCGGCGCCCAGTCGACCTTCTCCTCCCCCGGCATGCCGACAACGACCAACCTGCCGCCCTCGCGGGTGAACCGTACAGCGTCGTTCAGGGCGTCCGCCCGCCCGACGCATTCGAACGTGATGTCGGCCCCGCCGAGCAGCAGCGATCGGTTCATACCCTCCAGCCTGCGCGCCCCCGTCGCGAACCGCACACGCTGAAACACCTCGTTCGGTGGGACCACCTGGTCCGCGCCGAGCTTGCGCGCGAGATCCCGCTGGGTTGGATGCTTGGCGATCGCGATCAACCGCCTCGGCGGGGTGAACAGCTTCACGGCCGCGACGGTCAGCAGCCCGATGGTGCCCGCGCCGGAGACCACGACTACGTCTTCCTTGGTCGCGCCGCCGCGCAGCGCCGCGTGGACGCAGCACGCCAACGGCTCGATGAGCACGGCCGCTTCGTCGCTCAACGACTCGGGCACCGCATGGATCTGCGAGGGATGCGCGACGAGCACCTCGCCCCAACCTCCCCCGGTGTCTGCGCAGTACCCGGTCTGCAGGCCCACCTCGATCGGCCCCTCGGTGACGTTGTAGCAGAGGCCCGGCCGGCCCTCGGCGCACCGCGGGCAAGGCGGATCGATGCCTCGCACCTTGCAGCCAAGGGCGGGCTCGATCACGACGCGTGAGCCGTCGTCCAGAACGCCCACGACCTCGTGTCCGGGCACGAAGGGGTAGCTGGTCAGCGGGTCGAGGTACAACGAGACATGGCCGCTGATCGCAGCGAGATCAGATCCGCAGATGCCGCTGAGGTTGGGCATCACCCGTACCCAGTCACGGGTGGGCGGCGACGGCTCGGGGACGTCGCCGAGCTTCAGCATCGAGAGCGCGCTCGTCGCCACGTCGGGGCGCCCGCCCGCCGCCTTGACCACGGCGAAGGCAGGGATCGAGCGCACGTACTGCAGGGCTAGCGTCGCACCGCCTCCAGGTACTCGGGCGATCGCGGATCGGGCATCGGCAGCCGCCAGTTGCCCGGCGCCATACGCCAGCGTTCGATCCGCCACCCGCGCTGCCCCGCCATCTGCGACAGGCGCGCGTCGGGATTCACCGCGACGGGCGTGCCGACCAGCTCGAGCATCGGCAGGTCGGAGAGCGAGTCGGCATACGCAAAGCTGTCGGCGAGCGCGATGCCGTTCCGGGCGGCGTACTCCTCGAGGAGCGCTCCTCGCGCCTCACCCGCCGGCGGAGGCGACTCCAGGTCGCCGGTCAGGCGACCGTCCTTGACGAGCAGGTGCGCGCAGTCGACCTCGACCTCGAGGAGCTCGGCCAGCGGCTCGACCACGACGTCGAGCGCGCCTGTCAGCAGGAGCACCCGGTGCCCGGCGCGCTTGTGCTCGCGGATGCGACGCATGCCCTCCGGGTAGATGCGGCGCAGGGTTACTGCGTCGAGCGCCTCGCGACCGAGGCGCTGCATGACCTCCGGGTCGAGGCCGTCGTATTCGCGATAGAAGCTGCGCTGGAACTCGGCGCGCGAGCGCCGCTCGAGATAGAGCCAGCGCGGCGCCTGGCGAAGCATTCGCGCCATGAAGGCGGGCCACTCGTCCAGCGGCTGCGCGCGCAAGCGCATCCAGAGGAAGTACTCCACGACGTTCGTTTCGACGAGCGTTCCATCGACGTCGAAGACCGCCAGCACGTCGCCTCGACCGGAACGGCGCTCGATCGCCGAGCGCACCGAGCTCGCCTCGGCCCTCGGAGCGGTGCTCCCAGTCGGCTGCTTGCCCTTCCGTGCAGCCGTCTCGGCGCGCGACATTCGCACGACGGTCGGAAAGTGCACGTCCTGGAAGTAATGAGTCCAGTCGTAGAGCGCCGGGTCGAACGGAAACTTCTTGCGCTCCGCCTCAGGCAGCGCCTCCCACAACGCTGTCACGTTCCGCGTGTCGAAGATGCAGTCGACCTCGGTGTAGACGCCGTAGAGCTGGATCAGGTTCAGTCCCCGGTCGAGGCGATCGCGCTCGGCGGTCAGGTCGTCCGACAGCTGCGAGAGGTTGGCGCCGAGAGGCAGCCGTTCGACCAACCACTGCGCTGCCTCGACCAGCCTCAGCGCCGTGCGGGCCTGGGCCGATATCTCCTGACGTGACGGAAACGTCCACGACGGGGTGCCGATGGCCTGGCCGTAGCGATCACGGAGCGGATGCTTTGTGAAGTACGTGCCCGCCTCGTCGGCGACGCGCCGGAGCCGGAGCGGGTTTCGGCTGCCCGACGCCGCGTGGTAGACGCGCGGCCTAGCGTCAGGTGGCGGGTTGGCCGCCACGGCGAGCAAGGTGTTGACGACGAAGTCGGCCGGGATGATGTCCAGCAGCGAGTCGGGCAGGCCGGAGAAGTCGCGGAGGATATTGCGGCCGAACGCAAGGATCAAGGGCTCGGCCATGCGAAAGCCCTCGAGCCAGCCGGCGAACGGCTCGGCAAGCGCGCTCTCGATGATCGAGGGGCGGACGATCGACAGGGGGATCTCGCCGTGCAGCTCGACGACCGCCAGCTCGGCCATCGCCTTCGTGAACGAGTAGATGTCTGAAAAGCCCATCGCGTTGGCGTGCACTCGGCCGCGCTCGATGAGGCGGTCCTTGACCCATCGATCACGCAGGCGTTCGGTCGTTCGCGCTACCGCGGGCGTTCCCGCCGGCCCCATGCGCGAGCGCGCCTCGCGACGCAGCTTGTTCAGCACCTCGGGCCGCCGCGACTCTTCTTCGACCGGCCCGCGCAGGTTGGTCAGGACCTCCGCCTCGTGCCGCCAGTTCAGCCCTGGGTCGAGAGGCGGCTCCTCACGCACGACGCCGCGCAGCATTCCCCCGACGTAGGCGGTCGATATGTGGACGAGGTGCGGCCTGGCTCCGCTTGCACGCAATGCTTCGACTAGACGTGCCGCGCCCAGCAGGTTGGTTTGCGCCGACAGGTCGGCGGGGTTGTCGAACTCGACCGCTGCGGCCGAGTGGATGACGACATCGCAGCCGCGGATCTGGTCCCGACCTTCTTCGCTCAGGCCCAGACCGTCGCGACCCAGGTCGATCTCTATCACCCCCAGCCTGGCGGCGGCCAGGTTCGCAAACGCCTCTTCGCCGAGCTCGTCTTTGAGCCGTTTGAACGCCGGGCTCGATAACACCTCGCGCTCGAGGCGCTCCGGCGCCGGGCGGCGCGCGCTCGACCGGATCGCCAGGTTGATGCGTCCGATGTCAGGGATCGAGCGCAGGCACTTTTCGACGATCGACTTGCCGAGGAAGCCGGTGCTGCCGGTGACCAGGATGGTCTTGCCCTTGAGGGCGTCGGCGATCACCGGGTGATTCTAGTTAGGAGATAGTCCTCGACCTGGTCGGGCTACCCTCACCACGTCCGAACCTGCCGCGTCGCTCCAACCGAGGTCGGACGTCGCGTTGGCCCAGAACCAGTATGTCTGGCCCCGCTTGCCATGGAACGTCGCCGAGCCGCTGCCGCGGGTCGTCCTCCAGGCCGTGCGGCGGCCATCCTGGCTGATCACGTAGACCGTGAAGTTCATGGTGCCGGGGCTTGCCCACCAAACATCGATCGCCGTCGGGTCGTCGGTCTCCGGCGTCGCGCTTATCGTCACGCTCGGCAGCTGGAGAGGCGCGAACCGAGGCGAGCCGCCGAGCCAGAGGTCTCCCTGGTCCCACGCGTAGGGATCGGCATACGACCCCGACCACCCGTACGGGTCGATCGGGGTCTGGCTTCGGTGGATGTTGTAGACGCCGAAGTGCAGGTGCGGGCCCGTGGCGGTGCCGGTCATGCCGGAGATGCCGATCACCTGACCTCGCGAGACGTACTGCCCCTTCGACACGTCGATCCGGGAGAGGTGACCGTAGAAAGTGAGCAGACCGTTGCCGTGGTCGATCTCGATGGTCTTGCCACTGAGACACGATTCGCAGCCTGGGACCAGCCAGTTCGCCAGCATCACGCGACCCGGCGCCGCGGCTGCGACCGGCTCGTACGTGAGGGCGTAGTCGTAGCCGTCGTGGCCGGCGTAGTAGAGGTAGTCATGGCCGCCTGCCGTCTGAGCGAAGCCCGCGGTGAAATCCGGATCCGGCCCGCCGACGCTCTTCGACGCGATCGTCCCGTCATACCGGCAGACCTGCGAGTAGTCACCGTAGTCGGGATAGCAGTGTGAGAAGACCGAGGTGATGTAGTGCGGGCCCATGAACGGCAGCGTGAGGAAAGCGCCGCGCGCGGGTGCCATGCCGGTGTTCCCGCTGCCGTCCTCGATCGGTCCGTACGCGATCTGGCTCGGATATGCCCAGCGGGTGTACTTGATCTGCTTGTTGCCGGGCGGCAGCGCTGAATGCGCCTGCGCCGGAAGCGCAGACAGAAGCAAGGAGCCGAGGGCAAGGACCAGGACGACAACCCGCATAGCCTTCGAAACGCGATTGCTCACGGTAGAGTTGCGCCCCACGCGACCTGCCCGGGTTTTGGTTAAGTTTCGCAAATGACCTCTCCGGCATCAACGAGTGTCGCCGTTTTGAGCCAGGGCCGGGCCGCGGTGTACGAGGAGCCCCTCGGGCCGGCCGGGGTCAGAGTTCGGGAACGGCCCCGCACGGCGCCGGTGCCGGGCGCCGTGGCGGTCGCCATCAAGGCAGCGTCGATCAACCACCTCGACCTCTGGATGGCGCACGGAGCCCAGCGCGAGGTGACACCACCGCGGGTCATCGCCGCCGATGGGGCAGGCGTGGTCGAGGCCTCCGCGGACCCCGCCTGGCGAGCGGGTGACGAGGTCGTCATCTATCCGGTCGCGTGCTGCTGGGAGTGCGAGTGGTGCCGGTCGGGCCAGAACGTGCTGTGCAAGCGGTTCGGCGTGATCGGCGAGCACACCGACGGGACCGCCTGCGAGCTCTTCCACATCGACGCCCGCAACCTCTTTCGCAAGCCGGCCCGCCTCTCCTGGAGCGAGGCGGCGGCGTTCCCGCTCACCTTTCTGACCGCCTGGCGAATGCTGACCACGCGCGCGCGGCTCCGCGCCGGACAGACGGTGCTGGTCGTCGGCGTCGGGGCGGGGGTCGCGGTCGCCGCGGTCACGATCGCGCGCCATCTGGGGGCGAGAGTCTTCGTCACCAGCCGCTCCGAAGCCAAGCGCAAACGAGCGCTCGAGCTGGGCGCCGAGGCGGCATTTGAGTCCACCGACTTCAGCAAGCACGTCCGGGCCGCAACCGGCGATGGCGTCGACGTGGTGTTCGAGCACGTCGGCCCGGCGACGCTGCAGGAATCGATGCGCTCGGTGCTGGTTGGCGGCCGGGTCGTCACGTGCGGGTCGACCTCGGGAGTGCGCGCCGAGATCGCAATGCCGCGTTTGTTCTTCGGTCAGATGGACCTGCTCGGGTCGACAATGGGCAACGTTGGCGAGTTCCGGGCGGTGCTCAAAGCGATCGACGAAGGGATGCAGCCGGTGGTCGATAGCGTCTATCCGTTGTCTGATGTACAGGCGGCGTTGACGCGGCTCGACGCAGCGGAGCAGTTCGGGAAAGTCGTTTTGTCGGTGTCGTAGGTGAGGAGAGAATGAGAGGGTTCAGAGCCTTTCTGCTGCGCGGCAATGTCGTCGACCTGGCGATCGCCGTCGTTATCGGCGTCGCGTTCACCGCGGTTGTGTCGGCGTTCGTCAAAGACCTCGTCACGCCGCTGATAGCCGCCATCGGCGGCAAGCCGGACTTTGCCGGCCTCTACTTCACCATCAACAGCAGCAAGTTCCTCTACGGCGACTTCATCAACGCGATCGTCGCCTTTCTGATCATTGCCGCCGTCGTCTACTTCCTGGTCGTGATTCCCTACGGAGGGCTCGTCGCCCGTTCACGAAAGGAGCCGCCGGCCGACCCGACCACGAAGAAGTGCCCCGAGTGCCTGAGCGAGATTCCCATCGGCGCGCGGCGGTGCGCCTTCTGCACCTCACCGCAGACGGCCTGAAACCTGGCCTTTACGAGCCCCTGACTCCCTGATTACGAGCGCGTCATGGGCACGGCCCAGACTTTTGACGCGGTCTCATGGCTCAAGGTCACCTCTCGGTCGGCCACGCGTACGCGGAGCGTCTTACCCACGTCGTCGGCTTCGAGGACCCTGACCTTGCGCCCCGGCACAAGCTCGCGCTGGTGGAGATACGCCAGAAGCAGCGGCGCCTCTCGCTCCGCCACCTCGGACACACGCGTGACGCTCGCCCGCTCGCCCGCCGCGAGCGTCGAAAGCCTGGTCTCGCGCGGCGACGCTTTGGAGTGACCGGGGATGGGGTTTCCGTGCGGGCACGTCGTCGGCCGGCCGAGCACTTCGTAGAGCCGCTGCTCGACCACGTCCGACACCGCATGCTCAAGCCGCGCCGCTTCCGCGTCCGCGGTCACCCAGTCGAGGCCGAGGCCGTCGGTGAGCCAGCGCTCCATGATGCGGTGCCGGCGCACGATCGACTCGGCCGTCCGCATCCCTTTGGCGGTCAGCTCGATCTCCTTGCGCCCGTTCATCCTCACCAGCCCGTCCCGAGCCATCCGGCGCAACCCCACCGTGACTGTCGGCCGGCTCACCCCAAGCCAGTCCGCAAGCCGAGCGCTGCGCAGAGACTCCTTCTCGGACCACATGTAGTAGATCGCTTCGAGGTAGCGGGAAACCACCTCGGAGGGCTCCGATGCGGCCTTGTTAGACTGATCTAATTGCATCTTTTGTGCGTACTAACCACCTAGAACTATGAGCCAGGGTACCGCCGTCGTGTTGGGGGCCATCGCGGGGGCCACCATCTTCCTCGGCCTCCCGGTCGCGCGCATGCACGGGCTGCCCAAGGTGGTGCAGGGATTCCTGAACGCCTTCGCGACCGGCATCCTGGTCTTCCTCCTGTGGGACATCCTGAGCCATGCCGGCGAACCAGTCGAGGCGGCCGCCCAGCACGGGCAACCAGGCACGTTCTTCGCGATGGCGTTGATCTTCGCGTTCGGGGTCGCGGCCGGGCTGCTAGGGCTCGTGTACTTCAACCGCACCGTCTTCAGCCATCTCAGGCACGGCGCCGGAACGCCGAGCGCTCGCTCGCTGTCACTGGCGATCGCGACAGGGCTTGGCCTCCACAACCTGTCGGAGGGCCTTGCGATCGGCCAGTCGGCGCACGTCGGCGCGATCGCGTTTACCGGGGTGCTCGCCGTGGGCTTCGCGCTGCACAACATCACCGAGGGCTTCGGCATCGCCGCCCCGATGACGACAGACACGCACAAAGCGTCGTGGGGCTTCCTCGGGCTCGCCGGGCTGATCGGCGGCGGGCCGACGTTCCTAGGCACCTGGATCGGCTACCTGGCGAGCTCCCCGTACTTTTCGATCGCGTTCCTCGCGGTTGCGGCCGGGGCGCTGCTCTACGTGCTGAACGAGCTGTTCAACCTGGGGCGGAAGATCAGCACCCCGACATCTTTCGCCTGGGGCCTTTTGCTCGGGTTCCTGACCGCGTACGCGACCGACCTTTTCCTTATTGCGGTGGCCGGAGCCTGACTCGCCGGGCTCAGCTCGCTACGAAGCCGAATTCGTCCTCGTCGGGGTCGAAGTCCTTCCAGTCCGGATAGCGCCACCGGAAAAGCCGCTCCTGGACCTCGAATAGGCTGTCGAGTGTGTCCTGCACCTGGCCGCTGTCGCGGAACGGCTCGCTTGCATGACTCGGCAAGCCCCCGACGACATCGCGAAGCTCGGCCCGAAATCGCCGGGGTACGGTCTTGACGCCGTCGCGGTTCATCTCCTCCAGGCGCCAGAGAACGCGGTCCGTGGCCTGGAGCATGCGCTGGAAAGCGTACCGGCGAAGGTTTTCGCGCCGGAGCGCCTTCAACTGCTGGCCGATCCTGCCGCTCGTTTGATCGATCATCGTCAGCTACCTTTCCTAGCTTACCGGCCGGGTACCGCGGTTTGACCGAGCTGATCGGCCGCCTCGAACAGTTGTTCAAGCCTGTCGATGCCTGGGGCGAGTTCAGAAAAGGCGCACGCCCGGCGGCTGTCGTCTTCATCCTCTACCAGCAGGACGGACTGTGGATGGTGCCGTTTGTGCGCCGGCGGGCGGATCTTCGGGACCACCCGGGCCAGGTGGCGCTGCCGGGCGGGGGTGTTCATCCCGGCGAGTCGGCGTGGGCCGGCGCGCAACGCGAGGTCGCGGAGGAGATCGGCGTCCCGGTGGGGCGGCTGGTGCCGGTAGGAGCGGGCGACCCAATCTACGCCGCGGTCACCAACTTCTCAGTCGTCCCGTTCGTTGCCTACCTCCCCGACCCTGTCGAGCCCTTCGTCCACGACGAACGCGAGCTCGTCGGCGTTCTGGCCATCCCACTGGATCGCCTTCTCGACGACAGCGAATGGCAGGAATCAAACGAGCCCTGGCGCTTTCGATACCTGGCTCATGAGGAGAGCGTGGTCTGGGGGCTGACCGAGAGAATCGTGTACGGCCTCGCGCCCCGGCTCAGACAAGGGCTGCAGCGCGATGAAAGGGGTTCGCCGAGCTAATCGGAGATCCAGGCGGGCGAGATCCTAGGCGCGGCCGAGCAGCGGAGCGAGCGTATCCGTTGATGAGTGAGCGAGCAGCGCAAGGCCGCAACAACGGAGATCGCCCGCATGGGCTTCGAGGAGCCGGCGAATTCCTACTTTCAGCGCGCTGCATGTCGAAGATCAAAGGACTGATCAGCCAGCTGCTGATCAGTGATCGACCGCCGCGCCTCCATCAGGCGGCGGGCGCGCGCGACCGTGTGGTGGTCGTTGATTCCGGCGGCGCCGAGCAGCCGCTCTCCGCCGAGATAGAAGACGGCGAACGGCGGCGAGCCAAGCTCCCCGCGCACGACGATGCGGTCCCAGGGCAGACCGGCGCCGGCGTACTGAAGATTCAAGTCGTACTGGTCGGACCAGAACCAGGGCACCTCGACGTATGCCTCAGCGCCGCCACCCATGATCCGTCCGACCGCAAACCCCTGTCGCTGCGCCGTCTGGAAGTGCTCGACGCGGATATGCCGCTCCAAAAGCGGGCTGAAGAACCTGGTGGCGTCCCCGGCGGCAAACACATCGGGGATCGAGGTCCGGCCGCGTTCGTCGACGACTATGCCGTCGTCGACCTCGAGTCCGGCGCGCTCCGCGAGGTCGGTGCGCGGCGCCGAGCCGACCGCGACGAGGTCGGGTCGATCCAGCGACGAGCTCCTCAGGTGGAGCTCGACGCCGTGCGCGCGATGAACGTGCGCGAGGTACGCCCCGAGCTCCGGGCCCAGGACCCGTAGCAAGGGCTGCTCAAGCGCCTCGTGAAGCTCGACTGTGCATCCGTTCTGCCTGGCCGCCGAAGCGACCTCGCATCCGATGAAGCCGGCGCCCTGGATGCGCAGGCTCTCGCCTCGCTCGACGTGCTCGCGAAGCCGCACCGCCGCCGGCAGCTCGCGGAGGTATATGGCGCCGTCCGCGCCCTGCATTCGGCGCGCGTCGGAACCGGTGGCGATGCACACCACGTCCCACCGTACCGTCCGGCCGCTCTCCAGCCGCACCAGCCGGTGCTCGACGTCGAGCTCGGACACTCGCTCGCCGAGGAGCAGATCGACGGCCAGCTCGCGATACTGCGCGGCGGGCCTCAGAGCGAGGCGTTCGCGTGCGACCGTGCCAAGCAAGTAGCCCTTGGACAGGTGCGGCCGCTCGTATGGCGGCTCAGGCTCGGCGCCGATCAGCTTGATATCGCCGGCGAAGCCGGCGTCGCGCAGGCCGGCCGCCACCCCGTCGCCGGCCGGGCCGGCGCCGACGATTACTGCTCCGCGGGCCAGGCCCGGCATCGATGGGACTTACTGAATTCGTTCGAGCTCCCGGATGGTGCGAAGCGACCAGACCAGGAATCCGCCCAGCAGCGCGACCGCAAACGCGTACGCGATGACCAGGTAGGTCACGGGGCCGCCTCCGGTTGTGGCCCCGCGATGACCTCGGCGGGCTCGACCGCGTTGACCTTCTGGTCGATCAGCGTCTCGATCCGGTAGCGGATGGCGATGAAGACCGTCGCGAGCGCGAGCGTGCACGCGAGCGTGAACAGGAATGTCGCAAGCATCTCGGCGGGCAGCGCGTCGTTGACGACAATCGGGCCAGGGTGTTGCGTCCGCCACCAGGTGACGCTGAAATGCACCACCGGCACGTCGATGAATCCGAAGATGCCGACCACCGCGGCAAAGCGCGCGGCCTGACGACCCGGCTCGGCCATCCGGCGCACCAGGAGATAGCCCGCGTAGATGATCCAGAGCACGAGTGTCGACGTAAGGCGCGCATCCCACGTCCAGAAGGTGTTCCAGATCGGCTTCGCCCACAGCATTCCCATCACCAGCGTCACCGTCGTGAAGACCACGCCGACCACCGCGCCGGCGCGCGCGAATCGATCAGCTGCGATGCTCCCGTTGAACAGGTAGATGACGCCGCCGACGAGCACGACCGCGAAGCATCCGTAGGCGGCAATCGCCGAGCTGACGTGCAGGTAGAAGATGCGCTGCACAGGTCCCTGCAGCGCGTCGGTAGGTGCGTACAGGAATATCGCGGCGGCCGCCACCAGCATCAAACCGACAGCGGCCAGAGCCGCGCGCTCGTACCTATTCATCGAGAACGAAGCGCGCAGCGAGTGAGGTCAGCACCACAAACAGTATGTCGAAGTCAATGAGCAGGCCGATCGCCTGCTGGTAGCTGCCGGGCAGGCCCATCGCCGACTGCACGGCAAGTCCGCCCGCGATGATGAACGGAATCCAGAGCGGAAGGGTCAGCAAGGGCAGCAAGAGCTCGCGAGCCCGGACGCGAGCCACGATTGCCGCGAACAGGCAACCGAGCGCGGCCATGCCCACCGTCGCCAGCAGGACGGCAGCGACGATGTCGCCTGAGAACGGCGTGCCGAAGAAGAGCGACAGCGCCGGGAGCATCACGGCCTCGCAGATCACGAGCAGCGCAGCCGCGGCCAGCGCCTTGCCGGCGAAAATGGCGACCGGCGACGCCGGCGTCATGAGCATCGCTTCCAGCGACGCCTGCTCGCGCTCCGCGGCAAACGTGCGGCCGAAGGCGACAAGGCCGGCAAAGACCAGCGCAAGCCAGAGGATGCCCGGCGCGATCGTCGCCGCGTTGCGCGAATCGATCTGAAATCCGAAGTTGCCGATGAGCAGCGCAAGGACTATGAACTGCGCCAGCGCCGGCACCAGCTCGCGCGTGCGCCATTCCGACCTGAGGTCTTTGCGAGCAACCGCCATCGCGACGCGAAGCGGATTCACTGCACGACCCGAAGGCGCGTCGCCGTTCCGTGCGAGCGGCCATGACGCAAGACCAGGGTGCGTGGGCACAGCCGGTTCGCCAGCGCCTGGTCGTGGGTGGCGAGCACCACCGCCCGATCGTTCATCACTCGCGCCAGCAGGTCGGCGGCATCTGGGCCGAGGCTCGCGTCCGGCTCGTCCAGGATCAGCAGGCGCGGCTCGTGGAGGATCGCGCGGGCGATCGCCAGGCGCTGCTGCATGCCTCGGGAAAGCTGGTCCGCTCGCCGGTGCGCGACCGCCGTCAGCCCGACCGCGTCCAACGCCTCGGCGACCCGTGAGCGGCTGACGTCCTGAAGGTCGCAGAAGAACTCGAGGTTCTCAGCGGCCGTCAGCGCGGGATACAGGCCGGGCGCGTGGGCGACGTACCCGAGGTAATGCCGCAGTCGCCGCTTCTCTCGGAACGCGTCAAGGCCCGCGATCTGAAGGCGGCCGGCGGTCGGGTGCAGCGCCGTCGCGAGGATGCGCAGGAGGGTTGTCTTACCGGCGCCGTTGTCACCCAGCACCGCCATGTGCTCGGCGGAATCCAGCACGAGGTCGACGCCCTCGAGGGCGGGCTCGGTGCCGAAGTGATGGGTCAGCCCGTCCGCGACGATCACGCTCACTGGTTTTCGGGCGGAGTTTTCAGCAGCGGCCAGAGCACGAACGGCCCCGCCAGGAACAGGAGAAGCGTCGCGACTATGATCGCCATCGCTACACGCGGAGAGTAGCCGGGATGCGCCGCCTTGCCAACTCCGGCGCCAGGCTCCCCTCGCCCACGTTGCCCAGCACCACGCCGAGCAGGATCACGACCCCACCCGCCCAGATCCACGTCACCAGCGGGTTGACGAAAACCCGGAAGGTGGCCGAACCGTCGTCCGCCGTTCCGACGAGGACGATGTACAGGTCGGCGACGGGGGTGGTCGAGATGGCGACGTGGGTCAGCGCCTGCCCGCCGAGACCGGCGTAGGTGGCGCGCGAGGGTTCGAGGACCTGGTCGCCAAATCGCATGGCGGCGACGAATTCAGAGTGGTCGGTGAGCCGGCGCTGCTCCGAGCCGGTGTAGGTGAGCGTGTAACCCCCAACGGTCACCTGCTCACCCGGGCGCAGCGTCACGTCGCGCGCTTGCTGCCCGAAGTGAGAGGCGGCAATGCCGATGACGACCACGACGAGACCCAGGTGCGCCAGGTACGCGCCGTAGTGGCGCCGCTTGCGAAGGATCGAGCCGGGTCGCTTGAGGAGGGCCCGGCCGTAATCGCTGAGCA
>JBKPCF010000008.1:0-13645 GCA_046727235.1 Candidatus Dormiibacterota bacterium
AGAGCCGAGGACCCACTTGACGGCGTCGACGATGTTCGTCTTGCCCGAGCCGTTCGGGCCCACGATGGCCGTCACACCGCCGTCGAACTGGATCTCGGTCTGCCGGGCAAAGGTTTTGAAGCCCAGCAATTGCAGGGACCTGAGGAACAAACTGGCGGGCAGACTACCAGAAGTAGCCTTGTCTATTCGATCGGCTCGCCGAACTGCCGGCTGCGCGGCTCCGGCAAGGGCACGACCTCGGCCCCGACGGCCGCCGCCTGGTCCACCGCGTCCGCGGCAACCGACACCTCGGCCGGCTTCTTGCGCGGCGCCCGTCGCGTGCGGGCTCGTGCCGGCTTTGCCGCGGGCATCTCGGCGACCGGGCCGACCAGGCTCTCCAGCGCCACTCGCGCCGCATCTTGCTCGGCCTCCTGCTTGCTCGCCCCATGGCCCGTGCCCAGCGGCTCCGAGCCCGCGAACACCACAGATGTGTATTCGCGGTGGTTTCCGACCCGCGCGCCTTCGCTGTCGTACACGGGCGTCTCACCGAACCGCTCCTGCGCGACCTGCTGCAGCTTGCCTTTGAAGTTCTCGTCGCGGACGGGCGAAGGCAGCGCGCGATAGCGGTCCAGGTAGTAGTGATATGCGGCGTCATAACCCGCGTCGAGGAACACCGCGCCGAGGACCGCCTCGAAGGCGTTCGCCAGCAAGGACTTGAGGCCGCGGCCGCCCCCCTTGGCAATCCCCTTGCCGAGATACAGGTAGTTGCCAAGCCCGAGCTGCTCCGCCAGCTGCGCAAGGGTGTTGGTGTTCACCATCGCGGAGCGCGTCTGCGTCAGCTCGCCTTCGGTGGCGCCCGGGTGATGCTTGTACAGGTACTCCGCAGCGATCAACTGCAGAACGGCGTCACCGAGATATTCCAGCCGCTCGTTGTCGCGCGGAGAGATCGACGGATTCTCGTTTGCGAACGAGCTGTGCGTCACTGCTTCGAGGAGCAGCCCAGGGTCGCGGAAGTGAATCCCGATCTTCTGTTGGAGCAGCTGTAGAGATTGGGCGAGCGGCACGCCGCTCCGTTCCTGAGCCTGTGCTATGAGCCGGCCTTCTCCTGTATGTACTCCCACGCCTGACCGACGGTCGTGATCTTCTCCGCGTCCTCGTCGGGGATTTCGAGCCCGGTGTTTTCCTCGAATGCGTAGATGAGCTCGACCAGGTCAAGCGAGTCGGCGTTCAGGTCTTCCTGGAATGACGCGTCCATCGTCACCTGCTCCGGCTCGCAGCCGAGGCGCTCGACGATGATGTTCTTGAAGTCCTCGAAGCTCAGCTTTTGAGTTTCCATACGCGGACTAATGTACACGAGCCAGGAGCATCGACTGGCCGCCGCCAGGGGCCGGGATTCCGCGCGATCCCGGCCCCGCCCACCTGTTTCGGCCGACGAGCCGTCATCACCGCCCTAGGCGGGAGCGCGGCGCCGTGCCGAGGTGCGGCCTCCGTTATGACGCGATGGTCGATTCTCTGCCTGGTTCCGCGACGGACGTCAAGGCGCATTTTCTCGCCTGGCAACGTTTGGTTGCCTAGGCCTCCGGCGCCAGATCCCGGACTGCTGAGGGCGTGCCGACCGCGACGGCGCTGCGGCCGGGGGCCAGCTCGCGCATCAGTCCCGTCAGCGCCCGCCTCGGCCCGACCTCGAGGAACGTGTCGCAGCCCAGATCGACAAGCGAGGCTACGCATTCCGCCCAGCGCACGGGCGAGCGAAGCTGCATCTCCATCACGTGGGGGATGCGGTCACCGTCCTGGTGGCGGCGCCCGGTCAGGTTGGCCATCGCGGGTACGCGCGGCGCGCGCCACTCGATCCGGTCGAGCGCGGCGCGAAGTCGCTCCGCGGCCGGGGCCATCAATGGCGTGTGAAAGGCGGCGCTCACGTTGAGCGGAATCACACGCTTCGCACCGGCCAGCTGCAGTCGTTGTGTCGCGACCTCGAGACCCGTGACGGTGCCGGCGATCACGGTCTGGGTCGGCGTGTTGTAGTTGGCGGGCCAGGCGTCGGTCATGCCGGCGAGCGCGTCCTCGATCGCCTGGGCGTCGAGGCCGAGCACGGCGGCCATCGAGCTCGTGCCGGCGGGAGCCGCCTCAGCCATGGCTCTACCTCGCTCGACCACGGCTCCAATCACCTGCGGTGCGGTGATGGAGCCAGCTGCCGCGAGCGCCGCGTACTCGCCCACCGAGTGACCCGCGGTGGCGAATGGTTCGACGCCGCGGCGGCGAAGCAGGACTGTGAGGCCGACACCGACAAAGCACAGAGCCGGCTGCGCGTTCTGCGTCAGCCGGAGCTCGTCGTCGTCCGCGCCCGTGAGCAGGTGGCGGAGGTCGATGCCGGCGGAAGATGAGCACTGATCGCAGAGCGCCGAGAGCTCCTCGTCCTGCAGGAGCTCAGCCCCCATTCCGGGCTGCTGAGATCCCTGGCCCGGGAAGAGAAATGCGACGGGCAAGGCCCCTCCGGCCCTACGGGCTACCCCACCAATGGGGATGAGACTTCTCGACTATTCCTTGACTTTCAGGACTTCGCGGCCGCTGCCCGGACCGTAGTGGCCGCAGTTCGGGCACACGCTGTGCGGCCGCCTGGGGTGCTTGCAGTTGGGACACGGCTGGATTTGCACGAGGGCCAGCGCGAGGTGAGAGCGGCGGCGACCCTTCTTCGACTTGGACAGCTTGACCTTCGGTAGAGCCACGGCTGCCGAATACTACCGGAAGCTAGGAGCCGGTCGCCTGGTCCGCTGTCTCTCCGTTGGCGGGCTGGTTGGCCTGCAGAGCCTCCACCCCGCGCCTCACCGTGCCCAACGTCCGGCTGAGATGGGCCTCGAGCTGCTTGAGCTGCTCGAGCGCGTATGCCTCGGCGTCGCGGATGATCTGGTCGCTCTTCGCCTGCGCGTCCTTCACCACCTGCGCGGCGTGACGTTCGGCGCGACGCAGGACCTCGTGCTCCGAAGCGGTCTCCTCCGCCCGCTCGTTGGCGCGGGACATCGTGCGGGCGGCCTCGGCGTGAGCCTCGGTCATGATTCGCTGCTGTTCGGAGACCGTCCAGTTCGCCTGCTTGATCTCGTCCGGGAGGTTGAAGCGGATCTGGTCGATGAGCTCCATGAGCTCATCCTCGTTGAGCATGATCTGCGTCGAGAGCGGCACGTGTCGCGCGTTCTGAATCAGATACTCGAAACGGTCCAGCAGCTCGTCGACCTTTATCTGTACTTCTCCTTCAGCGCTCGCGCCACCGGCGCCGGCACGAGGTCTGACACCTTGCCGCCGTAGCTCGCGATGTCCTTCAAGATACTTGACGAGACGAAGATGTGCGCGAAGCTCGACATCAGGAACACGGTGTGGATGTCGGGCGCGAGCTTGCGGTTCATCAGCGCCTGCTGCAGCTCGGCGTCGAAGTCGGAGTAGGCGCGGAGCCCCTTGACCAGCGTGCGCGCGCCGCGGCTGCGCGCGTACTCCACCGTGAGGCCGGTGAAGCTTGCGACCTCGACGCGGTCTCGGCCTTCGAGTGAGGCGCGGATCAGCTGGAGCCGTTCCTCGACGGTGAACAGGGGCTGGCGCTTCTCGGGGTTCGCCGCGACCGCCACGACCAGCTTGTCGAAGATCGCCAGCGCGCGGTCCACGACGTCGAGGTGTCCGTTCGTGAAGGGGTCGAAGCTTCCCGGATAGACGGCGATCTTCGAGTTGGGGACCTGGTTCTGGTTGCGCGCCATCAGGCTTTGAAGACCGTGACGACGGTGTCGCCGTAACGGCGCTCCCTGTCGACTCGCAACCTCCGGAGCGCGGGCAGCTCCTGGCGCCGCGAGTGCTCGGCGAGGACCGTGGCCCCAATGACCTCGCGGTCGAGCACCATCAGCGCGCGGTCGAGAACCACATCGTCATAGGGGGGATCGAGAAAGACGAAGTCGGCGGCCCTGATCGCCTCGGAGGAAGACTCGAGCCACCTCACCACGTCGCTGCGGACGAGGCGCGCGCGCACCTTGAAGCCGAGGGCGTCCAAGTTCTGGCGCAGGATAGCAAGACCGCGTGGCTGCTGATCGACGAAGGTGACCGCGGCCGCCCCTCGCGACAGGGCTTCGATCCCGAGCGCGCCTGATCCCGCAAACAGGTCGAGCACGTCGGCACCCTCGATTCGCGGGCCGACCATGTTGAAGATCGCCTGCTTGACCATTCCCTGCGTCGGTCGGATGTTCTTCGGCGCCTTGAGGCGGCGGCCGCGTGCCTCGCCCCCTGCAACACGCAGCTTCGACATCTACGCGTGGATGCGGATCGCACCGTCATCGCGCATGACGCCGATGCGGATTCCGTGAGTGAACTCGTGGGCGCGCTCGGCCGGGATCGCGACGAGCAGGCCGCCGCTCGTCTGCGCGTCGCAGAGCATCAGCTGCTCGGTCTCGCCGAGCCCACCCCACTCGACCTGCTCGCGGTACGCGGCATGGTTTCGCCTGCTGCCGTCGGGAAAGAGATTCCTCTCCGCAAGCTCGCCCACACCGTTCATGAACGGGATCGACTCGAAGTCGACGTCCGCCCCCCCGCGGAGGTTCGCCAGGTGTCCGATCAGGCCGTAGCCGGTCACGTCGGTCGCTGCGGTGGCGGCCGCGTCGAGCATCGCCTCCGCTGCTGCTCGGTTGAGCATGGTCATGATCTCGATGGCCTCGCGCTCGAGCGCGGGCGGGCACAGTCCCCGCTTGATCGCCGTCGTCACCAGGCCCGACCCGAGCGGCTTGGTCAGGAACAGCACGTCGCCCGCCTGCGCGCCGTCGTGTCCGACCATCCGGTCCGGGTGCACCTCGCCGATCACCGTGTAGCCGAACTTCGGCTCCGGGTCGTCGACGGAGTGCCCGCCGACCACAGCCACGCCCGCCTCGGCGAGCTTGGCCGCGCCACCGGCGACGATCTTCTCGAGCAGCCCTGTGCCGAGCTTGGCGCGTGGAAATGCCGTGATCCCAAGCGCAAACAGCGGATGGGCTCCGACGGTGTAGATGTCGCTCAAGGAGTTGGCGGCCGCGATGGCGCCGTACGCAGACGGGTCGTCGACGATGGGCGTGAAGAAGTCGACCGTCGCCACGAGCGCGCGGTCGGGCGCGATCCGATAGACCGCCGCGTCGTCGCGTGCGGCCGATCCGTGCACCACGTTGGGGTCGACGATCGGGGGCAGCGCCCCGAGAACCTGCCCTAGCTCCACCGGGCTGAGCTTGCAGGCTCAACCGGCCCCGTGGCTGTACTCCGTCAAACGCAACGGCGAGACCTTGTCCATGTGCTGGTTAGTATCGACGGGTGCCGTTGGTGTTCGCAGCGATCGCGCCCCATGGAGGGATCGCTGTCGAGGAGGCCTGCTCACCGGACGAACGCGAAGTGGCCGCCGTCACTCGCGCAGGGATGCAGGAGCTCGGCCGCCGGTTCGAGGCTGCCAAACCTGAGGTCGTCATCGTCGCGACGCCGCACAACGTGCACATATCCAACGCGTTGGGTGTGGTCGTCGCAAGCCGGGTCGCTGGAAAGCTCGACGGCGTGACCCCGACGGTCGAGCTGGACGTCGCCACGGACACCGAGCTCGCGTGGCGCGTCCTCGCGTCGATCGGCGGCGCCGGCCTCCCCGCCGCCGGCGTGAGCTTCGGCTCCAATGACCCTGCAACCGCGGTGGCACCGATGGACTGGGGCGTGCTGATCCCGCTGTGGTTCATGGGGGGCCGGCACGACCCGCCCCTGCCCATCGTGGTCGTGACGCCCGCGCGAGAGCTCAGCGCCTCGGACCACGTCAAAGCGGGCGCTGCCATCGCACAGGCGGCCGCGGAGTCGTCTCACAGGATTGCATTCATCGCGAGCGCGGACCACGGCCACGCCCATCGCGCCTCAGGACCTTACGGCTATCACGCCGCCGCCGCCGAGTACGACGCGCTCGTGTGCGACCTCGTGCGCAGCCAACGGCTGACCGGTCTTGTCGACATCACGCGCGATCTCGTCGAGCGCGCGAAAGCCGACAGCTGGTGGCAGATGCTGATGCTGCACGGGGCTGCGTCGCGCTGGCGTGGCGAGCTGATCTCGTACGAGGCGCCAACCTACTTCGGCATGCTCACCGCCGCGTACTCACCGGCCGCGTCCTGAGAGGACGCGCTCCGGCGCGAATGGGCGGCGATGTGCTTCGCGACGTAGCTCGCGTCGCGGCTGATCCCCGGCAGCACTCCTGAGAGAGCTGCGTACTGAAACTCGAGGCCGACGAAATACAACCCGGGCTGCGACGTGACGGCACCGCGGTACTGCGCAGGCCGGCCGTCTTCGCCGAAGACCGGGAGGTGGATCCAGGTGAAGTCGGTCTTGAAGCCCGTGCACCAGATGACGTTCGCAACGTCGAGCACGCGCTCGTCGGCGAGTCTCGGCAGCCCGTCACCCACGCCCACCACGCGCGGAACCCTTTCCACCCCGGCCCCAACCAGGTCGTTGATCTTCGTCCTGACCAGCGGAGCGCCCCGGTGGAGGAACTTCGGCTGCGCCTTCCTTCCCACTGGCGTGTCGACGTTCAGCACATGCAGGGCCAGAAACCGGACCAGGGGCAGCGCGAACGCGGCGGCTCCCGCACCGTGGGGGAATGGAATCTCGCCGCTTGGCGTCCCCGCGAGCCACACGCGGCGCGTGCGGGCCAGCTCGAGCGAGATCTCGGCGCCTGAGTTGCCGGCCCCGACGACCAACACGTCGCCGTCCCGAAGCTGTGACTGGCTCCTGTAACGGCTCGAGTGCAACTGGGTGACGCTCGCTTTGAGCTCCGGCGCGAACGCGGGCACTTTCGGAACCCGGCACGCGCCTGTCGCGGCCACGACGTTGTCCGCTTCGTAGGTGTCCCGGCCGGCCGTGACGACAAAACGATGGCCGTCGTGGTCCACCCCGTCCACGTGGACGGAGGTCCGGACGGGAAGCTTGAAACGCGCGGCGTATGCGGCCTGGTAGTCCGCCACCTCGTCCTTGGTCGGGAAAGAGAGCGGCGGCGCAGGAAAGCGCATGCCTGGCATTCCGTTGTACTTGGCCGGGGTGAAGACGCGCAGGGAGTCCCACCGACCGCGCCAAGAATCGCCGACGCGCTCGTTGGCCTCGAGGATGACGAACGTCCGACCCGCCCTCGCCAGGTTGTAGCCCACCGCGAGCCCCGCCTGCGCGCCGCCGACGATCACGGTTTCGAAGTGCTGTTTCATGCGACCGAGGTTAAGTGCGGCCCCCTTGCTGCCGCATCGGGCGAACTGTCCAATCTCATGGCGCGGGTCGAGTGGGTATTTCTGCTCACTTCAAGCCATGCTCGTAGGCATACGCCGTGGCGGCCGCGCGACTCGAAAGACCCAGCTTCGTGAAGATGTTGCTGACGTGGCGCGCCACCGTCTTCTCGCTGATCACGAGCTCCGAGGCGATGCTGCGGTTTGACTTGCCGGCTGCGACCAGGCGCAGCACCTGCACCTCGCGCGCCGAAAGCCCGGACCTTGACTTTGGTTGAGCTTCGATTGCGGCGAGATCTGGCACGGCGCCGAGCGCCTGGAACACCCGGCGCGCGGCGTCGAGCTCCATGGCCGCAGTGCCGGAGTCCCCGAGCGCGGCGCACGCGCGGGCGATGAAAACCCGGGTTCGCGCTCCGTCGTATGGCGCATCGAGCCCTCGCCACAGGGCGTAGGCACCACGAAGAGCCTGCAGAGCGCCTCGCGCATCGCCTTCGGCGAGCAGGACGGATCCCCTCGCCTCGCGCGCGACGGCATCGAGCATGGGTGCACGCAGCCGAGTCGCGATCTCTTCCAGCTCGCCGGCCCCGGTTCGAGCTGCGTCGTAATCGCCTGTCGCCACCATGATCTCGACGAACGCGGGCAGCACGCCGGCCCTCGCCGAGAGCTCGCGTGCTTCGTCGCGCTCCCTGCGAATGGCCGCCGCCGCCTGGACAGAGTGGCCTTGCGCCAACCTCATCCTCGCCAGCCCCGGCATCGGCGCATACCCCAGGTTGCTCGCCTCCCCGTAAGCCTCTTCGGCGTGCGCGAACTCGCCGCGCAGGCGATGGAGCTCGGCCAGCTCGTAGAACGCGGCGCCGGCGGCAGGCCGCGCCGGCGGCAGCAGCAGCATGTCGCGCGCCTTCCGTGCCTCGGCCATCGCGTCGGCCCATTTCCCGTGGAGCTGCATGATCTCGGTCCTGTAGACGAGGCAGTTGCCCCGAAATGCCACCAGGCCCGGCTGCGTTTCGCACCACCGAGTCAGCGCGCTCGTCCACTCCTGCGCCCGGCGGAGGTCGAAGATCTCGCGACAGGTCTCGATGACAGCGCAGTAGACGATTCCCGCCACGACCGGGGAGACCTCACCCGACGTGACCGAGACCATGATCTCGTCGTGAAGGGCGGCTCCGGCCTCGACCTCACCCTGAACGATCAACGAGCTTCCCTGGCCCAGGCGGCCCATTGCCAGCAGGTCGGCATCGCCGAAGCGCTCCGCCGTCTCGAGCGCGCGCGCGAACGCGGCGTCGGCGCGCGCATGGTCGCCTGCGCGAAGACTCTGGAGCGCGAGGGGGATCTGAAGGTAGCCCGACTCGACGCAGTCGCGCCGCCCGCCGTCGAGGAGCCGGTTCGCCCGGCCGATCCAGCCGCCCGCCTGTGCGGCCTCGCCGGCGTTGAGCAGAAACATCGCCAGGTTGATCGCGGCTCCCGCGGCCTGCGCGGGTTTGCCCTCGTCGAGGAACGCGTTGTGGGTGCGCTGCAGCAGCGCCACGAACTGCGTTTCCTCACCCGCCAGCATGGCCGCGGTTGCCATGTGAACGAGCCCTTCCGCGTCCAGCCCCGTCTTTTGATCCGCCGCCCTCAGCTCGGCGAACTGTTCCGGCCAGGAGACGTTCATCCGGAGAGCAGCCTAGGAGATCGAGGTCAGCTCCAGCCGCCGGGCCACGGCGGCCCTGAGCGACGGATGCAGCTCGAAACCGGGATCTGACTCGAGGATCCGCTCTGCCTCCTGCCGGACCTCGCTCAGGAGCTCAGGCTGCAGGAGCGCGTTCATCGCCGCGTCGGACAGGCCGTGCTGGCGGGGACCCATCAGCTCGCCCATGCCCCGGATTCGCATGTCCTCCTCGGCCAGCTTGAATCCGTCGCTGATGCGCGTCACGAGCTGCAGGCGTTTCAGGCTCGGTTCCGACGGGTCGTCGCTCAGCAGAAGGCAGTGGCTGCCGGCCGAGCCGCGCCCGACGCGACCACGGAACTGGTGCAGCTGCGCCAGGCCGAAGCGGTCGGCGCCCTCGATCAGCATCACTGTCGCGTTGGGCACGTCGACCCCGACCTCGACCACCGCGGTCGCAACCAGGACCTGTACCTCGCCGCTGACGAACCGGCGCATGACGCCGTCCTTGTCCTTGAGCCGGCCATGGATCAGCTCGAGGTGCAGGTCGGGAAAGATCTCCCTCTGCAGCCGCTCCGCCTCCGCCGTCGCGGAGCGCACCGCAATGGTCTCCGACTCCTCGATGAGGGGACAGATGACGAATGCCTGGTGCCCGGCAGCCACCTCGCGGCGCACCAGCTCGTAGGCGCGCACACGGTCGGCGGCTTCGATGACTTCGGTCGTCACGGGCGTGCGCCCCGGCGGCATCTCGTCGATGACCGATAGGGTCATTTCGCCGTACAGCGCCAGCGCCAGCGTGCGCGGGATCGGGGTCGCGGTCATGGCGAGGAAGTGCGGTCTGCCCCGACCTTTGGCGCGAAGCAGCTCGCGCTGTCGCGTGCCGAAGCGATGCTGCTCGTCGACGATTCCCAGGCCAAGGTTGGCGAACTCCACGTCGTCTTCGATGAGCGCGTGCGTCCCGACCACCAGGGCGCAGTGACCGGAGGCCGCCGCCGCGCGCACCCGCCGACGCTCCGGCGCCGCAAGCCCGCTGACCATCAGCTCGACGGTGAGCCCCGGAAACGTATCTTCCAGGTAAGCGCGGAACCGGTGCAGGTGCTGCCGGGCGAGGATCTCGGTCGGCGCCATCACGACTGACTGCAACCCGGATGCGTGGGCCATCGCGACGCACGCCGCCGCCACCGCGGTCTTGCCGGAACCGACGTCTCCGTTGAGCAACCGGTTCATCGGCAAGGTCTTTTCCATGTCCTGGAACGCCTCCCACGTCGCCCTGCGCTGGGCGTGGGTCAGCGCAAACCCGAGACCGGCCTTGAACTGATCGATGACCTCCTGCCGGTAAGGGATTGGTAGGGCCGGCTCGGCCGCGAGGTCGTGGCGCATGAGCGCGAACGCCGCCTGGAGCTCGAACAGCTCGGCGAACGTCATGCGCTTGCGCGCCGCGAGGTAATCCGCCTGTGTCTCGGGCCTGTGTCCGCGGCGCACCGCCTCAGCGATGTCCAGGAGGTGATGGCGCTCGCGGACCTCCGCGGGCAGCAGGTCTTCGAGCCGATCCGCGAGAGGCAGCGCTTGCTCCACCAGCTCAGCGATCCTGGACGAGGTCAGCCCTGCGACCAGGTGGTATTTCGGGGTGAGGCCGCCGACCTTCTTCGGACCTTCTTCGCCGCGCTTGTCGAGGCGCTCATAGCGTGGGTTGACCATGCCCGGCTGGCCCCTGTACCGGTTCTTTTCGACGACCCCTGCGAACGCGACTCGATCCCCTGCGTGCAGCTGCCTGAGCACGAACTCTGCGTGGAACCACACCATTCGCATCTGGGCGCCGCTGTCATCGGTCACCGTCGCCTCGACGAGGCGCATCCTCCGGCGCTGCGTGGTCAGCGGATTGATCGACAGGATCGTGCCGACGACCGAAGCTTGACCCCCGGGAACGAGCTCCGAGATCGGCGACTCTACGTACGACTCCCAGCCGAAAGGGAGGGTGACCAGCAGGTCGCGGACTGTTTTGATGCCGAGCTTCTCGAGCAGCCTGGAGGTCTTGGGTCCGACGTCGGCAAGCTGTTCGACCGACGCATCAAGCGCCCTGGGATGAGTGAGGATCGCCATCTAGGTTAGATTCGAAACAAGATCATCTTGCGTCGAAAACGAATCGAGCTCGCCATCATCGCCATCTTGATCGCTGGAATCATCGGCTATGCGGGAGGCAGCCTTCTGTACTCGGGCGCTCGGATCGCGAGCGCAGAGCGCGCGCTGAACACTGTCATTGCCCACCAGAACACGTTGAACGCCACGTTCAGCGACATCAACACGCAGCTCAAAGCGCTGACCGGGAGCTCGACCTTTCGGCCGCAGGATGCGGTTGCGCTCGTCGACAGGTCGGTCAGCAACTCAGAGCTTGCCACCACCACGATCAGCAGGGACGACGCATCGCTGCGCTCGGAGCTGAACGGTCTCGACCAGTATCGGTGGCTCACCCTCGTCGGCACCAGCAATCTCGACCGTGAGGCGGCCAGGATCGAGCATGCCCGCAACGCCCTCGCCGCGGCCAGGACGATCGCCGCTGACAAGGCGCTGGAGGGACGTTTCTGGCATTCGCTCTACAGCGGTCTTGTCGACCTGGCAACACTGAAGAGTCAAACGACTTCAGGTGACCTTACCTCAGCACAAGCCACGCTCAAGACGATGAAGAGGGACATCGACCAGGCGGCCCAGCAGTCAGGCGCACCGCCACTGCCAACCGAGCTGGCCGGCCTGACGAGGGACCTGCAGGCCTTCGTCGACGACTACGGCAAACAGCTGGACGCCCAGGTCGCAGGCGACGACGCGAGCGTCGCCGCGTACCAGGCGAACGTGCAGTCAGACCTGACGAAGATCGCTTCCTACGACATCGACGCGATCGGCAAGGCGATCGATGCCTTCTACCAGCCTCTGATCGAGCGCTTCAACTCGGAGATGGGCGCGGCGACAGCCTGACCGCGAACCTGGCCTCGGCCTGGGCGAACCACATCATCTTTCCCGGCCGATGGCCAGAGATTGGCGGCCGGCTGATTTAATGGATTTCGTGCGCCCCGGCCTGTATGCGGACGATTCGATCACGCGGCGGGTGAACCGGGAGAACGTCCTGCTTCTCGGTGGCGGCCGCGCGCTTCTCATGCAGCTCGCGCATCCGAAGGTGGCGGCAGGCGTCGACGAGCACTCCGACTTCCGCACCCATCCGGTCCGGCGGCTTCGCCGGACCGTCCGCATGACGATGGCGATCGTGTTCGGCGACCGCGAAACGGCGCTCGCCGCCGCGCGGTCCGTGAACCATGCGCACTCGCGAGTTCGCGGACAGGGCTACCGCGCCCTTGACCCTGACCTGCTGCTGTGGGTCCACGCGACCCTGGTCGACTCGGCGCTCGTCACGTACGAGACGTTCGTGAAGCCTCTTTCGCCACTTCAGCGTGAGGAGTTCTACGACGAGTCGAAGTTGTTGGGCGAGCTCCTCGGCATCCCGCGCGAGCGTTTTCCTGCGAACCTGCGGGCCTTCAACGATTACGTGGGCGGGATGACATCGGCCGCCGGTCCTGTCTGCATCGACGCGCGGGCGAAGGATCTTGCGCGCCTCGTGGTGCGGCCGAGACTTCGGCTGGTGCCCGGCCCCGCGATGATCCCGTTCGAGATCGTGACCGCCGGACTTCTCCCGCCGGCCCTCCGCCGGCAGTACGGGCTCGCGTGGGGGCCGGCGCAGCAACGCGTGTTCCGGCTGGTGGTGATCGCGCTGCCGCGGTTGGTTGCGGTGACGCCGCCGGTGCTCCGCGTGTGGCCCCTGCCCGGGCACAACGTCAGCCTGGCGCCGAGTCTCTCCCTTACTTCTTGAGGTAGACGATCCCCATCGCCTTCGGCCCGGTGTGGGTGCCGAGGACGCAACCGATCTGACCGACGGTCACCTCTCTGTCCGGCAGCTCCGAGCGCAGCTCACCGGCGATACGCTCCGCTTCGTCTGGGGCTTGCGCGTGCATCACCGCCATGTGCTCCACCGGCAGCTCGCGGTTGAAGAACTCCACCATCCGCGAAATCGCTCTCGCACGGGTCCGCACGCGGTCGACCGGCTTGATCTCGCGATCCGCCACCAGCAGCAGCGGCTTGAGATCGAGCATTGTCCCGATCATGGCCTGGGCGCGACTGAGGCGCCCGCCCATCTCGAGGTACCTCAGGGTGTCGAGCAGGGCCAGCACGCGACACTTCGCGACGCGCTGTTCGACCGCCACGGTCGCGTCGTCCAGGCTCTGGCACTCGGCGGCGATGCGGCACAGGAATGCAATCGGCATCGACACCGTCTGGCTGTCGACCACGTTGACCTTGAAACCATCGACCGAAGACGCACCCACCCTCGCCGCTTCGGCGGTGGCCGACAGCTGCGCACCGATGTGGATCGAGATGCAGCCGTCGTGGTCTTTGGCCAGCCGCTGGTAGACCTCGGCGAACTCGCCCGGTGAGGGGGCTGAGGTCGTGGGCAGCGTCGTCGATGTGGCAAGGCGGCGGAAGAACTGCTCGTCGGTCATGTCGACGCGATCGCGGAAAGTCTCCGTTCCGAAGTGGACCTTCAGCGGAACCACCTGGATGTCGTAGCGGCCTCGCCAGTCGTCTGGCAGGTCGGCGGTCGAGTCGGTCACGACCGCGTAGCTTCGTTTCATCGAGTGGGTCGACGCTATTCGACGGAGAGGATGAAGGGGTAGTGCTGCTGGCCGCCCTGCTGGACCTCGACCTCCAGGCTGGGGTAGTTCGACCGGATCTCAGACTCGAGCCGGGCGAGCTCGTCGTC
>JBKPCF010000009.1:0-9749 GCA_046727235.1 Candidatus Dormiibacterota bacterium
TACGACTCGTCAGGAAGGCCAGGGCATGGTTGAGTACGCTCTGATCCTCGTGCTGGTCTCAATCGTGGTCATCGTGATCCTTCTTACGATGGGCAACCAGATCAAGAACGTGTTCTCGAACGTCGTAGCCGCACTCGGAGCGTAGAGCCCACGTAATAGCACCTTCAAAGAGAGCCCCTCGCAAGGGGCTCTCTTCTTTACACCGAATAGGGGAGAAGATCGCGGTCCCCATGTTTACAATGTCGCCACTCTTGAGGATTCCATCGGAGGTGACGTAGTCTTGGCCGTCGCACCTGCTGCTGCAAGACCCCGCCCAGGCGGGGGCCGTCTTTTCATCATCGTCGGCTTGTTACTGGCCGTCTTGGCGTTCGGCGCTGTATTTCTGATCGGCGGCACAGGCGGTAGTGCCGCGCTCGGCGGTCCCAATACGACGGTCGTGATCGCCAAGCAGCAGATTCCCATTCGCCACCAGATCACTTCGGCTGATGTGGAGACCGCCAAGATCTCGCTCAGCGGGAACGCCACAACGGACAAGCTCTACTCCAACACCACCGACGTGGTGGCCCTCATCTCTGAGGTGAACATCAGCAAGGGCACCGTGCTCAGCGCCGACATGCTGGCAAGGGACGTCAACCTCGTGCCGACCGGGTTAGCGCCCGCTTACCTTCCCCTGGCCAAAGGCTACGTCGCCATGACCATCCCGACCGGCGAGCAGCAAGGCGTGGCGGGTCACATCAGCCTCGGTGACTACATCACCGTGATCGCGTCGTCCAGCCTCGCCGCACTCGGCGGTGACATCAAGAAGGCTGCCACCATCAGCAAGACCGTCTTCACGAACGTGCGGGTGATCGGTCTCGGTCCTGCCTCGACAGGTGTTACCTCCGCTTCAGGCGGCGCGCAGGCCGGAGGTGGCACGGGAGGCCAGGTCTCGGGCGTGGCCTCGAGCCTGACCATCATGCTGACCCAGTGCGATGCCGAGTACTTCACGTGGTTCCTCAACAACATGACGGTGCGCTACACGCTGGAATCGTTCAAGGACTACCTGGAACAGCCGCCACAAGCGCCAGATCCCAGCTGTCCTGCGATCACGGCAGCGGGAGGAGTGAGCGGGAAGCAGGTAGACGCCAGGTTCCACTTCAGCGCGTTGTCGTAACCGACAGGTCGGATGGGCCTACTCGACAGGGTTAAGCAAAACCAGACGGCTCCACCGGCGGGGCCGGCAGGCAACGGTCCCGCCACAGCAACCCTGCCGGGGGCCACTCCGTACGTGCCGCAGCCCGTGGTCCCGGCTCCGCAGCCGGCGCCCGCGGCGCCGGCGACGTCACTGTCCCAGCGCGCCACTGCGGTCGGCGCGGACCTCACGCCCGCTTTCACCGCGGCCAAGGTGCAGATCCACGCCAAGCTGATCGAGAAGTTCGCCGACGAGATCGACTCCAGCAACAAGGCGGGCGTCCGCGAAAAGATCGTCGAGCTTGCCGAGGAGTACTTCCGCTCCACGGCGATGACCATGACCAAGACCGACAAGGAACGCCTTGTCGAGTCAGTCCTGGACGACGTTCTCGGCCTCGGTCCGCTGGAGGCGTTGCTCGCCGACCCGAACATCACCGAGATCATGGCCAACCACCCAAAGCAGATCTACGTCGAAAAGAGCGGCGAGCCGATCCTCTCGTCGGTGACGTTCGAGTCGGAGCGCCAGATGCGCCAGGTGATCGACCGCATCGTGAGCCTGGTCGGCAGGCGGGTCGACGAATCGACGCCGATCTGTGACGCGCGCCTCAAGGACGGCTCGCGTGTGAACGTTGTCATTCCTCCGATCGCCCTGAAAGGTCCGGCGCTGACGATCCGGAAGTTCTCGAAGGAGAAGTGGGGGCCGGCCGACATCGTGAACCGATTCAAGTCCTCGAGCCCGGAGATCATGACGTTCCTGCGGTCGTGCGTTCGCGCCCGACTCAACATCCTGGTCTCGGGTGGCACCGGCTCCGGCAAGACGACCCTGCTCAACATCCTCTCGTCCTTCATCCCTGAGAACGAGCGCCTCATCACGTGTGAGGACGCTGCCGAGCTTCAGCTGCAGCAGCCTCACTGGGTCCAGCTCGAGTCGAGGCCGCCCAACGTCGAGGGCAAAGGGGCAGTTCCAATCCGTGAGCTCGTCAAGAGCTGTCTCCGTATGCGTCCCGACCGCATCATCGTCGGCGAGTGTCGTGGTGGAGAGGCCCTGGACATGCTCCAGGCCATGAACACCGGCCACGATGGTTCGATGTCGACGCTTCACGCCAACAACCCACGCGAGTGCCTCGTGCGTTTGGAGACGCTGGTTCTTCAGGCAGGCCAGGAACTGCCGTCTCGCGCCATCCGCGAGACGATCGGCTCCGCGATCCACCTGATCGTCCAGCAGTCCCGCCTCCGCGGCGGTGTGCGCCGGATCGTCAGCGTGGCCGAGATCATCGGGATCAAGGACGGCGAGGTCCAGTTCCAGGAGCTCTTCAACTTCAAGCAGGTTGGCGTCAGCGCAGAGGGCAAGGCGGTCGGCTATCACAGCGCGACCGGGGTCCTGCCGATGCGGATGGAGCACCTCCACGCCGAAGGCGAAGATGTGCCGCAGCAGATCTTTGCGCCCAGCAAGCAACCACCCCCGGACAAGTTGTACTGACCTTGAGGAGTAGTTAGATGCCACCAATCCCCGTGGTTCTCGGGCTGTTTGCTTTCGCGGGCGTGTTCCTGTTCTTCCTCGGCATCAGCCAGATGCGCCGTGCCGCGGGCGGAAGTGAGGACTTCCAGGCCAGGCTCGCCGCGTATGGCGTGACGACCGCGGGCGCGCAGGCCCTGCCGCAGTCGCAAGGCTTCCGCGATTCGCTGAACCGCCTGTTTCAGCCCGCGGCGGACCGTGTCGGTCGCGGCGATGCCAAGAAGGGCAAGCCGTCGGTGGCAGAGCAGCTCCAGCGCGCCGACCTCAAGCTCAGACCCTCCGAGTACTTCATGATCCAGCTCGCCAGCGCGGCAGTGGTCGGGCTCATCGGCTACTGGCGGTGGGGGCTGATCTTCCTGGGGCTGGCAATCCTCGGCTACCTGATCCCGGGTTTCTACGTCAAATACCGCATCGGCCAGCGCCTCAAGAAGTTCAACGGCCAGCTCGGCGACACGCTGACGCTGCTCTCGAACGCGCTGAAGGCCGGCTACTCGTTCGCGCAGGCGATCGACACTGTGGCCAAGAACGCCGTGGCGCCGATCGGCGACGAGTTCGGCCGCGCGGTTCGTGAGATGAACCTTGGTGGATCGCCGGACGAAGCGCTCTCGAACATCACCAAGCGCATTGCCAGCGCCGACTTCGACCTTGTCGCCACCGCGTACTCGATCCACCGCACGGTCGGAGGCAATCTCGCCGAGATCCTCGACAACATCGCCTACACGATCCGGGAGCGCGTGAGGATCAAGGGTGAGATTCAGACCCTGACGGCGCAGGCCCGCGCGTCGGGCACGATCATCACCGCGCTGCCCATCCTCCTGGCGACCTTCATGTTCTTCGTGACGCCCACCTACTTCCAGCCGATGTTCTCCAACATCATCGGCTGGATCCTGATCGCGGTCGGCGCGTTCATGATCTTCATCGGCAACCTGATCATCCGCCGCATCGTGGCGATCGAGGTCTAGCGATGTCATCAACAATGCTTCTCGCGATCGTCTGCGGGGCCGGTGTGCTGCTGTTCTTCATCGGCCTGGCCCGCACACCTTCCTCGAACACCGCGGTCAACGTCCAGCAGCGCCTCGCCGCGTATGGGGGCGAGAAGCCGCTGACAATCGAGGAGATCGAGCTGCAGCGGCCGTTCAGCGAGCGCGTGCTGAGGCCGGCGATCGAGCGGCTTGGCTCGATGCTCTCCCGCTCGACGCCACAGAAAGCGAGGCAGGACCTGCTCAACCGACTCGAGCTGGCCGGCCGTCCCGCGAACCTGACGCCGGAGGACTTCATGGCCGTCCGCCTGGTCGCGGCGGCCATCTTCGCGGCTCTCGGGCTGCTGCTGGGCCTGCTCTTAGGCAGCCCGATCTACCTGGTCATCTCGCTGGCCGTCGGAGCGATCCTCGGCTACTACGCCCCGGTGATCTGGCTGCGTCAGAAGGTTGACGCGCGCAAGGCCGAGATCCAGAAGGCGCTGCCCGACGCCCTCGACCTGCTCGTCATCTGCGTCGATGCGGGCCTCGGCTTTGACGCGGCGCTGGCCCGCGTCACCGACAAGTACAAGAACGCCCTGTCGGAGCTGCTGGCGAAAGCCCTCCGAGAGGTCAGCCTCGGCCGGCCGCGGCTCGAGGCCCTCGACGAGATGGGCCGGAACAGCGGCGTGGAGGACCTGCACAACTTCATCCAGGCGGTCATCCAGTCCGAGCAGTTCGGCACCGGGATCGGCAAGATCCTCCGCATCCAGGCAGACGAGATGCGCCGCAAGCGCAGGCAGCGCGCTCAGGAAAGAGGCGCGCAGGCCACGCTCAAGATGATGCTGCCCATGGTGGGCTGCATCTTCCCGACCCTCTGGATCGTGCTCCTCGGTCCCGCGGTGCTGATCCTGATGCGGCCGAGGTAACGGGCAAGACGATCTCTTCGCTGCTGCCGAGCATCCCGACCTGGGAGCTCGTGGCGCGAGCGGCGCTCGTCTACGCGGCGCTGCTCGTGGCGCTGCGGGTGTTTGGCAAGCGCGAGGTCGGCCAGTTCACGCTGTACGACCTCGTTTTCATCTTGCTCGTCGCCAATGCCCTGCAGCCGGCGATGACGGGGCCGGACACTTCGCTGGTCGGAGGCCTCGTCCTGATCGTCGTGCTCGTCGCGGCGAACTTCGCGGTGGGAAGGCTCGACCGGATCCCGGCCTTTCACCGGGTCTTCGGATCGTCGCCTTCCGTCTTGATCAGAGGCGGAAAGATGGTGCCTGCCGCCCTGGAACGCGAAGGTCTGACCCAGGACGAGATCGAGATGGCGATGCGCGAGCACGGCGTTGACGATCTGAAGGACGTCGAGCTGGGTGTGCTGGAGCCCGACGGGACGATATCGATCGTTCCCACCGAGTCGAAGCTGCGCCGCACCAGGCGGAGGGTTCGTTTCCTGCCCCGGGTCTAGGTCAGAAACTCCAGCGCGGCCTGCTTGAACTCTCGAGCCACGACAGCGCTCATGTGATCGCGCCCCGCGATCGTCACCAGCCGTGCGGTAGGGACCTCCTCGATCAGCTCGGGCGCCCCGCGAGCGATATCGTCCTTGTCTCCGACCACGATCAGGATCGGGGTCTGGATCTTTGACAGGCGCGCGGGATTGGACTCGGGCTTCAGGCCCACCATGCAGGCGGCCAGCGCGACGAGGTCGTTGGTCGGTCGCGCAGATGCGAACTTGTAGAAGGTTTGCGCGACCGGGTCGTCGGTCGGTTCGCCGATCCGAAACGCATGCGCGATCTGCTCCGCGTGCTCGAGCGCCCCCGCGGCGCCGACCCCGCCTAGGACCGCGCGGCTGACGCGGCCTGGGAAGTCCAGCACAACTTCGAGGCCGATCCGGCTGCCCATCGAGTAGCCGAGGTACGCCGCGGACGGGACGTCGAGGTTGTCGAGCAAGCGGACCACGTCTCCTGCCATGGTCTCGACCGCGTACGCCTGCTCCTCATGTGGCTTGTCGCTGTGTCCGTGGCCTCGGCAGTCCAGGCCGATGACGCGAAAGCCGCTGCTGGTCAGCGTTTCCTGCCAGCGCGTGCCGACCCAGTTGAGGCGGTAGTCGGAGGCAAAGCCGTGAACAACGACGATCGGTGCGCCGTGCTCCGGACCGTTGACCTCGAAGTGCAGGCGCACTCCATCGCTGTCGAAATCCATGCGCGGCCAATTACCCTAGGCCATCTCGATGACTGGACGGCGCGCGGTGCACGAAAGAAGCGGCAAGGTGCTGGCGGAGCACCTCGAGATGCCGCAGACCATGTTCGGCCGCGGCCTCGGGCTGATGTTTCGTCGGTCGCTGGCGCCCGGCGCCGGGATGTGGATCAATCCATGCAGCGGAATCCACATGCTCTTCATGAACTTCCCGATCGACGCGGTGTTCCTCGACTCGCGCGAGCGCGTGAAGAAGGTCTATCGCAAGCTGCCCGCCTGGTACGGCGTCGTCTGGTGGGAGTTCGGCGCCCGCAGCGTTCTCGAGCTGCCGCCGGGCTCGACGGCGGACATCGACCTGCAGCGCGGCGACCAGATCGTTCTTCAGTAGCCCGGTTAAGAACCACTTGACCCGCCCAATACGCTCGAGACGTGCACGTACTCGACTTTCTGCTCCCGCCGCGCTGCGGTGGCTGCCGCCGCGTGGGCGCCTGGCTTTGCGATCGGTGTCGCGCCAAGATTCGCCGGCTCGAGGAGCCCCTCTGCCGGCGGTGCGGGGTGGAGGTCGAATCGGCGCGGCGCGAATGCGGGTGCCGCGCGCGCCTTAGATCGCTGACCCGTCTTCGTTCCGCCGTCGCGTACGAAGGCCCGGCGGAGACCGCGGTTCACCGGTTCAAGTACGAGGGCTGGCGCCGGCTGGCCGGGCCGCTGGCTCAGCTGATGGCTGAGCGCCTTGCCGTCGAGGGCGTTGCAGCCCGTTGGGTGGTCTCGGTCCCGCTGCACCCGGCGCGGCTTCGTCAGCGGGGCTACAACCAGGCCGAGCTGCTGGCCGAGGTGCTGCGCCGGCGCCTCCAGCTCCACGCTCCGCCCGGAGAGCTGGTGCGCACGCGCCCAACGCCGCCTCAGGTGGGTCACGACCGCCTGAGGCGGTTCGAGAACGTCAGAGATGCGTTTGCGTGGAGGGGTTGCGAGCTGGGCGGTCAATCGATCCTGCTGATCGACGATGTGGCCACCACCGGCGCCACGCTGGACGCCTGTGCAACCGCCTTGCGAATCGCCGGATCGGGGCCTGTAACGGGGGTCTCGGTCGCGCGCGTGAATGTATAGTTGGCAGCCGGTTTATCAACTTCGGAGCGGGAGGCTAGCCGCATGGCAGTCCGGATCCCAGGTATCAACATCGATGAGTACTACCAGCAGCTTGGGCCGATCGAGCCACTGATCCGGGACGACCGCGTGACCGAAATCATGGTCAACGGGAACGACCATGTCTACGTTGAAATGGCCGGCAAGGTCGTCCTCACCAACATCAAGTTCGTCGACGAAGACCAGCTCCTCAACGTGATCCAGTTCATCGTCCGCACGGTGGGGCGGCGCATCGATGAGCGCTCACCGCTATGTGACGCGCGCCTGGCCGACGGGTCCCGTGTCAACGCCGTCATCAGGCCGCTGGCTCTGAACGGACCGCTGCTCACGATCCGCAAGTTCGCCCGCGATCCCTACCAGGTCGAAGACCTGATCCGGTTCGGCACCTGCAACGAGGCAGGTTTCGGCTTCTTGAAGGCCGCCGTGCTCTGCAAGGCCAACGTCATCGTCTCGGGTGGAACCGGCACCGGCAAGACGACCTTCCTCAACGTCCTCTCCGGCTTCATCCCGGTCGAAGACCGCATCGTCACCATCGAAGACGCGGCCGAGCTTCAGCTCCATCAGGAGCACGTCTGTCGCCTCGAGACAAGGCCGAAGGACATCAACGGAGAAGGTGAGATCACCATCCAGCGCCTCGTCATCAACTCCCTGCGCATGCGCCCCGAGCGCATCGTGGTCGGTGAGTGTCGTGGCGGAGAAGCGCTCGACATGCTCCAGGCCATGAACACCGGCCACGACGGGTCGATGACCACGCTGCACGCCAACAGCCCGCGTGACGCCCTGGCGCGCCTCGAGACCCTGGTCCTGATGGCTGGTGTCGACCTTCCGGTGCGCGCCATCCGCCAGCAGGTCGCCGGCGCGATCAACCTCATCGTCCAGCTGGGACGCTTGCGCGACGGCTCGCGCAAGGTCGTCGCGGTCACCGAGATCGTGGGCATGGAGCAGGACGTCATCACGATGCAGGACATCTTCGTGATGGAGCAGAAGGGCGCGACGGGCGACGGCAAGATCATCGCCGAGTTCAGGCCGACCGGCCTGCGGCCGAAGATCCTGGACCGCATCTTCGCGCAAGGCCTGCCGCTGCCGAAAGAGATCACCGCTCTGTTCCCGCCGCCGGCCGGATACAAGGCTGGCGGAACCCGCTGACGGTTCTCTAGACAGTCGTTCCCGGCGTGGGTATATTCGGGCTGTGAAGGTCGTCCTGCACGACCGTACCAACGGTCTGGCGCAGGAGGTGCGTGAGCTGACGCACCGCAAGCTGACCCGCCTCGAGCATCACTTCGTCAAGGTTCTCGATGCTGAGGTGGAGTTTTCCGAGGAGCGCAAGCGAAGCGGTCTCTCGAGCACGGTCTGCAGGATCAACCTGCACCTGGACGGCCGGCGCACGCCGGTCCTTCATGCACGCGAGCGAGGCGCCGACCCACAATCCGCCCTGGACCTCGCGCTGGACAGGATCGACCGCCAGCTCGTCGCGTTCAAAGAGAAGGTCACCCATCGCAAGCAGTCGGCATCGCCTGTACGCGTCCCGCCGGCCGGGAACCGACCTGCACAGCGGTCTCCCGAGCCCGAGCGCTTGCGGCTCAAGCTCCGGCCGATGTCGGACGCGCAGGCCATCTCCGAGCTTCAGGCGGACGGTCAGCCGTGCGTCGTTTACCTGAATGAGGATTCGGGCGAGATCCAGATCCTGGTCCGCCGCGCGGACGGTTCGCTGGCCGTGATCGAACCGGTGGTCCCCTAATCGGGGGTCCGGCGGGAAGGTCCTCGACAGAGCTTCGACGCCCATGCGGCTCATCTCCGTGTTCAGCTCCTGCGCTGCTCGCTTACGAATTTGCAATGCGCTCGCTGCGCTGCTCGTCGCTTCACCCGGATCTGAGCCACCTGGATCGCCGAATCTCTCGCCGAGGATTTCCGCCGGACCCCTGATTTAGATCGGCCCCGGCCGGGTAACCTGAATTCAGCCCATGGTCATCCTCACCAAGCTTCTGGACCCCAACGAGCGCGAGGTCAAGCGCCACCTGGCCGTGGCGGACGCGGTCACCGCCCTCGAGCCCGAGCTGAAGGAGCTCGACGACGCCGCCCTTCGGGCGCGGTCAGACGAGCTGCGCGAGAAGGGGCGAGACGGCCACGACCTCGACGACCTCCTGATCGAAGCCTTCGCGCTCTGTCGCGAAGCGAGCAGGAGGACGATCGGCTTGCGCCACTTCGACGTTCAGCTCGTCGGCGGCATCGTCCTGCACCAGGGAAAGATCGCCGAGATGAAGACCGGCGAAGGCAAGACGCTGGTGGCAAGCCTTGCCCTGTACCTGAACGCCCTCGCGGGCAAAGGCGTGCACCTGGTCACCGTCAACGACTACCTGGCGCGGCGCGACGCGGGATGGATGGGTCCGATCTACCACCTGCTCGGCCTGTCGGTCGGAATCAACGTCGGCAACACCGGGACGTACGTTTACGACCCGGACTACGTCGACGAGACGCATCCCGACCCACGGCTGCAGCACATGCGACCGGTCGGCAAGAAGGAGGCGTACGCCGCCGACATCACGTACGCGACGAACTCCGAGCTCGCGTTCGATTACCTGCGCGACAACATGGCGCGCGACATGGAGCAATGCAGCCAGCGCGACCTCAACTACGCGATCGTCGACGAGGTCGACTCGATCCTCATCGACGAGGCGCGGACTCCGCACATCATCTCCGGGCAATCGGACGAGTCGACCGAGAAGTACTACCAGTACGCGCGGTGGGCGGCTCGGCTGAACGAGGGCGAGGACTTCGAGGTCGAC
>JBKPCF010000010.1:0-11902 GCA_046727235.1 Candidatus Dormiibacterota bacterium
TCGTCGCAGTTGGTCACCCCGAGCATGACCGCGCCTGCTTCGAACAGGCGGGCAACGGCGGTGGCCGTGTACGGCGGCTTGAAGCCGCGCAGGATCTGCGAACCGGCCGTCGTCTCGACGCCCCGCACACACAGCACGTCCTTGACGGCAATCGGGATTCCGGCCAGGGGTGGCGCGTCGCCTTGCCTGATCCTGCGATCCGCCTCCTCTGCCTGCTTCTCCCAGACCTCCGGCGTGAAGCGCAGGTAGGCCTTCACGTGCGGGTCGATGCGCTCGATGCGCTCGAGGTGGGCCCTGACCAGGTCCGCGGAGGAGATCGAGCCGAGCCGCAGCAGGCGGATCGCCTCTTTGATCGTGAGCTCGGTCAGCTCGCTGCCAGTCACGCTCCTTCCGCTAGGCCTCTTCTTGAATCGCGGGCACCCGGAAGAAGCCGTTGACCGTTGCCGCGGCGTTGGCGAGCGCCTCCTCCTGCGTCAGGCACGGCCGCGGCTCGTCGTCGCGAAGGCGGCTCTCGATCTCCACCACCTGAGCGGTCGGTGGAATGTCCTCGGTGTCGAGCTGCTGCAGGCGGTCGATGTGTCCGAGGATCCCGCTCAGCTGGTCGGCGTAGAACTCCTCATCGCCGGGCTCGAGGCCGATGCGCGCGAGCGTGGCGACATGACGGACTTCGTCCTTGGAAAGAGGCACGGGCTTAAGTGTCCCGCAACAGCCGGGGCGGGACACTCAACTTAGTCGGCGGCCTGCGATCACCCCGACGAGCGCGGGCACACCGGCGACGGCGCCGACCACGGTGAGCGTCATCAGCACCGAGGCCGCGAGCGCGAGGCGCCAGCCCCACTGCCGGCGACTGACCAGCGCCAACGACGCCACGACTCCAAGCAGTCCGGCGACGATCGAGCCGCCGCCGATCAAGACGAGAGCGGCCCAGACCCCGCCCACCGCCGACGGCTCGCCGAGAAAGCCGAGCACGAACCAGCCCCACACGAAAAGCACGATCGCGCCCGCAAGGAGCGTCCACCAGACCCACCTGGGCGAACTCATCTGGGAAGCAGCGCTTTGAACTGCTCCTCATCGAGGATGTTCAACTTCAACTTCTGCGCCTTCTCGAGCTTCGAGCCGGCGCCGGGCCCCGCGACGATGTAGTCGGTCTTCGCGCTGACGGTGCCCGCCGCCTTGCCGCCGAGCTTCCGGACCAGCGCCTCGGCGTCTGGCCGGCTCATCGTCTCGAGGGTCCCGGTGAAGACGAAAGTCTTGCCGGTGAAGGGTCCCTCGCCAGCCGCCTCCGCCTCCTGCGGCTTCACGCCCGCAGCCAGCAGCTTCGCGACCAGCTCCGCCCCGGGACCGTGGAAGTACGCGTGGACCTCGTGAGCCATGTTCGGCCCCACTCCATCCACCCGGCGCAGGTCTTCCTCGCTTGCATCCCGCACGTTGTCGATGCTGCCGAAGTCGCCCGCGAGCAGCTGGGCCGTGGCTTCCCCCACCTGAGGGATGCCAAGGGCATAGAGAAAGCGTCCCAGCTCGGGTTTCGTGCTTGCGGCGATGCGGTCGACGAGGTTCTGCGCCGATTTTTCGGCGAAGCCTTCGAGCTCCTTGACCTGGTCCTTCGTGAGCCGGAAGAGGTCGCTCGGATCTGCGACCGCCCCTCGATCGATCACCTGGGTCAGGGTCGCGTAGCCCAGCCCCTCGATGTCCATCACCGCCGCGAAGTGGCGCAATCTCTCCAGTCTTTGAGCACCGCAGAAGGGGTTTATGCAGCGATGGGCGACGTACGGCTCCTCCCGCACCACCTCTCCGCCGCATACGGGGCACTTCGCGGGCATCTTCCAGCCGGGCCTGGGATCCTTGACGCTGACGATCTCGGGGATGACGTCCCCGGCTCGGTGGATCACCACCCGCGCCCCTACGTAAACGCCCTTCTCGTTGACCTGCGCCTCGTTGTGCATGGTCACGTTGCGGATCGTGACCCCGCCCACTACCACCGGCTTGACATGAGCCACCGGCGTCAGCACGCCGGTTCGCCCGACGTAGCACGCGATCTCCTCGACCTCGGTCTCGGCCTGCTCTGGCGCGTACTTGAACGCGATGGCCCAGCGCGGAGAGCGCGCGACGAAGCCGAGCTCGAGCTGCTGCGGGAATGAGTCGACCTTGACCACCATGCCGTCGATCTCGTACTCGAGCTCGTGCCGCCGCCGCTGCCACTCCGCGTGGTACTCGATGACCTGGTCGATCGAGTCGAGCCGGCGCCGGTTCTTGTTCACGCGGAACCCCATCTGCTCGAGCGTGTTGAGCACGTCCCACTGCGACTTGTTCGGGCCGGCGGGGTCGAGCGTGTACATGAACGTCTGCAGGTCGCGGCTCGCGGTGACGTTGGGGTCGATCTGCCGCACGCTGCCCGCTGCGGTGTTGCGAGGGTTGATGAAGCGCGGCTTGCCCGCCGCCTCCATCTCACGATTCAGCTTCTCGAAGCCCGCGATCGGAAAGTAGACCTCGCCCCGGACCTCCAGCAGCTCGGGCAAGCCCTTCGCCGGAGTCACGGCCAGGGGCACGCTGCGGATCGTGCGCACGTTGGCGGTGACGTCTTCGCCGACGGTCCCGTCGCCGCGGGTGGCCGCGCGCCGCAGCCGCCCCTTCGAGTAAGTGAGGCTGATCGCGAGCCCGTCGATCTTCAGCTCGGCGGTGTAAACGACCTTGTCTCCGACGGCGGCCCGCACGCGCTTGTCGAAGGCACGGATCTCAGCCTCGTCGAATGCGTTCTGCAGGCTGAGCATCGCCGAGCGATGCCTCACCTTGGCGAACTGGTCTGAAGCTTCGCCGCTCACACGCTGCGTCGGCGAGTCGGCGCTTACGAGGTCGGGCCGCTCGTCTTCGATCCGGCGGAGCTCCAGGAACAGCGCGTCGTACTCGGCGTCCGACGCCTCGGGCTGGTCGAGCACGTAGTACGCGTGCTCGTGGCGGCGGATCATCTCCCTCAGCTCCTCGACCCGGACCGCCGGGTCGACGGCCGCCTTTTTTCTCTTCGTCACTTCGTCAGCGGCGCGAGCATGCCGCTGAGGATCTTCAGGCCAACCCTGTCGAACTTGATGAGCAGCTCCTCATCGGTTCGGGTGAGCGTGCTCTTCACGACGGTCCCCTGGCCGAATGCCGGATGCGAGACCCGGTCGCCGCTGCTGAATCGCTGCACCGGCGGCGCGACCGGCGCCGCCTGGACCTGGCGTTCAAGGTAGCGCTCCTTGTAGCCCTGGCGCGGGGGAGCGACCGGGGCGCTGCCTCGCGGCGCGGCGAGCAGCGACTGCGGGATGTCGGTGAGAAAGCGGCTGGGGAAAGCCGGCTGAGAGCGGCCGTAGAGGTGCCGGCGGAACGCACAGCTCAGGTACAGACGGTCTTTCGCCCGCGTCATCCCGACGTACGCGAGCCGCCGCTCTTCGGCCATCTCCGTGGTCGCGCCGACCAGCGCAGGGTTCTCCTCCCGCTCGTCGAGCGCGCGCTGGTGCGGCAGCAAGCCTTCTTCCATCCCGACCATGAACACGACGGGAAACTCGAGACCCTTGACCATGTGGAGGGTGATGAGGGTCGCACCTTCTCCGTGTTCGTCGTAGGCGTCGACGTCCGAGACGAGCGCGACCTCGGCCAGGAAATCCTCGAGGCCCTGCACGGGGTCGCGGTCGTCGAAGCTCTCGGCCAGGCCCCGCAGCTCGTTGATGTTCTCCAGGCGCGCCTCCCCCTGCGGCGTACCGTCCAGGTAGTGGGCCCGCAGGCCCATGATCTCGACCACGTGGTCGACGAGCTCGCTCGGCCTCAGCACCCCCATCGTCGAGCGCACCGAGTCGATCTGGGCGCGAAAGCCATGCAGCGGACCAACTGCCGTCTTCGGCACGCCGGGGACCCGCGCCGGGTCGGCGAGGATCGCCAGGATGTCGGATTGCGCGCTGGCGCGACCAGGTTGGGACTCACTGAATGCGCCCTCGCGAGCGTAGGAGTTGATCGCCTCGATGGTGACGTTGCCGATCTTTCGCGACGGTACAGAGACGATGCGCGCGAAGCTCAGCGCGTCCTGCGGGTTGAAGCAGAACCGCAAATAGGCGACCAGGTCTTTGACCTCGCGCCGCTCCCAGAACCGGATCCCCCCGACCAGGCGGTACGGGATCTTGCGTCGCGCCAGCACGTCCTCGAAGGCGCGCGACTGCGCGTTTGTGCGGTACAGGACGGCGAAGTCCGAGTAGCCGCGGTTCTCGGTCTTGCGCAGGCGCTCGATCTCGTCGGCGACAAACTCCGCCTCCTCGACCTCGTTGTAGGCCTGGGTGGCGACGACCTTCTCCCCTCCCGCCCGATCGGTCCAAAGCCTCTTTTCGGCGCGTTCGGGGTTGCTGCGGATGACGCTGTAGGCGGCGTCGAGGATGGCCTGGCTGGAGCGGTAGTTCTGCTCGAGGTGGACGACATGGGCGTCGGGGTAGTCCTTGCGAAAATCCAGGATGTTGCGGATGTCGGCGCCGCGGAAGCGGTAGATCGACTGATCGTCGTCACCCACGACGGCGACGTTGCGGTGCTCTGATGCCAGCAGATTGACCAGCACGTACTGGGCGCGGTTGGTGTCCTGGTACTCGTCCACCAGCACGTGGCGGAAGCGGTCGCGCCACTTCTCGAGGGCTTCGGCGTCGTTGCTGTACAGCTCGACCAGTTTCATGATCAAGTCGTCGAAATCGAGGCCGCCAGAGCGCTTCAGCACCTCCTGGTAGGACTCGTAGACCCGGCGGAGGATCTCGTCGGCATAGGAGCGGTTCGGAATGTCCTCCGGCCGCTTCAGCTCGTTCTTGGCCTGCGAGATACCCGCGCTGAGGGCGCCGATCGGGTAGCGCTTTGGGTCGAGGCGGAGCTCGTCGAGCACGCGCTTCAGCGCCGCCCTGGTGTCGTCCTCGTCGAAGATGACAAAGCTTGAGGTGATGCCCAGGCGTGGAGCCTCGCGCCGCAGGATTCTTACCGCGGTGGAGTGGAAGGTGCCCACCCACATCCTCTCCGCCCGCTCGCCGACGAGCGTCTCCACGCGGCCGCGCATCTCACGCGCCGCCTTGTTGGTAAAGCTGACGGCCAGAAGCCGGTCGGGCCAGACCCGCTGGGAGGCGATCAGGTAGGCGATCCGGGCGGTGAGAACGCGCGTCTTGCCGCTACCCGCGCCGGCGAATATGAGGAGAGGCCCGTCGCCGTGCGTTACGGCCTCCTGCTGCGGCGGATTGAGGTGCGCAAGCAGGGCGTCGATCTGGGCTTGGGAGGACTCCGTTACCAAGGGAAATTCGAGTTTAGCGGTGGCTGGAAAAGGCCCATCCCGCCGTTAGACTCCTCGTGGCTTTGACCCGAGAGGTCGACTTTGGCATGCGGGACCGCCTCCTCTACGAGCTGGCGCGCGACCTGAGCTCAACCCTCGACCTCGACGTCGTCCTGGAGAAGGTGATGGACCGCGTCATCACCCTGATGAAGGCATCGCGGGGGTTCATCGTCCTGGTCGACCCGGACGACGGCTCGGTTTCGGTCCAGATGTCCAGCGGCGAGGCGGACCCGGAGAAGGCGCGGCAGTTCCTGGGCTCGCGCAGCGTGATCGAGCACGTCGTCGCGAGCGGAGAAGCGGTCGTCACGACCGACGCCAGCCTGGACGACCGGTTCAAGAGCAAGCAGTCTGTCATCCTCCAGAACCTGCGCTCGATCATCGCCGCGCCGCTCGTAACGAAGGGCAAAGTCATCGGCGCGGTCTACGTCGACAACCCGTTCCGCGCCTCGATCTTCGAGGAGCAGGACAAGGACTTTCTGCAGGCGATCGCCGACCTGGCCGCGATCGCAATCGACAACGCCCGCCAGTACGAGCGGTCGGAGTTCCTGCGCCAGGTCTTCGAGGCGCACGTCAACAAGCAGGTCACCGACTACGTCCTGACTCGTTCCGGCCGCGCGCTCAGGTTCCTCACGGGCGAACGTCGCGAGGTGACGATGCTCAACTCCGACATCGCCGGGTTCTCGACCCTCTCGCAGACCATGGACGCGGAAGAGCTGGTGCGCTTCCTGAACGACTACTTCCAGCGCATGATCCGAGTCGTCCTCGACCACGGAGGCAACATCGACAAGTTCCAGGGCGACGGGATGCTCGTGGTCTTCGGAGCGCCCAACCCGATGCACGACCACGCCGAGCGCGCCCTCAACGCGGCCCTGGCCATGGGGCGAGAGATCGATCGGTTCAATCGCGAGCAGCTGGAATCCGGCAAGCCGGTGATAGCGGTGGGCATGGGGCTTGACACCGGCGAGGTGGTGGCGGGACACGTGGGCTCCGGCGAGAGGATGGAGTTCACCCTGATCGGTGTGCCGGTCAACAACAGCGCGTACCTCTCGAAGGTGCGGCCGGCGAGGGTCCTGATGTCAGAGACGACGAGATCGCGGGTGTCCAACGGGTTCCACGTCGCCGCCTACGAGCCGATGCTGCTCAAAGGCGCGAAGGACCCGCAGCCGATCTACGAGCTTGCGATCACAGTCCTCACGGACTAAGACGATATGAGGGAAAACCCAGAGGTCGACGGTGGAAGGCTTTTGGCGAAGACCCAACCGTTACCGGAAGGAGAGCAGGCCCGGCGCGAAGCGCCCGGCCGATGAGAGGAAACCATCTGGGTTTCCTCTCATACCGTCTACCCCTGGCAGACCCAGCGGCCGGGCCCGTAGTTCGAGTACAGCCACGCCGCTGCCAACGCATTGATCCGCGGGTCGAACGGCGAGTAGCTTGCGTACGGCGTTCCCGACCACGTGCTCGGCAGGAACTGGAACAGCCCCGACGCGCCGCTGTCCGAGTTGACAGAGTTGGGGTGGTAACGCGACTCGCACCACGCCACGTTGATCGCCCACTGCACCGCGGCCGGACCTAGCGGGCTGAAGGCGTCGGTGATGTACTTGGCGATGTCCGCCGGCGGGGGCGGGTGATTGCTGCGGGCGGCGATGGCCGCGGCCTGGGCCTCAGCTGCCGCCTCGGCCGCCTGCTTGGCCTGGTATTCGGCGAGACCCTGCTTCAGCTCCTGCGACCACGACTGGACCTGCGCCATCTGCGCCGCCTGCAGGCGTTGCGACCGAGCCTGCTGGACCGTCGAGCTGCGATCGAACGAGCTGAGCTGCGTCACCGCGACTGCGACGGACTGCTGCGCGGGTGGATCCATGCGCGGCAGGATCACGGTGACGAGGATCACGACCCACACCAGCACCGCTCGAAATAGCGGCAGCAAACCCCGTTTCGCTCCTTCCTTGGACTCGCCCTACCCCTGGGGCGGTGTCAGGCCTGAGCCGGGAGCGAAACGTTGAGGAGACGGCGCTCAGGATTGCTGGAAGGGGCCACCTTACCACAAGCCCGGCAACTTTCTGTTGCCGTACGCCCCGGTACCGGAACCTACACTGCCGCGGCCGCGACCATCCCCGTCGTGACCCTGTATGCGGCCACCGGTGCGGCGAAGCCTTTGAGCGTCATCTGGTGGGGTTCGGCCGGAATTCGCTGTGCGTCGAGCCACTCCTTGACCCGGCGATATACCTCGTCGCTGAGCATCACCTGGCCGGCCCCAGCCTGGCCCTGCAACCGGGAGGCCAGGTTCGTCACCTCGCCCAGCACGCTGACATTGGCCGACTCCGCGAGGTTGCCAACCACGGCCGGACCCACTGCAATCCCGGCGCCGACGGGGAGGCCGGCGAGCGCGGCCTTGTCGATGATCGCGACGGCGGCCCGGAGCGCCTGGACGGCATGGTCGACGCTCTGACCAGAGATGTTGAAGGTCGCCATGATTGCATCGCCGGCGAACTTGTCGACGATCCCGTGCCGGCGTTCGACCTCGTGTGTCGCCCATCGCTGCAGGACGCCGATTCGGTCGGCAAGCTGGTCAGGGGCGATCTCACTGGCAAGCTCGGTATAGCCGCGTACATCAGCGAACAGCACCGACACCATGCGCTCGCCGGTAGCCACGCGCGCCAAGGTGGGCGCGGCGCCGATGTGTTCTGGAGCTCCCGGGATTTCAATGCCATGCCGCGCGGCCGAGTCGCGAGCCAGCTGCGCCGCGAGGAGCGCACCGGCAGCGGTGGCGTCGGTGGCAATGGCGGTCAACCTGCGTCGCGCGCCGTCGACGTCGCCGGCGGCATGCTCCGCTTCGGCCAGCGCCCGACCAACATGCCAGGCGTCGAGCCGAAAGCCCGCCCGCTCGAAAGCCGCAGCGGCCCGACCGAGGTCCCGCAACGCATCCTCGACCCGGCCCTCTAGCAGGGCAAGCCTTCCTTGTGCCGCAGCCCATCTGGGCGACTCGAGGACCTCACCCGCGGCCGGAATCGATGCGAGAAAGGAGCGCAGCCAGCCGGCATCTTGAACCGACTCGGCGACGGCATCAGCCGGCGATGCGAGGTTGCACGCATGGGCCGGGATGGCGGCCCCCTCCGCTGACGCACCGGTCGGGTCCCCGGCCGCAAGACGAAGCCGGATCCGCGCCGCTCCGTCATAGACGGCGTCCTGCGCGTCGACGCGACTGGAGCGCGAAGGCATGATCGCCGACGATTCGTCGTGCCGCATGTTCTCGGCGAGCGCGTGCGCGAGGACCACGGCCGCGCGCCAGTGGTTCTTCTCGTGTCCCGCATCGCGCGCGCTCTCGACTGCGGAGCGCGCAAGCACGATCGCATCGTTAACGCGTCCACGCTGCACGGCAACCAGCGCTCTGAGGTACGTGGGCCAGGATTCGGTTTCCGCATAGCCGGCACGACCAATGCGCTCAGACCACACCTCCAACTTGTCTCCGCGCGCAAGGTGAGCCGCTTCCCACGTGGCGTTGTAAACCGCATTGCCAATCTGGAATTGGTATTCGCCTGCGACGGCCGCGTTGTAGCTGTCCTCGACGTGGGCGAAGCCCGCCTCGACACGCCCCAGTCCCATCTCGCATCCCGCCATGAAGTTCCAGGACCATGCGAGGGCGAGATCAGCCCCGGCTTGCCGGGCGACCTCGGCAGCCCTGGCAGCAAATTCGAGCCCGGATGCAGGCTTCTCGTCGAACTGCTCCATGCCGGCCAGGCGGATGTAGACGATCGCGAGCGCCTCGCTCGGGCCCTCCGCCTCGAGGACTGTGCGGGCGACATCGAACTCACGGCGCGCGAGGTCCGAGCGCTGGAGCTCCCAGTAGCACCGCCCCAGGAGGATGCGATGCTGGGCCGCCTCCACGCGCAAGCCTGCGGTTTTTAGGTCGCTGATGCCCTCTTCGAGCAAGCGCTTCGCCATCGCCGGCTCGGTGTTGTTCCAGTAGCAATCGGCGGCGCGGCACAGAACACGGGCGCGCTCGACCGAGTTTTTGATGTGAGGCGCCGCCCGCTCCAGGAGCTCCGCGGCATCGCGATACGCGCGTGTCCGGACCGCGTCGTCGGCGGCCGCGATGCACATCTTCACCGCCTCGTCGTGGCGACCGGCCATCAAAAGGTGGTGGGCGAGGTCCACCGGCGCGCTGTCGATTCGAGACGCCAGGACGTCCGCGATCCTCGAATGGAGCTGCTGGCGCCTGGGCACCACGAGGTCCTCGTAGATGGCTTCTCGGGTCAGGGCATGGCGGAATCGATAGCGGCCCGAAACGGGATCCGCCGTCTCTATGAGCTGCGCCGTCACGCTCGCCTCGAGTGCCGCCAGCGCGACCGATTCGCCCACCATCGCCACCTCGGCCAGAGACCCGACGTCGAATTCGCGGCCCATCACGGACGCTGCCGCGAGTACTGCCACTTCGTCCTGGCTCAGTCGCTCGAGGCGCCGCAAGATCGTGTCCCGCACGGTCTGCGGAATCCGGATCTCGGCCAGCGACTTGCGGTCCCAACCCGAGTCTGTGCGGTAGATGTCGCCATGGTCAAGGGCGTCGCGCAGCATCTCCTCGAGCACGAATGGATTGCCTTCGCTGCGTTCGCGAAGGAAGTCGCGGAACTCATCCGAGACCGTCTCCTCTTCGAAAATGGCGCAGACCATCTCGGCGATCTGCGCGCCGGTCAGCGAGCTCAGGTCGATCAGCTTCACCTGGCCGTTGCGGCGCCACCCCTGGATGGTCGGGAGGAGCGCGTGCTTGCGGTGCATCTCATCAGTTCGGTAGGACGCGACGACGAGCACGTTGGTCGAGCGTAGACGCCGGGTCGCGTAGTCGAGCAGCTCCCGCGTCGTGGTGTCTGCCCACTGCAGGTCCTCCAGGATGAGCAGCAGGGCGCGACTGCGGGCCGCGTCGCGAAGGAGGAGGAGCATGGACTCGAAGAGGCGGAGCTTGGCCTGAGTGGCGTCCCCGCTCCCTGCACTCGGCCGGCCCATCTGCGGGAACAGCTGGGCCAGCTCGTCCGCCGCCGCGCCCAGCCGGTCGCGGAGGGAGGCAAGGTCGGTGGTGGCGAGGTAGTTCCCGATCGCCTCGAGGAACGGAAGGTATGGCAGCGACAGCTCGGCCTCGCTGCAGCCGCCGGAAAAGACAGCGCAGCCCAGGCGGCGCGCGCGCCCCGCGAGCGCATTCACGAGCCGCGTCTTGCCCATGCCGGCCTCGCCGCCGACGACGACCACGCCGCCATCGCCGCGCAGGGCGGACAGGAGGGCGTCCTCGAGCTCCGACAGCTCAGAGTCGCGACCGACCAGGACCGGGGACAGGACACGGGAGAGCGCCATCGTCAGAACAGGTTCGTCAGCTGTTTCCTCAGCAGCTTGCGACCGGCCGGCTCGACGTACGCCGGAAGCATCTGCTTCATCTCTTCAAAGGCTAGATCGGTGAGTGCTGCGGGATCGGCTCCGGCGGTCGGGATCGGCTTCCCGATCAGGACTTTGATCGCCTTGCGAAACCAGAGGTCTTTGGTCCCGGACAGCGCCACCGGGACGACCGGCACCTGGGCCTTGATCGCGAAGTGGGCGAAGCCCTTGTGGAAGGGGAGCAGGTCGCCCTCTGTTGTCCCGTAGTTCCCCTCCGGAAAGATGGCCACCGCGCCGCCCAGCTCGAGGGCTCGGTCCACATGGCGAAAAAGCGTCCTGTCGCCGTGGCGTTCCCGCACCACCGGGACGTAGCCCCCGGTCGTGCGCACGAGCCACCACTGGAACTTGCGAGTCACAAGGAGCGTCGGATCGGCGAGGAAATGGAGCCTCGGCTCAACCGGAAAGAGGTAGAGGAGCGTGAACTCATCGAGCCAGTTCAGGTGGTTGGCGATGACCACGTAGTTCCCGGAGCGGGGGATGTTCTCTCTCCCCTGCACCTCGAACCGAAACAACAGGCGCAATAGGGGCACCCCGATCAGTCGAACGAGTCGGTATGGGATGTTGGCCCGGCGGCTGACAGGAAGAAGGTCGGCTGCGGGTAGGGTGGCGCCGGCCGTGGCCATGCACCGGGGAGTCTAGAGCCCCAGCGACCACCAATCCGTGAATCGGTTGTAGGCGCCGAGCGCACCCAGCACGCCGTTTACCGCTAGGCGCAGCTTGGCGGCGTCATCCTCGGTGACTTTTCCTGTCTTCAGGTCCACCTGCAGCTCGTTCAAGAAGGCCTCGAGCTGGTTGGTTGCGGCGTTGATGTTGCCCCGATCGAGGGAGTCTGAAGCCGCCTGGAGCTTGGCGATCAGGCTGTTCTTCTGGCCGTCGTTCAAGGTCTTGAGGCCTCTGACGTAGTCGGCGATCGGACCAAGCGCCTCCGAGGGCGTCTGGACGGTGACCGTGGTGGTCGCGATGCCGATGCCGTTAGGGTCTCCGTCGCTGACGGTCAGGGTGACGGTGTAGGACCCAGGTTGCGCGTAACGGTGGGTCGGGGTCAGGCCTGACGCGGTCGGAGTCTGGTCGCCGAAATCCCAGGTCGCCGTGATCGTGTCCGCGGTTCCGGGGTCCTTGTAACTGCCCGTGAAAACGATGTCTTCGTTGGGGAGGATGAGCTTCGGGATG
>JBKPCF010000011.1:0-3553 GCA_046727235.1 Candidatus Dormiibacterota bacterium
CGAGTCCTGGTCCCGGTGGAAAGGCACCACGTCGACCTCGAGCCGCTCGATGACATCGCCGCGCAGCACGCGCTCCACGGCTGGGGATTCGAGGACGTGAAGTTCGTCGTCGACGTGATGGGGGAATCGGGCGCCGAGCCCGTCTACTCCATGGGCGACGACATCCCGATCGCTCCACTTGGACGCAGCCCACGACGCGTCTACGGATACCTCCGTCAGCGCTTCGCGCAGGTCACCAACCCCGCGATCGATCCCTTGCGCGAGAAGGCCGTGATGTCGCTTCGCGTCCTTCTTGGAGCGCGGCGTCTCAGCCTCGAGCCGGAAGGCGGAGCTGACCGGGAGCTCTTGAGGCGCCATCACCCGGCGGTGCCGATCGACGGCAAATTGCTCGAGCTCGAATCGCCGGTGCTTGGGGCCGCGGAGCTGGCCCGCGTGCTCGAAGACGCAGTGGTCCTCGACGCGACGTACGCGCCGGACGAATCCTTGCGAGACGCGATGCAACGACTGTGTCGTGAGGCGGAAATGGCTGAAGGGATAATCGCCCTGAGCGACCGCCGGTCGGCGCTGCACCGCCTTCCCGTGCCGATGGCGCTCGCCGTCGGCGCGGTGCACTCGCACCTGCTTTCGACCGGGCGGCGAATGGCGACCGACATCGTGGCCATCGCCGGCGACTGCGTCGACGTACACGACGTCGCCTGCCTGATCACGATCGGCGCGTCGGCCGTCCATCCCTACCTGGCGTTCGCGACTGTTGGCGATGAAGCCGCGCCGCGCTACCGAAAGGCGCTCGAGGCAGGACTGCTGAAGGTCATGGCCAAAATGGGCATCTCCTGCGTCTCGAGCTATCGCGGCGCCGAGGTCATCGAGGCGCTAGGCCTCGGTGCCGAGGTGATGCGGCTGTGCTTCCCCGCGGTCCCCTCGCGGATCGGCGGCGCCGACCTGGACGACATCGAGCAGGGCGTTCGCAAGCGACCCCAGGCGATGCCGGACCACGGCCGCGTGCGCTTCCGCAAGGCCGGAGAGCACCACGCCTACAACCCGCTCGCGGTTCGCGCCGCCAAGAAAGCCGCCGAGACCGGGGACGTCGAGGCTTATCGGGAGTGGCGGCGCATGTCGAGCATCGGCCCGGCGCAGCCGCAATCCCTGCGCGAGCTTCTGCGCATCAAGGAATGCACGGAGCCGGTTCCCATCGAGGATGTGGAACCGGCTGCCAGCCTGGTCAGGCGATTCGTCAGCACCGCGATGTCGCTGGGTGCTCTGTCACCCGAGGCGCATGAGGCGCTCGCGATCGCCATGAACCAGGTCGGGGCGCGCTCCAACTCAGGCGAAGGCGGCGAGGACCCCGCCACGTACGACGACGCGGACGGCGTGCGGCGGGACAATCGGGTCAAGCAGGTTGCGTCCGCACGATTCGGCGTCACCCCGCGCTACCTGAAGCGCGCCGACGAGCTCGAGATCAAGATCGCGCAGGGTTCGAAGCCGGGCGAGGGCGGGCAGCTTCCCGGACTGAAGGTCACGAGCCTGATCGCGCGCCTCCGTCATGCGCAGCCGGGCATGCAGCTCATCTCACCACCACCCCACCACGACATCTATTCCATCGAAGACCTCGCCCAGCTGATCCACGACCTCAAGACCGTCAACCCGCGGGCACGCATCGGCGTGAAGCTCGTATCCGAGGCAGGGGTCGGGACCATCGCGGCCGGCGTGGCGAAGGCGCGCGCGGACTACATCCTCATCTCGGGTCACGACGGCGGTACTGGCGCGTCACCTCTCTCGTCGATCAAGAACGCCGGAGCTCCATGGGAGCTCGGCCTCGCCGAGGCGCAGCAGGTCCTCGTCTCCAACCGTCTGCGCGAGCGCGTCAGCCTGCGCACCGACGGCGGACTTCGCAGCGGACGCGACATCGTGATCGCGGCCCTGCTCGGGGCCGAGGAGTTCGGGTTCGGCACCGGGGTGCTGGTCGCGCTCGGCTGCGACATGGCTCGGCAGTGCCACCTCAACACGTGCCCCACGGGCATCGCCACCCAGCGCGAGGACCTGCGCGCCAAGTTCGAGGGCCGGCCGGAGCATGTCGTCAACTACCTGTTCCTGATTGCAGGCGAGGTGCGCGAGCACCTGGCCCGGCTCGGCGCGCGGACGCTGGAAGAGATCGTCGGCCGGGTCGACCTGCTCGAGCAGGAGGCCGGCGAGGAGCTCGACCTTTCTTATGTCCTGGCCTCCACGGACGCCGGCCTGCCGCGCAGACGCATGTGGGAGCGCAACGGTGTCGCGCCTGATCCGGCACCGCCTGCCGGCCCGATCGACAACTCGCGGCGCACCGTGGGCGCGAACCTGGTGCGCGGGGAACGGCGCTCCTATCGGGGAAGCGCCGGGCAGAGCTTCGGGGCGTTCCTCGACGAAGATGTCGAGCTCGGACTCGACGGTCAGGCGCAGGACTACGTCGGCAAGGGCATGGGCGGCGGCGTGATCGCGATCAGGCCGTTCACCACGGATGGCGCTTCGGATCCGGTGCTGGCCGGCAACACGATCTGTTACGGAGCGACTGGAGGCAGGCTCTTCGTCGCCGGACGTGTGGGCGAGCGCTTCTGCGTCCGCAACTCGGGCGCGGTCGCGGTGGTCGAGGGCGCCGGCGATCACTTTTGCGAGTACATGACCGGAGGGGTCGCCGTCGCGCTCGGGCCCGTCGGATGGAACGCGGGGGCGGGGATGACCGGCGGGGTGGCGTACGTGGTGGATTGGCGGCAGCTCAACGCGGACAGCGTGGTGGCGCGGGAGGTGCCGGCAGAGGATGAGGCGGAGTTGCGGGGCCTGGTCGAGGAGCACCACCGCCGGACGGGGAGTGGCGTGGCCGCTCGCATGCTCCAGGACTGGGAAGGGGCCCTTAGGCGCTTCAGGCAGGTCGTCCCTGTCGCGGTGGTGATGCCACCTCAAGAAGAGGCCGGGGAGGAGGCTGGGAAGGGGGCTGGGGAGGAGCGTCTGGCGGCGAAGAACTAAGCGGAAAAGAAGGCTGGGAAGGGGCTGGGGAGGAGCGTTTGGCGACGAAGAAGTAAGCCTAATTACATACGCTATCCCTTGTTAATGAGTTGACTTTTCGTACTTTTGTTCGTATAATGGGGGCATGTCAGAGCTCGACCGCCTCGAGGCGGCGATTGCCGGCTTCGAGCGCGACGCCGACGACGATTTCGTAGACCCCAGGCGGCTGGCGGCCGCCGTGGATCGGCTCCAGTGCAAGCTCTGCGGAGTGGTCGCCGCGGCCAAGAGGCGGGGGGACCACCTGCTCACCGGACAGAGCCCCTGCGCCTGGGTCGCTTCGACCTGCAGGCTCTCCGCCACCTCAGCCTCCGACCGCTTGTGCGTGGGCGAGCAGCTGGAGGCGATGCCACAAGTTGCCCAGGCGCTCAGCTCGGGCCAAATCGGCTATCAGGCGGCATCGGTGATCTGCCACTTCCGCCACAAGCTGCGCCCAGACCTGCGCCAGCACTGCGACTGGGATTGGTGGGTCGAGCAGGCCAAGGACAGCTCGGTCAAGGACCTGAGCTGGGTTGCCGACAAC
>JBKPCF010000012.1:0-17509 GCA_046727235.1 Candidatus Dormiibacterota bacterium
CGCGGGCTGTGTCCCCGGCGCAGTGGCGAGCCCTCAAGGCCCGATACCGGACCTGCGCCGCCCCTGGCTGCGACCGCCCGATCGGCTGGACGAGTCCCCACCACATCGAGTTCTGGGCGCGCGGCGGACGCAGCGACCTACCCAACCTGCTCCCGCTCTGCTACCACCATCACCGCTTGGTGCATGAGGGCGGCTGGCAAGTGATCAGGGCCGGCGAGGGGGTGCAGTTCATCGCCCCCGACCGACCGGTGATGATCAGGCGCCGCTGGGGCGAGAGGCGCTGGGCCGCCTGATCAGGGCGTCGACTACGATTCGATTCCGTGAGCACAGCGGTTCGCTTCGCCGAGCGAATGTCGCGTCTCGGTACAGAGGGCGCGTTCGAGGTGTTGGCCAGGGCGCGCAAGCTCGAGTCTGAGGGCAAGCGCATCGTCCACCTCGAGATCGGCGAGCCCGATTTCGCCACCCCGGACAACATCGTCGAGGCGGCCATCGGCGCCATGCAGAACGGCTACACCCACTACACGCCCGCCAGCGGCATCTACGAGGCTCGCGAGGCCGTGGCCGGATTCGTCGCCCGGATGCTCAAGACCCAGGTCGACGCCGCCGAGGTTGTGCTGGTCCCCGGATCGAAGAACGTGCTGCTCTTCACGCTGCTCGCGTGTGTCGAGCCGGGTGACGAGGTGATCCTCCCCGACCCCGGTTATCCGGCATACGCCTCCCAGGTCAACTTCATCGGCGCAATTCCGAAGATGGTGACCCTGCGCGAGGACTCGGGCTTTCGAATGGACCTCGACGAGCTGAAGTCGCTGATCACGCCGAAGACGCGAATGCTGATCATCAACACGCCCCAGAACCCGACCGGCGGCATCCTCACGGCCGAAGACGTCGACTTCGTCTGCGATCTGGCCCAAGAGCACGACCTTCTCGTGGTCTCGGATGAGATCTACAGCCAGCTCGTCTACGGGTTCGAGCACGTGTCGCCGCTCTCGCGGAATGGGATGCGCGAGCGCACCGTCCTTATGGACGGGCTGTCCAAGTCATATGCGATGACCGGTTGGCGGCTTGGTTATGCAGTCGCTCCTCGCGCGCTGGCGGCCAAGCTCGACACGTTGATGATCAACTCGTCATCCTGCGCTGCCGCGTTCACCCAGATCGCCGCGATCGAAGCACTCAGCTCGCCCGAGTCGGAGCACGCGGTGCACAGGATGGTCAAGGTCTTCGAGCACAGGCGCGACCTCGTGGTCGACGGCCTGAACGAGATCCCCGGCGTGCGCTGCCATCGGCCCCAGGGTTCCTTCTACGTGTTCCCGAACATCGAGGGGACCGGATTTGATGAGCACGATCTGGCGAGCGGCTTGCTGAACGAGGCCGGTGTCGCGGTGCTGCCGGGGACGGCGTTCGGCCCCGCGGGCAAGGGCTTCATCCGCCTCGCCTACACCCAGTCCGAGGACGAGCTCAAGCTCGGGCTGGCGCGGATCAAGGAGTTCATCGCAGCACACAAGTCATAGGATGGTTGGCTGATGGAGCGCCTGACCCAGCCTCTGGTCAGGGACGGGGACGCTCTCCGTCCCGCCTCGTGGAACGAAGCCCTGGCGAGGGCTGCGGCCGGGTTTGAAAGGGCGCGGCAGCAAGGTCCGCAAGCCTTCGGCATGTTCAGCTGCTCGAAGACGACCAACGAGATGAACTTCATGGCGCAGAAGTTCACCCGTGCCGTGATGCACAGCAACAACGTCGACAGCTGCAATCGAACTTGACACGCCCCCAGCGTCGCCGGTCTGGCGACAGTGTTCGGAGCGGGGGGAGGGACGTCCTCGTACCGCGAGGCTGAGGACACGAACCTCATCATCCTCTGGGGCTCGAACGCCCGAGAGACGCACCCCATCTTCTTCCACCATGTGCTGCGCGCCGTCCGCAACGGCGCGCGGCTTATCGCCGTCGATCCGCGGCGCACCAGCACCGCCGAGTGGGCGGACATCTGGCTTGGCATCGATGTCGGCAGCGACATCGCGCTCGCCAACGCGATGGCGCGGGAGATCATCCACGCCGGACTCGCGAACAAAGAGTTCATCGAACGCGCGACGACGGGCTATCGCAAGTTCGCGCGCTCCGTCGAGGCCTACACGCTCAAGCGTGCCGAGGCCGATACGGGCGTGCCCGGCGAGGCGATCAAGCAGGTCGCCCTCGAGTACGCGAGAGCCGAGCGCGGAATGATCTGCTGGACGCTCGGCATCACCGAACACCACAACGCCGTCGACAACGTGCTCGCGTTGATCAACCTCGCGCTGCTCACTGGGAAGGTCGGGCGCTACGGCTGCGGGCTCAACCCGCTGCGCGGACAGAACAACGTGCAGGGCGGTGGCGACATGGGCGCAATCCCGGCTCGGATGCCTGGTTTCCAGGACCTGGAGGACCCGGAGGTCCACGAGAAGTTCGCTCGCGCCTGGGGCCGCGCCGATTTTCCGCGTAAGAAAGGCTGGCACCTCAGCGAGATGTTCGAGGCGATGGATCGCGACGAGCTCCGTTCCGTCTACGTCGTCGGCGAGAATCCCGCGCGCAGCGAGGCCGACCAGACGCGAGCGGTGCATCTGCTCACCGGTCTCGACCACCTGGTCGTGCAGGACATCTTCCTCACCCAGACCGCAGAGCTCGCGCACGTGGTGCTGCCCGCTGCCGCGGGCTGGGCGGAATCCGAGGGCACGGTGACCAACAGCGAGCGCCGCGTGCAGCGGGTGCGCCGCGCGCTCTCGCCACCGGAGGGGGCGCGTGACGACATCGACATCATCTGCCAGCTCGCTCGGCGGCTCGGCTTTGACTGGGGACATCCGAGCGCGCAGCAGGTCTGGGACGAGCTCCGCAGCCTGTCGCCCATGCACGCGGGGATGTCGTATCAGCGCCTGGATGAGCTCGAAGGCATCCAGTGGCCCTGCCCCGACGAGTCGCACCCAGGCACGCAGTTCCTGCACGAGCGGTTGTGGAAGGACCCGGTCGAGGGCATGCCCGCGCCATTCCACGCCGTCGAGCACGACCCGCCGGTCGACAGGCTGTCCAGAGAGTTTCCGATCCGGCTGACCACCGGCCGGCGGCTGGATTCGTTCAACACCGGGGTTCAAACCGGTGAGTACTCGTCTCCGCTGCGCATGGGCGAGGCGCTCCTGATCTCTCCAGAGGACGGCAAGAGCCTGGGCGTGGCGGACGGCGAGTGCGTCCGGGCCAGCTCGCGCCGCGGCTCCGTCGAAGTCAATGTCCGGTTCGAGACTTCGCTGCGGCCTGGACTCGCGTTCATGACGCTGCACTTCCCGGACGAGGTGTCGACCAACGTGCTGACCATCGACGCGACGGACCCAAAGTCGGGCACGGCCGAGTTCAAGGCAAGCGCGATCCGGATCGACAGGATTCCCGCTTCGACTCCCGCCTAGGTGGACATACGAACCACCGGCGGGCCCGCGACCGCCGAGGAGATCGCGGCGGTCGACGGCCTGCTCGGCCCGGCAGCGTCGCTTTGGGAGGGCGGCGCCCGGCGTCCCGCGGACGACCATGTCGCCTACGGGGGACGTGCCGCCCGGTCGCGACGGCACCTTCTGCTCCCGGTGCTGCACGCGATCCAGGACCGCACCGGTTGGGTGAGCCGGGGCGCGCTCGAGTACGCGTGCAGGCGGCTGTCGATCCCGCCCGCCGAGGCTTACGGCGTCGTGAGCTTCTACGCGCGGTTTGCCCCGGAGCCGCGCGGAGAGGTCACCGTCCACGCCTGCGATGACATCGTCTGTCTCCTCGCCGGCGCCAGAACGCCGGACGGAGCTCGGCCCGCGCCATGCCTTGGGCTATGTGACCGGGCGCCGGCGACCCTCACCGAGCGTTTCGGCATGTCCTACGACGCCGTCCAGTCGGCTTCCCAGGCGCCGCGACACGCCGGTGCGAAGCTGCTGCGCCGGGTTGGTCTCCTGGACCCCGAAAGCCTGGCCGGCTATCGCCAGCACGGCGGCTTCGTCGCCCTGCGGCGCGCCCGCGAACTCGGCCCGGAGGCGGTGATAAACGCCCTGACCGAGGCGCGGTTGCTCGGACGCGGAGGCGCGGCCTTTCCGACCGGACGAAAGTGGGAGTCCGTGGCGCGCGCGCCGGCACGCCCTCACTACCTGGTGTGCAATGCAGACGAGTCCGAGCCGGGGACGTTCAAGGATCGCGTCCTCATGGAGAGCGATCCATTCGCGGTGGTCGAGGCGATGACGATCGCGGCCTACGCGACCGGTTGCGAGAAGGGATTCATGTACGTGCGCGCGGAGTATCCCCTCGCGCGCCGGCGCATCGATAACGCGGTCGCGCAAGCGCAAGCCGCAGGTCTGCTGGGCTTCGAGATCGAGGTCAGGCGCGGAGCCGGCGCCTACATCTGCGGCGAGGAGACCGCGCTCTTCAACTCGATCGAGGGAAAGCGAGGAGAGCCGCGCAACAAGCCTCCGTTTCCAGTCGAGGTTGGGCTGTTTGGCAAACCCACGCTGGTCAACAACGTCGAGACGTTGGTCAACGTCCTCGACATCGTGCTCGAGGGGGGAGCCGCTTTCGCCGCGACCGGCACGAGGGATTCGACCGGAACCCGGCTCTTCTGCGTGTCGGGCCAGGTCCTGCACCCCGGCCTTTACGAAGTTCCGATGGGCACGCCGCTCCGTGCGCTCATCGACCAGGCCGGCGGCCTGCGGCCCGGGCGAACGCTGCAGGCGGTGCTGCTCGGCGGAGCGGCCGGCTCGTTCATCACCCCCGCGCAGGTGGATGTGCCGTTGAGCTTCGAGGGCACGCGGGCGATCGGCGCGACGCTCGGCTCGGGGGCGGTGATCGTCTTCGACGACACCGCCGACATGAAGCCGGTCCTCCTGCGCATCGCGCGCTTCTTTCGCGACGAGTCCTGCGGTCAGTGCGTGCCGTGCCGGGTGGGGACGAAGCGCCAGGAGGAGATCCTCGAGCGGATGCTGGAGGGCCGCGACGGCGACCGGCACGCCGACATGATGCTCCTCAGCGACATCGCCCGCGCCATGCGCGACGCCTCGATCTGCGGCCTCGGCCAGACGGCGGCCAACGCGATAGCGTCGGGCCTCACGCAGCTCAGGGTGCTGAATGGCTGACCCGGTTTTCGTCGGCATGCCCAGGCGCATGTTGAGCATCTCGATCGATGGCCAAGAGGTCGAGGTCCTGGAGGGTTCGACCATCCTCGACGCCTGTCGCCGGCTGCAGATCGACACGCCTACGCTCTGCCAGCTCGACAACCTGACGCCGGTCAACGTGTGCCGGGTCTGCGTGGTCGAGCTCGAGGGGTCGCGCGTCCTCGTCCCGGCATGCTCTCGCAAGGTCGAGGCGGGGATGAAGGTGTCCACCGACTCGGAGCGCGTAAGGCACAGCCGGCGCCTCGTCCTCGAGCTGCTCGCCTCGTCGGTCGACATGTCGCTCTGCTCGCCGGAGGTGCACGGCTGGATATTTCAGTACGGTGCGAACCCGCATCGCTTCGGCGCGGAAGCGGCGACCGTAGCGCAGCCGGTCAAGGTCGACAACGATCTTTACGTGCGTGACTACTCGCGATGCATCCTCTGCTACAAGTGCGTCGAAGCGTGCGGCGTGGACGCGCAGAACACGTTCGCCATCGCGGTTGCGGGCCGTGGCTTCGACGCGCACATCTCCACGGAGTTCGACACGCCCCTGCCCGAGTCTGCGTGCGTGTATTGCGGCAACTGCATCGGCGTGTGTCCGACGGGCGCCCTGATGTTCAAGAGCGAGCACGACATGCGTGCGGAAGGCACTTGGGACGAGTCGCGGCAGGAGGTCACCGAGACCGTGTGTCCCTACTGCGGTGTTGGCTGCATGCTCGAGTTGCACGTGCAGGACAACTCGATCGTGAAGGTCACCTCACCTCTGGACCACAGCGTCACGGCCGGGCACCTGTGTGTGAAGGGCCGCTTCGGATTTCAGTTCGTCCAGCGCCGGCAGGGCTAGACCGGCAAAACAAAAGGGCCGGACCCGAATCCGGCCCTTTGCTTCCCCCAGAGGGTGTCAGTCGTCGCCTCCGCCTTCGTGGTCGCCGCCACCGTCGTGCTCATGCTCGCCTGAGCCCGCTGCGGCCGCGCCCCCGGCGTCCTCGTTGTCATTCTCGTTGTCGTTTTCGTCCTGGTCGTTGTCCTGATCCTGGTCCGGGGCCTCAGCGGGCTCAGGCGCCTCGGCCGGCTCTGGAGTTTCGGTCGGTTCGACACGCGGCCCGGTGGCCTCGTCTCCCGTGACCGAGCCCTGGACGCCGACGAACCGCGCCAGGGATAGGCCCGAGTGCGCCGAAGCGCCAACCGCCGCGAGGACCAGGGCTGCCGCTGCGGCGCCGACGATGAGCGTGACTGGTTTTCTCATGCGACTGAAAACGCTCGGGGAGGGACAAGTCGGAAGGTCAGTGGTCCTCTGAACCCGAGCCCGAGGTCCCGCTGGAATCCGAGCCGCCGCCGGAGCCCGAGCGGTCATCCGCCGGTTCTGGTGATTCACGCGGTTCCGGTGACTCCGCGGGCTCCGGCGACTCAGCAGCCTCTGGCGATTCGCGCGGTTCGGCAGCGCCCGGCGAGTCGATGCTCTCGCCCGAATGCGAAGGAGCGGCCGGAGGTGGCGCTCCCGTGGATGGCGGCGCCTCGATGACGGTCACCACCCGTTGCGTCCACACGACGGGATTGGGGCTCCCGGTTGCCACGAACCCGCTCAGCGCGAGGATGCCGGCGACGGCGGCGCAGAGCGCGACGGGCGCGAACCGCAGCGGTCGCCGCACCGGCGACATGTAGCGAGGCGACGAGTAGAGAGGCCGAAGGCGGTCGAGCTCGGCGCGCAGGCGGCGCGCGAACTCCCGCCCGAGCAGGTCGCCATCAGTCTTTGGCAAAGATCTCACCGCTATCTGAAGGAAACGCTCCAGCAGCTCCAGGAAGGAAGGCGGTACCAAGCAAGGCACGCAACTTCTCGCCGGCCTGCCGGAGGCGCGTGCCGACGGTGCGCTCTGACACGCCGAGCGCGGCCGCGATCTCTCGGTTGTTGTAGCCGTGGTAGTGGCGCAGGACGATGGCCGCGGACAGCCGCGGGGGAAGGGCTCGGAGCGCGGTCAGAAGGTCGGAGCTTGCGGCCACCTCGGCGGGATCGGCGGGCGGCGAAGGGCGGCCGAGCCGGCGCACGATCTCGCCCAGGCTGCGCAGCTTCGCGCTCCGTCGGTAGGAGATCGCACGGTTCACGGCGATGCGGTGCACCCACGCCTCGGCGGGGGCGTCGGGACGCCACCGCTTCCAGGCCTGGAACGCCTGTACGAATGTGTCCTGGGTGCAATCTTCGGCCGCTTCGGGATCGCTGAGGATCGCCGCCAGCGTGCGGAACACACGCGGATACGAAGTCCGGTAGAGGCGGTCGAAGTCCTCTTTCGATCCCGGCCGGTACTCGTCGGACGGCTCCGACACGTGGGGAATAACGGGTGGGGATACTCTTGAGGTCATGCCCATCGTCTGGACCCAGCAGCCAGAAGCCAACAGGCTACTGGAGACCGACCCGCTTGCGCTCTTGATCGGGATGGTCCTCGACCAGCAGGTCAAGATGGAGAAAGCATTCGGCGGGCCGTATGAGCTGCAGCAGCGCTTGGGGCGTCTGGACGCCGGTGAGATCGCCGCGATGGATCCCGACCGGTTGGACGCAGTTTTTCGGCAGCGGCCGGCCCTGCACAGGTTCCCGGGCAGCATGGCCCGGCGCGTCCAGGCGATGTGCGCCGCCATCGTCGCCGACTACGACGGAGACGCAGGCTCGGTGTGGAGAGACGCGCGAGACGGCGACGACCTCGCGGCGCGGATCGGAAGGCTGCCTGGATTCGGCGACATGAAAACGAAGATCCTGGTCGCCATCCTGGCCAAGAAGTTCGACGTCAGGCCCGCGGGTTGGGAAAAGCATGCGGCGACGTGGCACTCCGTGGCTGACGTCGACTCGGCCGAGACCATGGCGCAAGCGCGAGAGGTCAAGCGCGCCAGGCGCGCGCAGGGCGCACCTTCAGGCGAGATGAAGGCGAAAGCCGGGCACAGACCCGCGATCTGATAAGGTTTGCGCTCCGGCCCCGCCAGAGAGAGTGGGGCGGACTAGATGAGAGGAGATCCATGAAGGAGTGCACCCCCACCCGCGATGAAGCGCGGGCGCTCGCCGCGAAACATGCGCTGATTCCCGTCTATCGGGAAGTCCTGGCCGACATGCTCACGCCGGTCCGCGCCTACTGGTTGCTCTGCCCCCCCGGCGAGCCTGGCTTTCTGCTCGAGAGCGTGGAGGGAGGCGAGCGGCTGGCGCGTTACTCGTTCATCGGCGCCAAGGCTCGGCACCTGGAGCTCGGCCAGGGCAACCCGCTCGACGCGCTCAGCGCCGTCGCGTCTGAGGAGACGGCGCCGGTGCGGGGAGTTCCCCGCTTTCACGGCGGTGCGGTCGGGTATCTCGGCTATGAATCCGCGCGTCACTTTGAACGACTGCCCGTCGCCAGGGGCGCTCCGCCCCCGATGCCGGAGAGTGCTTTCCTCAGGGCCGAGGACCTCGCCGTCTTCGACCACGTCACCAGGCGGCTGCAGCTGCTGACGATCCACCGCCCCGACCGCGAGGACTACGCCGAGGCGGTCGTACGCATCGATGAGATGGAAAGGCGGCTCGCCGGGGATCCGATGCCGATGCCGTCCCATGGTGCGGACGGCGAAAGGTGGGAGCCGAACGTCACCCGGGGACAGTTCCACGCCATGGTGGACGCCGCCCGCGAGCACATCATGGGCGGGGACGCATTCCAGATCGTGCCGTCGCAGCGGTTCCGCAAGCCGCTCGCGGCCTCGCCATTCGACGTCTACCGCTGCCTGCGAGCGATCAACCCCTCGCCCTACATGTTCTTTTTCGCCCTCGGAGGAGACCGCCACGTGGTCGGCACGTCGCCCGAGAAGCTGGTCCAGGTCGAGGAGCGGCGGGTCGAGACGAGGCCGCTGGCCGGGACGCGGCGGCGCGGCGCCGATCCCGCCGAGGACAAGAAGCTCGAGAAAGAGCTGCTCACCGACCTCAAGGAGCGCGCCGAGCACGTGATGCTGGTCGACCTGGGGCGCAACGACGTGGGCCGCGTCGCGCGACCGGGCACGGTGAACGTCGACCGCTTGATGGAGGTCGAGCGCTACTCGCACGTCATGCACATCTCTTCGACGGTCAGCGGACAGCTCCGCGAGGGCAAGACCTCGCTGGACGCCCTGCGTGCAGCATTCCCCGCGGGCACAGTGTCCGGAGCGCCCAAGATCCGCGCGATGGAGGTGATCGCGGAGCTCGAGCCCGACCAGCGCGGCGTTTACGCGGGCTCGCTCGGCTACGTCAGCTTCGGCGGCAACCTCGACATGGCGATCACGCTGCGCACGGTCGTCGTCGCCGAGGGAACGGCTTACGTGCAAGCCGGCTGCGGAGTCGTGGCGGATTCCAAGCCGGAACGTGAGTATGAGGAGACCCTCGAGAAGGCGGGTGCGATGTTTAAGGCCATCGAGATGGCGGAGGCGATGTAGGTGCCTCAGCTCGCGATGATCGACAACTACGACTCGTTCACGTACAACCTGGTCCAGTACATGGCGGAGCTCGGCGCCGAGCCCGTGGTGTTTCGCAACGACGAGGTGGGTGTCGACGAGCTGGCCAGGTTCGACGGCATCGTCATCTCACCCGGACCCGGTAGACCGGACGACGCCGGCGTGTCGAACGAGGCGATCCTCGCCCTGAGCGGAAAGGTCGCCATCCTCGGTGTCTGCCTCGGTCACCAGTGCATCGGCCAGGTGTTCGGTGGGGAGGTGGTGCGCAACGAGCCGGCGCACGGCAAGACTTCGTGGATCCATCACGACAACTCGGGTGTGCTCGCGGGGGTGAGCGAGCCGTTCGAGGCCACTCGATATCACTCGCTCATCGTCAAGCGCTCCAGCATGCCGTCAGACCTGGTGGTGACGGCGTGGACGCATGACGGGGTCGTGATGGGTATGCGACATGTCAAGCACCCGACGTACGGCGTGCAGTTCCATCCGGAATCGGTGCTGACCAGGGAAGGCAAGAAGATCCTCGGCAACTTCGTGCGCCGGGCCGGGAAGTCGTGATCGATTCGATCGCGAGGCTCGTCAGGCGCGAGGACCTCACCGAGGGCGAGGCCGCTTCGGCGTTCGAGGTGATCATCCGCGGCGACGCGACGCCATCCCAGATCGCGGGTTTCCTGGTCGCGCTTCGCATGAAGGGCGAGACGGCGGACGAGATCACCGGATTCGCCCGCACGGCGCGCGCCATGGCGACGCCCATCAGCATCGACGGCGCGCTGCTCGACACGTGCGGCACCGGCGGGGACGGTCTCGCGACCTTCAACATCTCGACTCTCGCGGCGATCGTCGCCGCGGCATGTGGTGCGCGTGTGGCCAAGCACGGCAACCGCGCCGCCTCATCGATGTGCGGGTCGGCCGACGTCCTCGAGCAGCTCGGCGTGAAGATCGACCTCCAGCCTGAAGGAGTCGCGCGCTGCATCAACGAAGCGGGCATCGGATTCCTTTTCGCGCCCGTGTTCCACCCCTCTTTCCGATTCGCCGGCGCGACGCGCCGCGAGCTCGGGCTCCGGACGGTGTTCAACGTGCTCGGCCCGCTCTGCAACCCGGCATCTGCCAGGTACCAGGCGCTGGGCGTGGCCGATGGATCGCTGGCGTCCAAGATGGCCGACGTGCTGCAGCGGCTGGGCGTCGAGCGGGCGATTGTCTTCCACGCCTCGGACGGGATGGACGAGCTCTCCGTCGCCTCGCGGTCATCTGTGATCGAGATCGACGGCCAGAGAAAGGAGTACGAGCTGGACCCCGCGGAACTGGGTTTGACCCACGCGCCGGTCGAGTCGATGCGCGGCGGAGGCCCACAGGAGAACGCCCGGCTGGCGAGCGAGGTCCTCGACGGGGCGACCGGTCCTCGGCGTGACGTGGTGCTGCTCAACGCGGCGGCGGCGCTGAGGGCGGCGGGCCTCGCGCGCGAATGGAAGGACGGACTTGGCCTCGCCGCGGAGGCGATTGACTCCGGCCGGGCCGGTGAGGTTCTGCAGCGATGGGCAAGAATCTCGCAGGAGGGAGCACCCCACGCGGCGTGAGGACCGCGCGGCCGCGCGGGGGCCCGCTGAGTGACTGACGACCTCTTGGAGCGTCTCGTCCTGGAAGCCCGGCAGGATCTCCAGCGGCGCCGCCACCTCCTGGACTCGGATCGTTTCGAGCTGGCCGTGGCCGCGTACTCGCCGAAGGACTTCGTCGGCGCCCTGCGGAGACCCGGGTTGGCGGTGATCGCAGAGATGAAGCAGCGGACGCCCAGCATGGGCGTCCTCTCCGACGACTACCGGCCCGCCGACATCGCCCACGCTTACACGGACGGCGGCGCCGCCGCGATCTCCGTGCTCACGCACATGGCCGGGTTCGGTGGCCGGCCCGACCACATCCGCGCGGTTCGCGCGGCGACCGAGCTGCCGATCCTGCGCAAGGACTTCGTCACCGATCCATACGAGGTGGCGGAAGCGAGGGCATGCGGGGCCGACGCGGTCCTGCTCATCGTTGCGGCGCTCGATCGCACGCAGCTGAAAGACCTCATCGCGGTGGCAAGGAGCCGTGGCCTGACGGCGCTGGTCGAGGTGCACGACGAAGCGGAGTCCCAGACCGCGCTCGAGGCGGGGGCGCGAGCTGTTGGCGTGAACCACCGCAACCTGCGCGATTTCACCGTCGACCTCGGTCTGACCGAGCGAATTCGTGCCCTGGTTCCGACAGAGATCGTGCTGGTCGCCGAAAGCGGCATCCACACCATCGAGGACGCCCGACGCATGCGCGAGGCGGGCGCCGACGCGATCCTGGTCGGTGAGGCGTTGATGCGCGCGCGCGACCCCTCGGCAACCATCCGGGACCTGGGCAGCCCTTGATCCGGATCAAGATCTGCGGGATCTGCGACCTCGAGTCCGCGAGGACGGCGGTCGAGGCGGGCGCCGACCTGATCGGATTCCACTTCTGCACGTCCGAACGCCGCGTCACGCCGGAGGAGGCGAAGGCGATCGTGGACGAGATGTTCGTGCGACCGAAGATCGTCGGCGTGTTCATCGACCAACCGCCGGACGAGGTGCGTCAGATCGCCGAGTTCGTCGACCTCGACCTGCTCCAGCTCCACGGCTCGGAACCGCCGGGCTTCGACGGCGGGCGCCCCGTGATGAAGGTGCTGAAGGTGAAGGACGGCCGAGTCCCATCCGACCTGGACTGGCCCGACCCGATCATGCTCGACAGTTGGTCGGCCGACCAGCGCGGCGGCACCGGTCGCACCTGGGACTGGGCGCTTGCGCGCGGGCTGCTCGGGTCTCGCCAGGTGTTCATCGCGGGCGGTCTTCAACCGGGTAACGTGGGCAAGGTCGTGACCGAGTTCAGGCCTTTCGGGGTCGACGTCTCGAGTGGGGTCGAAGCACGCGCCCGCGTGAAGGATCCGCTCAAGGTGCGCGCATTCGTCCGCGCGGTGCGGCTCGCGGAGACCGCGGGCTGATGTCGCGAGCGGCCCTCACTCACCCCGTGGACGGCCGTTTCGGGGCTTTCGGCGGCCAGTACGTTCCGGAGACGCTGATGAGCGCGCTCCGGGCCCTCGAGGACATGTGGCACGAGGCCAAAGCCGACCCTCAGTTTCAGCTCGAGCTTGCCGGCCACCGGCGTGCCTTCATCGGTCGCCCGACGCCGCTCTACGCCGCGACGCGGCTTGGCGAGCACTTCGGCGGCGCCCACATCCACTTCAAGCGCGAGGACCTGTGCCACACCGGGGCGCACAAGCTGAACAACGCCGTCGGCCAGGCGCTGCTCGCTCTGCGAATGGGCAAGAAGCGAATCATCGCCGAGACCGGCGCCGGGCAGCATGGCGTCGCGGCGGCGACCGTTTGCGCGCGATTCGGTCTCGACTGCACGGTCTACATGGGGACCGAAGACATGCGCCGGCAATCGATGAACGTTCGCCGCATGAAGCTGCTCGGCGCCGAGGTCGTCGAGGTGAAGAGCGGGACACGAACACTCAAGGACGCGACCACGGAGGCGATCCGCGACTGGGTGACCAACGTGCGCACCACGCACTACATCATCGGTTCGGTGGTGGGACCGCATCCCTATCCGGAGATGGTCCGCGACCTCCAGCGCGTGATCGGCGACGAGGCACGAGAGCAGTACCTGTCGCTCGACGGCAAGCTCCCCGACGTCGTTGTCGCGTGCGTCGGAGGAGGATCCAACGCGATCGGCATGTTCACCGCGTTTCTCGATGACAGGGACGTGTCGCTGGTTGGGGTCGAGGCGGCCGGCAAGGGGCTCCGGACCGGGTCGCACGCCGCGTCGCTGGTCGGCGGCCGCCCGGGTGTGCTGCACGGGACCTACTCGTACGTGCTGCAGGACGGCGACGGGCAGATCCTGCCGACACATTCCATCTCGGCGGGGCTCGACTATCCCGGCGTCGGGCCGGAGCATGCGTTCCTGCGGGATATCGAGAGGGTCGAGTACGTCGCGGTCACCGATAAGGACGCCCTGGCGGCGTTCAAGCTCTGCACCCGGCTCGAAGGCATCATGCCGGCGCTGGAGCCGGCGCACGCCATCCACCACACCGGTGTGATCGCGCGAGAGCTCGGACCGGGCGGCCGCATCCTGGTCTGCCTTTCAGGTCGTGGCGACAAGGACATGGATTCGATCCCCACGAAGTCAGAGGCTGAAGCCGTGACTTCGCGGGGACCCCTAGAAGTCGATGGTGGCTGAAGCTTCGACGCGGCTCGAAAGCGCGCTGCGAGCCGACGGCGACCTCAAGCTCGTCGCCTACCTGATGGCCGGCCACCCGCACAAGAAGAGATCGATCGACGTCGGGAAGAGGCTCGCCGCGTCGGGCATCGCCGCGCTCGAAATCGGAATTCCGCACTCGGACCCGCTGGCGGACGGCCCGATGATCCAGCGGGCGGGCCAGGTCGCGCTCGAGCAAGGCATGACTGTCGCAGGCGCGCTCGAGGTCGCAGCGGCGGTGGCCACCGAAGGGGTGCCGTTGGTGCTGATGACGTACATCAACCCGGTCCTTTCGTACGATCCGCGCAGGTTCGCCGCCGAGGCGGCGCAGGCCGGCGTGGCGGGAGTCATCGTGCCCGACCTCCCGATCGAAGAGGCAGAGCCGGTGGCCGGCTGGCTGCGCTCCGCCTCGCTCGACACGGTTTTCATGGTCGCTCCGACGACGCCACCGGAAAGGATCTCGGCCATCGCCTCCCACACGACCGGTTTTGTCTACTGCGTGACCGTGACCGGGATCACCGGCGCCCGCAAAGAGCTGCCGGAAGGGATGCCGTCGCTGCTGGCCGAGGTGAAGAAGCGCACCTCGTTGCCGGTCGCCGCTGGTTTCGGCATCTCGCGCCAGGACCACCTGAAGGCGCTGCGCGGCCATGCGGACGCCGCGGTGGTGGGCAGCGCGATCGTCGACGAGATCGAGCGCGGAGGCGACGGCGTCTCGCTGGTCAGGGAGCTGCTCAAAGCGTGCCGGTAAGGGGAATCCGTGGCGCGACCACCGCGACCGCCAACACGGCCGAGGCCATCATGGAGGCCACTGAAGAGCTGCTTGAGGAGCTCGTCCACCAGAATGACCTCGACCCGAACGAGATCGCGTCCGCTTTCTTCACCACGACGCCCGACCTCGACGCCGAGTTTCCGGCTCACGCCGCCCGCCGCCTCGGCTGGCTCGGGGTGCCGATGCTGTGCGGACACGACATGCAGGTGCAGCAACCGAATCCTCGAGGCGTGGCGATGTGCATCCGCGTGCTGCTCATGTACAACACGCCGCGACCGCAGTCGGCTATGAGGTTCGCCTACCTGCGCGGCGCGGAGGCCATCAAGGCCGACCTGGACTATATGAAGAGCTCGCTCAACCAGTGATCATCGTCATGTCGCACACCGCGACCGACTCGGAGATCGATGCTGTCGTCGACCGCATCGACGAGATCGGCCTGAAGGCCGAGCTCTCGCGCGGGGAGGAGCGGACGGTGATCGGCGTGATCGGCGGCAACGCGTACGCCTACAAGGACGCGTTCTCGCACCTCGGTGGGATCCAGGAGATCATCCCGATCACCAAGCCGTTCAAGCTCGCCAGCCGCGAGTTCCGCCGCAACGACACGGTCGTCGACGTCGGCGGGGTGAAGATCGGAAACGACGAGGTCGTGGTCATGGCCGGACCATGCTCGGTCGAGGGCGAGGAGATGCTGCTCGACACGGCGCGCCACGTCGCCGCTCAGGGGGCGCGCATGCTCCGCGGAGGAGCGTTCAAGCCGCGCACGTCGCCCTATTCGTTCCAGGGCCTCGGCGAGTCGGCCCTGAAGATGATGGCCGCCGCACGCGCCGAGACGGGGCTCAAGGTCGTGACGGAGGTGGTGTCGCCCGGAGACGTAGCACTGGTCGCGCAGTACGCCGACATCCTGCAGCTCGGCACCCGCAACATGCAGAACTACGCGCTGCTGCAAGAAGCCGGGCGTTCGGGCAAGCCGGTGTTGCTCAAGCGGGGCATGTCCTCGACGATCGAGGAGTGGCTGCTCGCGGCCGAATACATCCTGTCGCAGGGCAACCGCGACGTGATCCTTTGCGAGCGCGGCATCCGCACGTTCGAGACCGCGACCCGCTTCACGCTGGACCTCAACGCCGTACCGCTCGTGCGCGAGCTGTCGCACCTGCCCGTGATCGTCGATCCGTCGCAGGCGACCGGACGCTGGTCGCTCGTAGGACCGATGTCGCTCGCGGCGGTGGCGGCGGGCGCCAACGGCCTGATCATCGAGGTCCATCCGCAGCCCAACCAGGCGCTGTCGGACGGTGCGCAGTCGCTCGACTTCGAGTCGTTCGACCACCTTATGGTCGACCTGCGCCGGCTGCTCGGCGCGATGCAGAAACAGCTGGCTTAGGTTCGTGCCCACAGTCGCAGTGGTGGGCCTGGGTCTGATGGGCGCTTCGTTCGCGCTCGCCCTCAAGAAGGCTCGACCCGAGATCGTCCTGGTCGGCAACGATCCGAACCCGTTGGTCGTGCGCAAGGCGCTCGAGCGCGAGATCGTCTCCAGCGCGGACACCGACCCCGCGGTCGTGGCGATGGCGGATGACCTGGTGGTGGTCGGCGCTCCGATCAACGCCCTGCGCGAGGTGTTCGCGAAGCTGGCCGTAGTTGCCGAGGGCAGGCTCGTGACCGACATGGCAAGCACCAAGGCCGACGTCCAGGAGTGGGCGGCTGCCGAAGGCCTCGACTTCGTTGGCGGGCACCCGATGTGCGGCAAGGAGGTGTCGGGCATCGACCACGCCGACCCGTCGATGTTCGAGCACGCGCCCTGGGTGCTGACGCGAGAGGAGCCACGAATCGAAGAGCTCGTCCTGGCGGTGGGCGCCAACCCGGTGGTGATCGACGCGATCACCCACGACCGGCTCGTCGCGGGTGTGAGCCACGCCGCGTTCTTGCTCTCGGTCGGTTACGTGCTCGCGGTGACGCGTCGCGGAGACTGGCCCGAGGCATCGCGGCTCGCGGCGGGAGGTTTTCGCGACATGAGCCGGCTGGCGGCGGGGGAGCCGGACCTGTACGCGGGCGTGGTGAGGACCAATCGCCTCAACCTCCTCGAGGTGCTCGATTCGATCAGCGCAGAGCTGGCGCGGCTGCGCCGCCACATCGAGTCGGACGATCCGCGGCTGATCGAGCTTTTCGAGGAGGCGCGCTCGGTCCGCGAGCGGTGGCAGCGCTCCGTAGGCTGAGCCGGGTCAGGGACCTAGCAGCCGATGACCGCCTGGATCTGGCTCGCCATGCGCACGATCGTCGTCGCCTGATCCTGCGTGAGCTGTTTGCCCGCCTGGTTGTTCGCCTTGTTGATCAGGGCGCTGAGGTTGCTGCACGTCCCGGCGATGTCCCCGGCGTCGAACGAAGAGATCGCGGACTGTGCCTTGCTGCTGAGACTTGACCCGGGCGGCAGCGGGTCGACGTAAGCGAGCAGCGCGTCGAGCTGCGGGCCCGCCCCGTTCACGGTCACGTCGAATGCCGCCGACACTGTGCTCGGATCGTCGTCGGGGTCGGTGGCCATGCAGGTCACGGTCGTCGTCCCGATCGGGAACGTGGAGCCTGACGGCATGTCGCACGTGACCTCGGGTGGCGTCTCCTCGTCTGTCGCCGTCGGAGGCGTGTAGGTCACGACCGCGCCGTCCGGGCTAGTCGCGTCGACCACGATGTCGGCCGGCACGCCGGTCAGCGCGAGGTCGGTGTCGACGAAGGTCACGGTCACTGTGATCGTTGTCTGCACGGTCGATGGTGTGTCGTCGGCGTCGGTGGCGGTGCAGGTGACTGTCGTGGTCCCGACCGGGAAGATCGAGCCCGACGCGTGGTCGCAGGTCACCGCCACCGGGCCGTCCTCGTCAGAGGCGGTCGGAATCGTGAAGGTGACCGCCGCCCCGGCGGCGGACGTCGCCTGCACGGGCGCCGGGCTGACGCCGGCGGTGAT
>JBKPCF010000013.1:0-15750 GCA_046727235.1 Candidatus Dormiibacterota bacterium
TCGTCCGCGGTGCAGTGACCGCCGAGCCTCACGATCGCGTCGTAGACCATCTGCCTCTGCGTAGTGCGCCGCATGCCTGGCGCCAGCATCAGCGACCGGCTATGACGTGAAGCGACCGATCCGCTTTCGTCAGCACACGACAGCCGGCGGGCTCGATCACCACGTCGTCTTCGATCCGGACTCCACCGAATTCGGGGATGTAGATGCCTGGCTCGACGGTGAAGACCATCCCTGCCTCGAGCACCATCTGCGAGCCCGGATCCAGGCTTGGATCTTCGTGTGCCTCGAGGCCGAGACCGTGGCCGATGCGATGGAAGAATCGCTCGACGTAGCCCGCGGCTTCGATGACCGCTCGGGCGGCGGCGTCGACCGCGCCGGCGGTAACTCCAGGTCGGGCCGCGGCGATCGCCGCGTCATGGGCTTCGAGGACGACGCGATGGATCTCGCGCTGCTGCTGGTCCGGCTCGCCGATCACGACCATCCGAGTCGTGTCGGCTTTGTAGCCCTCGAAGGCGCCGCCGAAGTCGAGCAGCACGAAATCGCGCGCCGACAGCTTGCGGTTGGTCGGACCGAGATGAGGAAGCGCGGAGTTGGGGCCAGACTGCACCAGGGTGTCGAAGGAGAGCGCGCCGCCGAGCTCGGCGATGATCGAGCCGATCGTGAGCGCGAGCTCCATCTCGGTCTGGCCCGCCCGGATGCGTGCGAAAGTGTGCGCGCAGGCTGCGTCGGTGAGTGCCGCTGCGCGGGCCAGCTTCTCGATCTCGTCCGGTCGCTTGATCAGGCGCAGCCGCCGGATCTCAGGCCCGACATCCACGAGCTCGCTCGCGCCCGAGCGAGTGGTGATGAGCTCCGCCGCGTGCAGGCTGAGGTGATCTTTCTCGACACCGACCTCCGCCAGTCCGGCAAGCGCCTGAGCGACCAGCCCGTACGGGTCCTCTCCATCGCGCCACGCGACGACGTCGGCGTCGGCGGCCTGGGACTCAGCTTTCTGCCGCTCGAGCGCGGGCACGACCAGCGCCGCCGACCCTGGCCGCACGATCAGCGCCATCAGCCGCTCGTGCGGCTCGGCGAAGAATCCCGTGAGGTAGGCGATCGAGACGGGCCGTGTGATGTAGAGGGCGTCGAGCCGGCGGCCGGCCATCCAGCGCCGGAGCTCGGCGAGAGGCGCTGTGCTTGCGACCGCCCTACTCAACGGCGGTGACGCGCACGGTGTAGGAGCCGCTCGGCGTCCTGATCTCGACCCTGTCTCCGACGTGGTGGCCCATCAGGGCCTTGCCGAGCGCCGATTCGAAGCTGACGCGACCCGCCTTCGGATCGGCCTCGGCCGGTCCGACGATCCGGTAGGCCTCCTCGTCTTCTCCTTCCTCGGTAAAGCGCACGGTGCTGCCCATGCCGACCACGCCGGGCTCGTTGTGGTTCTCGATCAACACGTGATTCTTGATGATGGTCTCGAGCTCTTTGATGCGCGCCTCCATCATCCCCTGGTCGTTTTTGGCCGCGTGGTACTCGAAGTTCTCGGAAAGGTCGCCGAGCTCGCGGGCGGCCTTGATCTTGGCCACGATCGACGGACGGCGCCTGGTGGTCAGCTCCTCGTGCTCTCGCCGAACCGCCTCCAACCCCTCGGGCGTGATCGGAACGTCGTTTGCCATCGAATCGAGTCTAACCCGTGACTCAGCCCGTACCGGCCGTATAGAGTCGCGGGCGTGAGACCCCTGATCCTCAGGATCGGGCTTCTTCTGATGGGTGTCGGTCTACTCGGTGGAGCCACTGGAACGGTCCTGGTGACATCGTTCAAGTCGATTGACGAGCAGGTCGGCACCAATGGCTCGGCCGCCGCGGCCGTACTGGGCATCGGCTTGATCGTTGCCGCCATCAACCCGACCGCATCGGTGGCCTGGGTCAGGGCCGGCATCGTCTACGGCATCGTGGTCCTTATCTTCGAGGTCATCTCCCAGCTGCACGGCAAGGGTTTCCACCTGGGGCCGGTCATCTTCGGGCTCGCTTTCACGCTTCTGCTGGTCGCCACGTACCCGGAGCGAAAGAAGCTTCTGCCCTCCGTCGCCGGCACCCCACCGCAAGAGGCAGAGGCGCCATCCCCCGCCCCTCCAGCCGAGGCGGAGGAGAAGGCCTGACCGCAGGCCGACGCGCTAGGTGCGCGGGACGAGCGCCTGCACCTCTTGCATCATCCGCCGCTGCAGCAGGTAGGAGATGCCGTAAACCCCGGCCGCCAGCGCCGCTCCGGTGACCACGGCAAGACCTGCGTGCAGAGCCTCGGGGGAGATCGGAAGCAGAGCCACCGTGTCGTCGCCGATGACCGCGCCGAGCGCCAGCCCCAGCGGTGTCGCGAGCGGAAGGAGCTGCAGCCGGCGCATGACCGGGGGCACCGGCGGCTCGACGCGTCCCACCATCCGCTGGCCCATGACGCCTACCGACTTGACGTGCTTGAGGTACGGCGTGACGGTGAGGACGACGTTGACCTGGTTGCCGGGCACCTGCTTCAGGCGCGCGGGCGGGACCAGGTACTGCTCGACTCCGCCTCGCGTCTGCACCATGAGCATTCCGAGGCCCATCGAGGTGCTGACCGAGCTCGCGCCGACGAGCTGCCCCTGCACGAGCTTCGGCTCGCTTTTTCGGTCTTTGAGCGCAAGCCGGAATCCAGGACCGACAAAGCTGGCCAGCAACGCGATCGGGAGGAGCCACGCGAGACCCCCGGCAACCGCCACCGGCCAGCCGTAGATCGGCGGCACGAAGACGAGCCATGCGGCGATGATCGCCGCGCACACCACCGCCACGCCGATGGAGATATAGCCGATACGGATCACGCGCTCGGGCGCGTACCCCTGGAGCATGCCGCCTGACTGGACGTAGCGCTCCCGCTGCTTCCGCGTCGCCCCCTGGGTGTTGGACGCGGCGGCCGCTTTGGGCTGGACCCTGCGCATCTGCTGCCGGACCTGGCGCACCTGTTTTTTGCCCATTCTCTTAGAGCGGGAGTGTATCGCCCGGGTATGTGAGGCGGCCGCCTTCGACCCGGACGAACGGCGTGAGCGAATGCGGAGCGGGCTCCGATTTGCCGGTGATGTGTCTCACGTTCACCCCGCGCGACACAAGGGCGTCGGAGATGAGTGAGCGGTGACATCGCCAGGGCACCGCCTCGGCGCACATGATGGCCGCGGTTTGGGCTCGGGCAAGCGACTCGAGATGATCGATCCCCCGCCAGAACTCGTCGGTCTGCATGTAGTCGGCATAGCCGCGAAAAGAAACGTTGCGCCAGCCCAGGTTGATCGAATCCGGTTTGGGCTTGCGCAGGCCGCCCAGCTCGGGCATGTGGAGGTAGCCGATCCTGTTCAGCTCCAGTGATGCGGCGAGTGCGGCTCTGGCAAAGTGAGGCATCCGTCGCGAAGCGGGCACGGTTCGCACGTCGACCAGCAGCTCCACATGATGGTGGAGCAGGAGCTCGATGAGCTCGGCTGCAGATCGGGTCGAGTGCCCGATCGTGTAGACGGCTACGGCTTCCGCTGCGAGGGGTCCACGGCCGGCACGAGCACACGTCGGGTCAGGGTCGAGCCGTTCATCTGGAAGGTACCTGTGAAGAGGATCGCAGGCTCGTAGAAGCTGTGGTCGCCCGCCGGTGCGAGCACGTAAACGAGCTCCGCCTTGGTGAGCTTGATCGCGGGCGCCGCCGTCGCAGCAGCCGCGGGCCCCGCGGACGCCAGCGCGGCCTGGATCGCCTCAGCCGCAGAGATGATCTTGTAGTCCGCGACGTCGAGGCTCACGGGCAGCACGCCCTGGCACAGCACCGGCCTGTTCGCGCTGAGGTCGACCTCGAGGCCGTAGCGATGGCCGTTCACGTCGACCAGGTACGCGGGGCCGTAGCCAGGCGCGTCGAGCTGGCGCTCGTAGTACACCCTCGTCGGGTCGCCGGACGCGTCGACGGACACCGTGTAGCTCCACTGCGGCGACAGGCTGTGCTGCGCAAGGAAGATGTCGGCCAGGTCGCGCGGCCCGGCGCCGGCGGCATCGATCGTCTGCATCGAGGACGACGAGAAGATGAAAAAGGCCGGGCTGGCGGGCGGAGCCTGCACCGTGCCTCGCACCTTCAGCGTGTAATCGGACGCGGAGTACGAACCCAGGAATCCGGACGGGCGATCGCGCAGCACCGCGCCGAGCCCGGATGCGAACTGGTCGGCCGCGTTGATCGACGGCTCCGAGTAACGGAACACGGGCGCGGTGACAATGGCGAGGTCGAACTTGCCGGTCCAGGTCAGCTGGGCGGGGCCGTAGTACTGGCCGGTCGCGGTGTCGACCGTTGCAGCCGGAGCCTGCCCGTTCTTCGTCCCGTTGTTGAAGACAGGGGTCGGGAGGCGGCCGAAGTTGCCGGCGAAGAGCGTTCCGTTGCGCGGCGCGTTCGCCTCGCTGCTGACGCCTTGCGAGGCGCCTCCTCCGGCGCCGCCGCGGCCGAGCCCGCTGTAAGCGAAGATCCCAACGCCGAGGACGACGACGAGCGCGGCCGCCACCGCGGCCATCGGCACGGCGGGCACTTCGCGTATCCCCTGAAACAGTCCATAGATCACATCCCCGAAGCGGCGCTCCGGCGGCCGGGCGTCCTGGACCTGCAGCCACAGCTCGTCCTCGAAACCCGGACGCGGGCGTGTGCTCTCGAACGCACCGTCGAGCTCGCGCTGCAGGGCCTGCAGCTCCAAGTCGTCGATCTCTTCGGGTCGTTCGCTCACGCGCCCTCCGTCTGGACCGCTTCGCGCAGCGCCTTGAGCGCCCTGTGGTACAGCATCTTCGCCGCGTCCTCGCTGCAGCCGAGCACCCGGCCGACCTCGTCGAAGCTCAATCCCGAGTGCCTCAGCGAGATCGCGTTTCGCTGGCGGTCGGGCAGGTGTGCGACCTGCGCCAGCAGCGCGCGGTACTGGACTCGCCCTTCGGCCTGCTGGGCGGGATCTTCCTCGACGAGCGGCTGGTGCTCCATCGTGCGCTGCAGCCGGTCGCGCCGGCCTCGCGAACGAAAGTGGTCGAGGGTCGCGTTGCGTGCGATGCGGAACAACCAGGCCGACGGCGTCGTGTTTCGAGCCTCGAACCGGCCGTATGCCTGGTACGCGTTCATAAAGACCTGCGCGGTGATGTCCTCGGCGTCGGCGGACGCGCCGACCTGCGCCCGGACGTAGGCATAGATTCGACCAAGGTATTCCCGGTAGAGATCTTCAAACGGCGGCCGCTCGGCTGCCAAGTTCGGTTCATGGTATGTGACCCTCGATTGAGCAACGACCGCCCGGCGCCGGCTGTAACGCGCCTTGTGGTGGTCGCGCGGCTACTCCTTGTAGGCCGCGATGACCTCTTTTGGCCGGTTGCTGAAGATCGAGTCGGGCTTGCAGTAGCGGCACCAGGCGATGGCCTGCTCGTCGTCGACCGGCCACACGCCCACCGCCCCTCCGGCGGCGTGAACCTCCTTGACGACCTGCGGGTCGGTGGCGCCCCAGTGCGGGGAGTACACGTCGGCATTGGCCTCGCGCAGGAGATTCGCCGGGTGCATCGGCCGCGCGCCCTCGAGGATCCCGAGCTGCAGGGCGGGCTCGATCTGGCGCAGGTCGTGGATCGAGGTGTGGTTGAAAGAGATCGCTGCGCACTCGGCGACCGCGCCGAGCTGCCGCAGCATGTTCACGAGCTTTTCCTCCAGCCCTGGGTACAGCGGCGGCACCTGCTTGATCTCGATCACCAGGCCGACCCTGCCGAGCGCCAGCTCGACCACCTCCTGGAGCAGCGGGATCTTCTCGCCGTCACCGGCGTCGAGCTTGCGCAGCTCGGCGGCGGTATGGTCGCGGACCATGCCCGTCCCATTGGTGGTGCGCTCGAGAGTGTGGTCGTGGATCACGACGAGGCGGCCGTCCGCGGACAGGTGCACGTCGCACTCGATCAGGTCGCAGCCGGCGTCGATCGCCGACCGAAATGACCGCATCGTGTTCTCGGGATGCTCGGCCGGGTTGCCCCGGTGACCCCCTATTAGCGGCCGTCCGTCATCGTGCGCAGCCTCGTACCGCGTGCGAATCGAGTGAGACAAGAACGTTCGGTCAGTCTAACTGCGTTGAAAAACGAAACTGCCGATAAGTGATTGCTTGACTTGGCAAGACGAGGAGATTGCTTCTCTATAGTGCAGGGGTGACCTCGGACCGGCCGCAGACGATTGCCGAGCTTCGCGCCACCGGACACAAACGCGAAACGGTCAAGCAGGAGATGCGTCGCAATCTGCTCGCGCGGTTGCGCGCGGGTGAGCCGCTGCTGGCCGGAATCGTCGGTTACGACGACACCGTCCTACCGCAGCTGGCGAACGCGGTCATCTCCGGGCACGACGTCATCATGCTCGGCGAGCGGGGTCAGGCGAAGAGCCGGATCATGCGGTCGCTCGTCAGCCTGCTCGACGAGCTCGTCCCGGTCATCGCGGGGTGCGAGGTCAACGACCACCCGTATGGCCCGATCTGCCGCCGCTGCCTCGACCTCGTCGAGAAGGATGGCGACAGCGTCGCCGTCGCGTGGATCCCACGCGATCGGCGTTACGGAGAGAAGCTCGCGACTCCCGATATCTCGATCGCGGACCTGATCGGAGAGGTCGATCCGATCAAGGTCGCCGAGGGCCGCTATTTATCCGACGAGCTGACTATCCACTACGGGTTGCTGCCGCGGACGAACCGCGGCATCTTCGGCATCAACGAGCTGCCCGACCTTGCAGAGCGGATCCAGGTCGGACTGCTCAACATCATGGAAGAGAAGGACGTGCAGATCCGCGGCTACCGCGTGCGACTGCCCCTCGACCTGTTCGTGATCGCGAGCGCAAACCCTGAGGACTACACCTCGCGCGGGCGCATCATCACCCCGCTCAAGGACCGATTCGGCTCCCAGGTGCGCACTCACTATCCGCTGACCATCAGCGAAGAGATGCAGATCATGGAGGCCGAGCGCCACGCGGTGCCGGAAGACTTCGAGTTCGTCTTTCCGTCCTTTATGAAGGAGATCGTCGCCGAGCTCACGCACCTCGCGCGCCGCAGTCCGCACATCTCGCAGTCATCCGGCGTATCGGTGCGTATGTCCATCGCCAACGTCGAAAACCTCGCCAGCAACGCCGTTCGCCGCGCCGCGCGGCTGGGCGAATCCCTGGCGGTGCCGCGGATAACCGACCTCCCGTACCTGGCGTCATCGACCGCCGGCCGGGTCGAGATCGAAGCGCTCGACGAGGGCAAGGAAGAGCAGGTCCTCGCCCGCCTGGAGCGCGGAGCCATCAGCTCGGTGTTCAGCCGGCACTTCTCGGCGTCGCAGTTCGAGGGCGTCGTCTCGCGATTCGAGGACGGCGGAATGCTCGAGGTCGGAGAGGGAATTCCGGCGCGCGCTTACACGCGGGCGATCGGCGAAGCGCCCGAGCTGGCTACCGCGCTGAAGCGCCTTGGCCTGCCGGATCGCCCGGAGGCGCGCGCCTCGGTGATCGAGTTCATCCTCGAGGGACTGCACCTGAACAAGCGCCTGAACAAGGTTGAGGTCGAGGGCCGCGCGATCTACCGCCGCTAAAGGGAACCCCGGGGTCCCCGCGAAATCGCAGATTTCGTGGGGTGGGGAGGACCAGGTCGCAGGGCGCGCGATCTACCGCCGCTAGCGCTGCGCGGCGTAGACCCAGATGAAGCCGACCACCATGGCGACCACGAGCAAGAAGAACACTGCCTCGACCCTGATCGCCACGCGGACCAGGCTCCTGGCGCGCCGCGTGCGCGCCCCGCATTTCTCGCAGTAAGCGGCCTCGGGCCGGAGCTCCGCCCCGCACCGGTCGCACGCGGCCTGGACCTGCGCCACGGCATCGAGTATGCGACGTTCGTCGGGGAGAGGGTCCGGGTGGCGGGCTTAAGCTTGGTCGAGATGGAACTCGAAGAGGAGATGTCCACGTCGGACGTCGTGCTCCTTCTCAGCTCGGTGCCGGAGAGGACGAGCGACCTCGTCTACTGGCTGGACGAGGCACGCTTGCGCTACCGCCACGGACCCGCCTTTCCGACGCTCGGCGGCCTCATAGCGCACCTGGTCGACTCGGCCGTCAAGGTCGATCTGCTCTTGCGCCACGCCCACCTCGACGGCCAGACGACCGGCGACGTCCGGGCCGCGATCGATCCTCCCCACGACCAGGAACTGACCGCGCCGCTCCATGAGGCGCTGGAGGACCTGGCACGAGTCCGGCGCCGGACGGTGGATCTGCTGCACGGCTGGGGCAAGGCCGAGTGGGACCGCACGATCGCCGATCCGCGCGGCGGCGGCAACACGATTCTCGAGGTTTGTCAGCTCGTGGCCCGACACGAGATGGCTCATATCGGGCAGATCCGCAACCTCAGCGCCCTGCTTCCGGAGCCGCAAGACCTCGGTCCCATCAACCAGGCCGGCGTGAACGGCGGCTGACGTGGCGGAAGAGCAGGAACCGGAATCGGCGCCGACCGAGCGGCCCGCCAGGCAGGGACGCTCGCGGCGCAAGCGCAAGTCGGGGGGCGGCCGCTCCGCCCAGTACTGGATGATCGTCAGCTCGCCCGACAACTTCCGCAAGACCCGTGAGCACGGCTTCGCGATCCAGGGTTTGAAGAGCCGGCATCGCCGCAGAGTGGAAACGATGCGCGTGGGCGACCGCGTCCTCTACTACGTCACGGGTCGCATGGGATTTGCGGCCACGGTGACCGTCGCGTCGCCGATGTACGAGGACCACACACCGATCTGGCGCTCGTCCCGCCGTGACGAAGACTATCCGTGGCGGGTTCACATCCGGCAGGACTTTGTGCTCGACGAGCATGACTGGGTCCCCGCGAAAGAGATCGCCTACCGGCTCGACTACGTCCGCAAGTGGCCCCCCGAGCACTGGACGCTCGCCTTCCAGGGCCACATCCACGCTCTGCCCAAGGCCGATTTCGCGATCATCGAGGACGAGATCTCCCGCACGTCAAGGCGCCGGAAAGCTCTCGCCGGCTGATGGGCGCGCTGAAGCGCCTGTATCAGCTCCACTTTCAGGACGAGCGCCGCGAGAGGCTCTTTCTCTCCTCGCTTGGGTTCCTGGCGACGTTCGGCATCGTGCGCGGCATCACCCACATAATCCGGGCCGGCATCGGTCCATTTCACAACATGACCAGCGGCGGCCTGCACATCCACCACCTCGTGTGGGGCATCCTCCTGCTCCTGCTCGTCGGCTATGTGTGGCTGCTCGAGATCGGAGTCGGGTCGAGCTGGATCGCCAGCGTGACGGCGATCGCCTTCGGCGTCGGCGCCGCCCTTGCGCTCGACGAGTTCGCCCTGTGGCTAAACCTGAGCGACGTCTACTGGGAGCGGCAGGGACGGCTCAGCATCGACGCGGTGTTGATCTTCGGCGGCCTGCTTTCGGTCGGGATCTGGGGATGGCCTTTCTTCCGCGGTCTGACCAGCATGCTCCGGCGCCACAATCCCTTGTCCGGCGGTGCTTGATGGTTGGTGGGAACGCAGCTCGGTGCGCGCCGCATGACTTCTATCCGTTCTGAAGAGGCGGCGTTCGAGGCCCTTTTCACAGCCGAATATGCTCGCGTCGTCGGCATCGCCAACCGCGTCCTCGCCGACCCCCACGAGGCGGAGGATGTGGCCCAGGACGTGTTCATTGACTTCCACCGCCTGCACTCGGCGTCGGCCGACTACGCGCCGGCCTGGCTGCATCGCGCAGCGGCCCACGCCTCGCTGAACCGGTTGCGAGGCGCGCGGCGGAGGCTGAAGCGTGAGGTGGCGCAGGCGGCGCAAGAAGGTGAGCACACGCTCGACCCCCAGCAACAGCTGGAGGTCAACGAGGATCGCCGCCACGTGCGGCAGGCGCTGGCCAGGCTCGCGCCCAGGCCGGCGGCAGCGCTCGCGCTGCGGGCAAGCGGACTCAGCTACGCCGAGGTCTCGCAGGCGCTCGGTGTCGGAATCGGACAGGTCGGAACTTTGTTGAGGCGCGCGGAAGCCGCGCTGCGTAAGGAGGTCACCCGTGGCACATCTAACTGAAGGAACGCTGCGCCGGATGGTGGACGACGCGGACGCGCGCTCGGGCGCCGACGCCGCCCATCTCGAGGGCTGCTCGGAATGCCAGGCGCGAATAAAGGTCGTGGCGGACGACGCGAGCTCGATCGCCGCACTCCTGGCCGTGCCCGAGGCACATGTCGACGTCGACGCCGCGTTCCAGCGCGTCATGCAGCAGCCCAGGTCGCAGCCCGCGCTGGTCCGCTTTCCGATCCTTCGTCCCGCGACGAGGCCGACCTTCGCGCTGGTGGCTGCGGTCGTCGCCGCCGCTGTTGTCATCGTGGCCTTCGCGTTCAGCGGGTTCTTCTTCAAGCCGACCACCGTCAAGACCGTCCCGGTGACTGTCGCTGACGTGCAGGCGCTGTCGCAGCTGGCCGACTACGGAACGATCACCTGGTCGAAGGAGCCGCAGCTCCAGGCCACGACCAGCGCCGCCGACGCGTCGTCGGTTGCGGGCGGCCTCCAGCCGCCGACGGTGTCCCAGCTCCCCGCGGGCGTGTCGACCAACGTCACCTACGGCGCGATGTCGGAGGCTGTCGCGACCTTCACGTTCAGCGCCGAGAAGGCGGCCGCGGCAGCGGCGAGGCACGGCAAGACGCTGCCTCCGATGCCCGCGGGGATGGACGGCGCGACGCTCACGATCACTGTCGGTCCGGCGGTCGGCGAGGTCTACGGCGACCTCAACCGCCCCAGCTCTGACGCCAGCACGATCAACCTGCCGCAGCTCATCGTCGCCCGCTCGGCCGCGCCGACCGCAAAGGCGACCGGTGTCACCGTCAAAGACCTCGAGAGCTACATCCTTGCTCAGCCCGGGATCACGCCGGAGCTCAAGAAGGCCGTCTCCGCCATCGGGGATCCCAGCACCACCCTTTTGATCCCGGTGCCGATCGAGTACGCGACCTCGTCCCAGGTCACGGTGCAGGGCGTCGACGGAGTTGCACTCGGTGACAACACCGGCGTGGGCTCGGCGGTTGTTTGGGTGAAGGGCGGGTCCGTGTACGTCGTCGCCGGATCGATCAAGCAGTCGGACGCAATCAACATCGCGAATAACCTCAAGTAGCTCCGCGCCGTTAGCGTTGTGCCGATGGCCGAGCTAGCTGAGCAGACCGAGGCGGCCACGTCCCCCAGCGCGGCCGCCGGCACGCCGGCGGTCAAGACCGTCGAGCTCACCAAGAAGTTCGGCCACACCGTCGCGCTGGCCGGCCTGTCGATGACGGTCCCGCGCGGCGAGGTGTTCGGCTTTCTCGGTCCCAACGGCGCCGGCAAGACCACGGCGGTCAAGCTCCTGCTTGGGCTGTTGAAGCCGACATCCGGCGAGGGCTGGCTACTCGGCCGGCCGGTCGGGGACCTTCAGACTCGCCGGCGCATCGGCTACCTCCCGGAGCTCTTCCGCTACCAGAGCTGGCTTTCCGCAGCTGAGGTTCTCGAGCTGCACTGCGAGCTCGCTCCGCTGCCGCGGTCGAGCTGGCGAGACGAGATCGCAAGCGTGCTCGAGACGGTCGGCCTGACCGATCGCGCGAAGGATCGCGTGGGCACATTCTCCAAAGGCATGCAGCAGCGGCTGGGTCTCGGCGCCGCTCTGCTGGGCGAACCTGAGCTCGTCTTCCTCGACGAGCCGACATCGGCGCTCGACCCTGTGGGACGCCACGACGTGCGCGAGATCATTCGCGGCCTCGCGTCGCGCGGCACCGCGGTGTTCCTCAACTCTCATCTCCTGAGTGAGGTCGAGCAGGTGTGCGACCGGGTTGCCGTCGTCGATCACGGACGCGTCATCGCCGAAGGGACGATGGACGAGCTACTCGGCGGCACCGCGGTTCGGGTTCGGGTGGCCGGGCTATCGCCCGCCGACAAGAATCGCCTGGCGCAATTCGGCCGGATCGATGACGAGGGCGACCAGTTGACATTTGCGAATCTCGACCCCGACCGGGTCCCGGACCTGGTCGCATCGATCGTTTCGATGGGTGGGCGCGTGTACGAGGTCGCGCCGCGACACCAGACCCTCGAGGATCGATTCCTCCAGCTGCTCGAGGACGAGGAGGACAAGACCTGATGCCCCCGGTGCTCGTCATCGCGCGGCTGACGGTGCAGGAGTCGTCGCGGCGGCGGTTGCTGCTCGCGCTGCTGATCCTGACCCTGCTCGTGGTCGGCTTTTCCGCGTGGGGCTTCAACAAGATCACCACCGTCACGCGACCCGACGGCACGCTTCTACCGCCGGACCAGGTTTCGCTCATCACCTCACAGCTGCTGATCGTGGTCGTCTTCATGTTCAGCGGTGTGCTCGCCTTGAGCGCCGCCGTCGTGGCAGGCCCGCTCATCTCGGGCGAGGTCGAAAGCGGGCTGCTGCTCGCCATCCTTGCGCGGCCGGTGCGGCGGAGCGAGGTCGTGATCGGAAAGTGGCTCGGCCTTGCGATGCTCGTCGCGGTGTACGCCGCGGGCGCGGGATCGCTCGAGCTCGCGGCGGTGGACTGGGCAACCGGCTATCTGCCGCCGCACCCGGTCCAGCTCCTCGTCTATGTCGCGGCCGACGGCCTGATCCTGCTTTCGGTCGGCCTTCTGCTCTCGACGCGGCTGTCGGGCATCACCGCCGGGGTGATCGCGCTGGTCGGCTGGCTAATCGCCTGGATTGCCGGAGTCGTCGGCGACATCGGTACGGGTTTGCAGAACCAGGCGCTCGAGAACGTGGGCGTGGTCTCCCACCTGGTGCTGCCTTCCGACGGATTGTGGCGCGGGGCCATCTATGCGATGGAGCCGGACACCTTCATCGCCGCTCTGCGCGCGCTGGGCACCGCCGGCCGCGCGAATCCGTTCGCGGCCACGGAGCCGCCGCCGGTTTCGTTTCTGGTCTGGGTGGTGGTGTGGTTCGCGCTGGTCCTGTCGCTGAGCATCTGGAGCTTCCGCCGCCGAGAGATCTGAAATAACCCGCGACGTCTAGGGGTAGAGCCCTCGCTCCCGCGTCGCCCCCGCGACCCGTGACACCGCCTGGATGTACGCCGCCATCCGCATGTCGACCTTGCGCTCCTCCTTCGTTTTCAAAACCTCGGAGAACGCGCGCGACAGGATCGCCTTGAGCTTCTGGTTCACCTCGTGCTCGGACCAGAAGAACGACTGCAGGTCCTGCACCCACTCGAAGTACGACACGGTGACGCCCCCCGCGTTGGCCAGGATGTCCGGCACCAGGAAGATGCCGCGCTCGCGAAAGATCGCGTCCGCCTCCGGCGTCGTCGGCCCATTGGCCCCCTCGACGATCAACGAGGCCTTGACGTCCCGCGCGTTGCGCGAGGTCAGCTGGTTGCCGATCGCCGCGGGCACCAGCAGGTCGCACTCGACCGTCAACAGCTCCTGGTTGCCGATCTCCTGCGCACCCGGAAATCCTTTCAACGTTTTCTCCCGCGCCCGATACTCGAGCACTCGCTTGATCGACAGCCCGAGCGGGTTGTAGATCCCGCCGTAGTCCTCCGAGACCGCGACCACCGTGCACCCGGCCTCCTCGAGCAGCTTCGCGCTGACGCTTCCCACGTTGCCGAACCCCTGGACCGCGGCCCTCGTCTGGTGTGGCGCGCGGCCGAGGTGCTCGAGGGCCGCGACAGAGCAGATCGTCACCCCGCGCCCGGTCGCCTCCACGCGGCCTGCGGACCCACCAACCTCCAGCGGCTTCCCCGTGACCGATGCCGGCACGGAATAGCCGAGATGCATGGAGAGGGTGTCCATGATCCAGGCCATGGTCTGGCCGTCGGTGTTCACGTCAGGCGCCGGGATGTCGCGGTCGCTGCCGATGAGGATCGAGATCTCGGTAGCGAATCGCCGGGTCATGTGCTCGAGCTCGTTGAGAGAGAGCTCGCGCGGGTTGACGATGATGCCTCCCTTGGCGCCGCCGAACGGGATGCTCACGACGGCGCACTTCCAGGTCATCCACATGGCCAGCGCCTTGACCTCGTTCAGCGAGACGTCCGGGTGGTAGCGAATCCCACCCTTGGCAGGTCCTCGGTTGATGTTGTGCTGCACGCGATAGCCCGTGAAGACCCGCGTGTGTCCGTTGTCCAGCTTGACCGGGAAGTGACACGTGAACTCTCGCTGCACCTCGCGCAGGACCTCGCGCAGCCAGGGCTCGAGCTTGATCAGCTCCGCCGCCTCGTCGAACTGCGCCTGCGCGGTGCGCCACTCATCCGCTTCAACAACGGGCTGCAGCTGGGTGGCGCTCACATCAGGACTGATGATCGCGGATATTCCGCGTCCGGATCACAGAGCACGTTGATGCAGGCCGGCAACCCCGAGCGAAACGCGCGCTCGAGCGCGGGCCGAATCTCGTCGGCGCGTTCGACCATCTCACCGTAGCCTCCCAGGGCCTCGACAACCTTGTCGTAACGCGTCCGCCGGCCAAGGTCCGCAGCCACCGAGGTCCCGAGCATGCTCTGCATCGGGTGCTTCTCCAGCCCCCAGATCCCGTTGTTGCCGACCAGGCAAACGACAGGGATGCGATGCCGCACCATCGTGTCGAACTCCATCGCGGAGAAGCCGAACGCCCCGTCCCCCGACAGCAGGATCACCTGCCGGTCTGGCCGGGCGAGCTTCGCCGCCATCGCGTAGCCAGGCCCGGAGCCGAGACAGCCAAAGGGACCCGGATCGATCCACAGCCCCGGCTCGCTGCGCTCGATCAAACGTCCCGCGAACGAGATAAAGTCGCCGCCGTCACCGACGATGATCGCGTCCGGATCCGCGAATCGGCCCACCTCCGCAATCAGCCGCGCCGGGTGAACGGGGGACGAATCGGACTGCGTCATCGCCTCGTCGCGCTTGCGCGCGGCCGCTTCGGTTTCGCGAAGCCCCGCGACCCATGCGTCGCTGCGCGGAGCACCAGCGACAGCGGCTGCCAACTGCTTCAACGCCGACTTCACGTTGCCGAAGATGGCGACCTCGGCCGGCCGGTGCTTGCGGTGCTCGTCGACGTCGACGTAGACCAGACGCGCGTCTTCGCCAAACACCGGCGGCTGTCCGAAGTTCAGCCGGAAATCCAGGAGCACACCGATCAGGACGATGAGGTCTGCCTCTCGAAGCGCCTGGCCGCGGGCGCGCGAGAAGATCAGCGGATGCGTCGGTGGCAGCATGCCGCGCGCCATCCCATTCACCGTCATGGGAACGTTGGCGACCTCTACCAGCTCGCGAAGCTCCGCCTCGGCGTGCGCCCACCACACGCCGCCTCCCGCGATGACCACCGGTCGCTCTGCGCCCTGCATCAAGCGCGCGGCCCGCTCGATCAGGGTGTGATCCGGCGGCGATCCGTGGTCGGGCGTCAGGTGCTCGGTCGCCTCGGGCAGGTCGGCCGCGCCGAAGAAGACGTCGATCGGTACGTCCATGAATACAGGTCCGGTGCGGCGGCTGAGGGCGGTGCGCACGCATTCCGCGGCGGCGCTGTACGCGTCCTCCGCCGACTCCAGCGTCATCGCCTTCTTGGTGAGGCTGCGGACGACCTCGACGTGGTCCATCTCCTGCAGCGAGCCCATGCCCCAGCGCGCCACGGGCGCCCGGCCACCGATGATGAACATCGGGCTGTCGTTGCCCAAAGCCTGTGCCAGCGCGGATGTCGAGTTGGTCACGCCCGGGCCCGCGGTGACCGCGGCGACTCCACACTCCCGTGTGACCTTCGCCCATCCCTCGGCCGCAAACGCGGCCGACTGCTCGTGGCGGACATCGATGACCCGGATCCCGTGCTCGTTGGCGCCG
>JBKPCF010000014.1:0-13856 GCA_046727235.1 Candidatus Dormiibacterota bacterium
GGTCCGCCGCGGACGCCTGGCGGCCGCGCACGCGCTGAGCGCGACGGACGCTGCGCTGATCACGTCGGATCGTGAGCTCGCCGACCTGTTCGAAGGCGCGGTTGCCGAGGGCGCGCCGGCGAGGCAGACGGCCAACTGGATCGTCGGCGAGGTCGCACCAAGCGGCAAGCTGCCGTCGCCTAAAAACCTCGCCGAGCTGGTCGGCCTGGTCGTCGATGGACGCATCACGCGGGACCAGGGGCGAGAGGTGCTCGTGGAGTCGGTCGAAAGCGGGCGCACGCCGGCAGAGATCGTCGCCGAGCACGCGTTCGCGCAGATGAGCGACGCGTCCGAGATGCGTGTGCTTGCGGAGGCTGTGATCGATGCCAATCCCAAGGCGGCGGCCGACTATCGCGCGGGAAGGAAACAGGCCATGCAGGCCCTCATGGCTGATCTGCGCAAGCGTGCCCCGCAAGCGAACCCGAAGGTCGCAAGCGACCTGTTGGTGAAGCTTCTCGAAAGCTGATCTGACAAGTCGGTCCGGGAGGCGTAGGCTGGCCACGGGGCAGTCGGCGACGCGGGCGTGGGCCCCCCAACGGGGACCCAGTGCTCGGGCCAATCCGATTCCCCAAACCTCTTGGCGCTCGGCTTGATCAGCCGGGCGTCAGGGTTTTCTACCGGGGTCCTTTCCGCTGCCGCAGGCGCGGACCACCCAGCCTGGCACCTCCCTGCGGCCGCCCAGCGGCGGCTCAGCTCGCGGGCCGGCGGGAGAGCCAGGTGCTGACGAGAAACAGAAGCAGCCCCGCGAGATAAGCCACCATCGCCAGCAGGACGAGGAGCCCCGACACGCCCTCCGGAGCCACCGAGGTGAACACGATCGCGAGGATCGATGCGCCGACGCCGACCGCTGCCCATCCCTGGAGGTGCGCAACGGTCGGGGTGACCCGCACCAGCGGCCAGGTCAGCCGCTTCTGCCACCAGCCCGGGAAGCTGCCGCGCAGGATCAAATAGAGCCCGCCGCCGATCAAAAGGGCGCCAGAGAGGTAGGCCGCAGCCTGGACCAGATATCCCACGAGTCGGGATTGTAGCCTTGGCGGGTGACCCTGCCGCCCGACCTCCACGTGCACACGGAATGGTCGTATGACGGCCGCCGCGGCTCGATGGAGCGGAGCTGCGAGCGCGCGCTCGAGCTGGGCCTGCCCGCCATCGCCTTCACGGATCACGCGGACTTCGTCAAGGTCCACGACGACCAGTACTGCGTCGACATTGCGGGCTACCTCGACTGCGTCGAACGGTGCCGCGCCAGGTTCAGCGGCCTGAGGATCATCAGCGGGGTGGAGCTGGGCGAGCCTCACTGGTTTCCGGACGAGACCGCGGCAATTCTCTCCGCCGGGCCGCTCGACAACGTGCTTGGCTCGGTCCACTGCGTGAAGATCGCCGGCGATGTTGTCGATGCCAGCCACTTCAAGGACCGAGAGGGCGTCGACATCGGCGCCGCGACACGGGACTATTTCAACGAGGTGCTGGCTATGCTCGAGGGCGTCCAGCCGTTCGAGATCCTTGCTCATCTCGACTATCCGAAGCGGTATTGGCCCGACTATCGAGACGGCGATTACGAGGAGGAGATCCGCGCCATCCTGCACGCTGCCGCGCGAACAGGGCGCGTCCTCGAGGTGAACACGACGCGCGGCGACATGCTGTGCCCAGACCTGACGGTCGTTCGCTGGTGGCGCGAGGTCGGGGGCCAGGCGATCCAGTACGGAAGTGACGCGCACAGCCCAGACAAGATCGCCGAGGGCTTTCGAAAGGCTATGCAGATGGTCGAGTCGGCCGGTTTCAAGCCGGCGCCCGACCCGGTCTCCCTGTGGCGCCGCTGATCCTCAAACCGACGTCGCCCGCGCACGGCGGGGCCGCGGTGGCAAGGGAAGACGGCAAGGTGTGGCTGGTCAACTACGCCCTGCCCGGCGAGGTGGTGGAGGCGGAGCCACGCGGGCGCCAGGGTGGGGTTGCGGTCGCCGCGGCAACCCGTGTTCTCGAAGCGTCGCCGCATCGGGTCGCCGCGCGATGTCCGTACTTCGGCGACTGCGGCGGGTGCCAGCTGCAGCACGCCGCGTACGCGCACCAGCTGGAGCTGAAGCGACAGGTGGTCGACGAGGCGTGGTCGAGGGCCGGGTTGCGCCTGCCGCCGGACGTTGCGGTCTTGGGGATGGACGATCCCTGGCGGTACCGGATTCGCGGCGAGTTCGAGGCCGTGGCCTCGGGAAACGGTTGGCGATTCGGATTTCACCGGATGCGGTCGCACTCGGTGCTGCCGGTGGACAGCTGCGTCATCCACGACGAGCGCATCGAGCGGGCGCTGCCGGCGTTCGGTCAGGCCGCGAACGAGCTCGAGCTGAAGGGCTTGCAGAACCTGCTGCTTACCGTGGAGCCGACCGGCCGAGGCATGCTGTGGCGGCTGCGCTTCAAGGGCCGAGGACCAAGCTGGCCGCGGGAACGGTTTGCGCATCGCATTGCGGAATTGCTGCCGGAGGTGGCGCTGCTCGACGAGGCGATGTCGATGGAGTTCTGGGACCTGACATTTCGCGTCCGGAGCGACACCTTCGTCCAGACGAACTACCGCCAGATGCTCGTGCTGTACCGCACCGCACTCGACATGCTCGACCCGAAGGCAGGCGAAGGGGTGCTGGATCTCTACGCCGGCATCGGGACCATCTCGGTCGCGATTGCTCGCAATGGCGCCCAGGTGACCGCGATCGAAGAGAACCCGCACGCGGTGCAGCTGGGGCGCCTTAACGCGCGGATCAACTCCGCGCGGGTCGTGTATTTACCCGGAAAGGTGGAGTCGGTGCTGCCGGGCGTACGTCTCGGACAGCACGACGCGGTGCTTCTCGACCCTCCCCGCGCCGGGTGTGAGCCCGCGGCGCTGGCGGAGATCATCAGGCTTGGTCCGGAGCGACTCGTCTACGTGAGCTGCGAGCCCTCGACCCACGCCCGCGACCTTGTCGCGCTGGTCCGAGGCGGCTACCGGATCAGGCGCGCGGCAATCGTTGACATGTTCCCCCAGACCTACCACGTCGAGTCGGTCGCGCTGCTGGAGCGCTTCTAGCTCTGATCCAGCCGCCGCGCGAACTTGACGACCACGAGGCGGAGCCGGCCTGGGCCAAGCGACCTTACGACCATCGTCAGGATGGGCCTCAGCAGCTGCATGTCGGGCCAAACGGAACGTAGGCGGGAACGGTTACGCCCGATTTCAACCCCGGCAGGATAAACGAAAGGGCCGGATCAGGTACGGCCGTGTACGAACTCGGCCAGCCGGCCGACTCCCTCGCTAAGGTCGGCGTCCGAGCTGGCGAGGCTGATCCGGACCGCTTCCGCGGCCACGTGGCCGAAGGCGGTGCCGGGAGCGACGCTGACGCCGCGCTCGCGCAGGAGGGCAAAGGCAAAGTCGCGCGCGGGGAGGCCCTTTGGTGCGATGTCGGCCATGATGTAGAAGGCGCCTGTCGGCTCGGCGATGAAGAGCTCCGCATCTCTCAGGAGATCCACGACGAGGTCGCGGCGTCGCCGGTACGCGCTCACCATGGCCGTTACACAATCCTGCGGCCCAACGAGCGCCGCCTCGGCTGCAACCTGGGTGATGGTCGAGACGCAAGAGGAATTCGATTCCAGCACCTTCGTCGCGGTGTCGACCAGCTCCGCCGACCCGGTCAGATAACCGAGGCGCCAGCCCGTCATCGAATACGACTTCGAGAACGTGAAGACGGTGGCGATCCGCGGGTCCTCCGGGGCAAGGCTCGCCGGGCTCGTCCACGTGCCGTCGAGCACGATCTGGTCGTAGCACTCATCGCTCAGCAACCACAGGTTGTGGCGCTGCGCGAGCTCGATCAGTGCGTTGACGGTTTCGGCGGGATACACCGCGCCGGTCGGGTTGTTCGGGCTGTTGACGACGAGGACTTTCGTCCGCGGTGAGATCAGGCTCCCGAGCGCGTCCAGGTCGGGCTGAAATCCGACCTCGGGCGGGCAGGGGTAGAAGACGGCGCGAGCGCCGAGCCAGGGCAGCATCATCCGGTAGTTGGGCCAGCCCGGATCCGGCAGCAGCACCTCGTCGCCCTGTTCCACAACGGCGGCGAGCATCACCGCGATCGCACCCACGCCTCCTGGTGCGCACGCGATCGATTCGGGTGCGGACCTGATCCCGTTCACCCTGGCGAGCTTGTCGACGATCTTCTCTCGCAGCGAAAGCAAGCCCTGCGTATGCGTGTAGAAGGTCTTGTTCTCGTCGATGGCCCGCTTTCCCGCCTCCTTTATGTGTTGCGGGGTAGGGAAGTTCGGCTGGCCGACGTCGAGGCGGATGGCGCCGGGCGTGTGGATCGCCTCGTTCGAGATTTCGCGAATGCCGGAATGCAGCATCTCGGCCGGTCCATGGGCGAGGGTAGGAAGAGCGATGCGCGCCACTGCAGTCCTTAGACTATCCGAGGGGTCCGCCACACCCAGTCCAAACGATGCCGCACGCCCCTGAAACCTTCGTCCACCTCCACAACCACACCGAGTATTCGCTGCTCGATGGCGCCAGCCGGATCCCCGCCATGGTCGCCCGCGCGGCCGAGCTTGGGATGCCCGCGATCGGTCTCACCGACCACGGCGTCATGTACGGCGCGATTCATTTCTACAAGGCGTGCAAAGACGCCGGGATCAAGCCGATCATCGGCTGCGAGGTCTACGTTGCGCCGCGCTCGCGCCTCCTTCGTGAGGGCCGTGTCGACCGCGACCCCAACCACCTCACCCTCCTTGCCGCCGACCACGGGGGCTACGTCAACCTCATGCGGCTCTGCACGGTCGGGCAGATGGAAGGCATGTACTACCGGCCGCGGATCGACAAGGAGATCCTGGCCGAGCACTCGAAAGGCCTGATCGCGCTTTCCGGCTGCCTGCAGGGCGAGCCGGCCAGCCGCATCGTCGACGGGGACGTCGAGGGCGCGCGGGAGGCTGTCGCTGCGTATCGGGACATCTTCGGCAAGGACCGATTCCTACTCGAGGTTCAGCGCCACGGAATCGACAAGCAGGTCGAGGTGAACAACGTCCTGGCGCGGTTCGGCAAGGAGTTCGGCCTGCGCCTGTGCGCGACCAACGACCTGCACTACGTCCACCGCCACGACTCGGAGGCGCACGACGTGTTGCTCTGCCTGCAGACCGGAGCTCGCTTCAACGACCCGAACCGCTGGCGTTTCTCGACCCAGGAGAACTACCTCAAGACCCCCGCCGAGATGATCGCGGCGTTCGCCGACCTGCCGGAAGCGCTCGCCGCGACGATCGAGGTGGCCGACCAGGTCGACCTGAAGCTCTCGCTGGGCGCGACGCTTCTCCCTCCCTTTGACGTGCCCGACGGGCTGTCGCCCGACCAGTACCTCAAGCAGCTCGTCAAGAAAGGTCTGGAATGGAGGTTCGGTGAACCCTCGGCCGCGGTCAACGAACGAGCGGAGCTGGAGCTGAACGTGATCAGCCAGACGGGCTACGCGTCGTACTTCCTGATCGTGTGGGACTTCTACAACTTCGCGCGCCAGAACGGCATCGTCGTCGGGCCGGGGCGGGGCAGCGCGGCGGGAAGCCTCGTTTCCTACTGTCTCGGCATCACCAACCTCGACCCGCTGCAGCACGGCCTGATCTTCGAGCGTTTCCTGAATATCGACCGCGTCTCGATGCCCGACATCGATTGCGACTTCTCGGTCGAGGGCCGCGAGCGCGTGATCCGCTACGTGTCCGAGAAGTACGGCGCCGACCGCGTGGCCCAGATCATCACGTTCACGACGATGGCCTCGAAGGCGGCCATCCGCGACGTCGGCCGGGTGCTCGAGGTGCCGCTTCGAGACACCGACCGGCTGGCCAAGCTCGTCCCGGTCTGGCAGGGGCGGTCGAAGTCACTCGAGGACGCGATCAAGGAGGTTCCCGAGTTCCGCGAGGCGTACGAATCAAGCGACGAGGCGAAGCGCCTGGTCGATGTGGCGAAGACGCTCGAGGGAGTTTCGCGAAACGTCAGCACGCACGCGGCCGGTGTCGTGATCGCACCCGAGCCGCTGGTTCACTACACGCCGCTCCAGTACGGACCGGGTCGGGAAGCGGTGATCACGCAGTACGACATGAAGGCGGTCGGGGATATCGGCTTGCTGAAGATCGACTTCCTGGGCCTCCAGAACCTGGACATCATCGCGACCTGCTTGCGACTGGTCAAAGAACGGACCGGTGTCGAGATCGACATCGAGAAGGTCCCGTTCGACGACGCGAAGACGTACGAGCTCATCTCGGCGGGCGACACCCACGGCGTGTTTCAGCTCGAAGGCGCGGGCATGCGCCGGATGCTCATGGATATGCGCCCTTCGCGATTCGAGGACATCATTGTGGCGATCGCGCTGTTCCGGCCAGGCCCGATGCAGGACATCCCCGCGTACATCGCACGGAAGCACGGTCGCGAGCAGATCGAGTATCCCCACGAATGGCTGCAGCCGATCCTGGAACCGACTTACGGGGTGTTCACCTACCAGGAGCAGGTGATGGAGGCGGCCCGCGTGCTGGCCGGCTTCAAGCTTTCCGAGGCCGACATCCTTCGCTCCGCAATGGGCAAGAAGGACCGGGTCAAGATGGCGCAGCAGCGGCAGAAGTTCGTTCGCGGCGCGATCGAGAAAGGGATCGCCGATGCGGCGGCGGAGCAGCTTTTCGACCGCATCGCGGCGTTCGCGTCATACGGCTTCAACAAGAGTCACTCGGCGGCTTACGCCGTGATCAGCTACCAGACCGCGTATCTCAAGGCCAACTTCCCCCTCGAATACATGACCGCCCTGCTCATCAACATGGAGGGCAACGCCGAGCGCGTGGCCACGGCGATCGTCGATTGCAGGCTGCGCAGCATCGACGTGCTGGCGCCGAACATCAACCAGTCGGGCGTCGACTTTTCGACGCAGGGGGGGAGCGCTGAGGGAAGGGCTGCGCCCGGCCAGCGCGGCGGGGGGGAGTCCTCGCCGCAACCAGGCGGCCGGATCCTGTTCGGCCTGGCGGCGATCAAGAATGTCGGCCGTCACGCGGTCGAGAGCGTCGTCGCGCTCCGCGACGCGGACGGGCCATTCAAGTCGCTTGAGGACCTGTGCGAGCGGACGTCAGCGATCCAGGACGTGAACCGGCGCGTGCTGGAGGCGCTCGTGCAATCGGGTGCGTGCGACTCGTTGGGCGAGCGGGCGCGGCTGATCGCGGCGCTGGATCACGCGGTGAGCCGCGCCGAGAGGGCGAGGCGTGACCGCGAGTCGGGGCAGACCTCGCTGCTCGACATGGTTGGCTCGCCGGACGTCGAGCCGGACGACTACGGGCTGACGATCGACGTGGCGCCGATGGCAGGCGAGGAAAAGCTGCGCCTCGAGAAAGAGCTGCTGGGCCTGTACCTCAGCGATCACCCGCTCCGGCGAATCTCGACCGAGCTGGCCAGGCTCTCCGACACCCAGGCGGTCGAGGTGACGAGCGCGCTGCAGGACACGGAGGTGCGCGTCGCCGGCCTGGTGCGCGAGGTGCGGCGGGTGGTGACGCGGAAGGGCCAGATCATGGCCTACGCCACGCTGGAAGACCTCACCGGCGCGGTCGACGTGGTGCTGTTCCCGCGCGTGTTCGAGCAGACCAGGTTGCTGTTCGAGCCCGACAAGGTGGTCGTGGTCCAGGGCAAGGTGGACGCGCGAGCGGGCAGCACGCGCGCGAGCGGCGCCGCCGCGTCGCCCGTCGAGCCCGAGATCGAGGCCGAGGTCGAGACCGCGTCGGTCGTGGCCGACATGGCCTGGCTGTGGGACGACCCGGACTGCGTTCCGGTGGCGAGGCGGCAGCTGGTCCACGTGCGGATACCAAACGGTGACGCGGGTCTCGCCGAGCAGCTCGAAGCGGTGCTGGCGCGGCATCCCGGGACCGACGAGGTCGTGCTGCACGTGGTCGTCGGCAGCCGAGAGGTGGTCGTGAATGCCGATCGTTATCATGTGCTCGCCGGTCCGGCCCTGACTGCCGAGATCGATGAGCTGGTCGGTCAGGCCGCGACCAGGCTCGAGATGGTGCGGCCCAAAGCGCAGTCCAATGGCAATGGACGGAGTAACGGTGAACGGGGAAGAAGAGGCTAGCGGTCGTTACATCGTGGTCAAGGCGCTCGAGGACGGCGTCGTGATCATGGGCCTGACCCGAGGCAAAGACACTCGCTCGCACCACTCGGAGCGGCTGGATGCGGGCGAGGTGCTCGTCGCGCAGTTCACAGAGCTGACCGCGGCGATCAAGATCCGCGGCAAGGCCGAGATCATGACCGACGTGGGGAAGGTCGCCTCGGGGCTCTAGCTCTCGACGGGCAGGCCGGCTGCCTTCCAGGCCTCGAAACCGCCGATCACGTCTGTCGCGTTGACAAGGCCGAGGTCCTGGAGCGACGCCGCGCCGAGACTCGACGAGTAGCCCTCGGCGCAAACTAGGATCACCCGGACCAGGTTGTCCTTCGCCTCGGGAATCCTCGACGGTGAGGTGGGGTCGAGCCGCCACTCGAGCACGGTGCGGTCGATGACCAGCGCGCCGGGGATTGCCCCATCACGTTCTCGCTGCTGCGCGGTGCGAGTGTCGACGAGCAAGGCGCCGCACGCATGCTCGGCGGCCGCCTGCTCAGGAGTGACGCGTTTCAACCGGCGCCTCGCCTGCTCCAACACCTCTGTGATCGCGGCGGTCAAGTTGGGTCCAAGTATGTAGCAGATAGAATCGGTTGGACAGCCCCGCCCACGTAGCTCAGGCGGTAGAGCATTTCCTTGGTAAGGAAAAGGTCCCCGGTTCGAATCCGGGCGTGGGCTCCATACCGAGCTGGAGCAATCGGCTGAGGTCGGCCTGGGATTGGAGCATGCAATGACTTTTTCCGAGTTGGCCGCCTACCTCGACCGGATGGAGTCGACGACCAGCAGAAACGAGCTGGTGAAGACCCTGTCGGAGATCTATCAGAAGAGCTCACCAGACGAGATCCAGCCGATCACGTACCTGATCCAGGGACGGCTGGTGCCGTTTTTCGAGCCCGTCGAGATCGGTCTGGGCGACAGGCTGGTCATCACGTCCATCGCGCACGCCTTTGCCAGGCCGGCTGAGGAGGTCACCAAGCTCTTCGACCAGGTAGGCGACCTCGGTTTGGTCGCCGCAAGATTGTCCGGCAGCAAGTCAGGCGCCCCAATCTCGGTCGAAGAGGTACACGCGCGCCTGACGGAAGTCGCCGCTGCTGCCGGAGCGGGCTCAGTCGAGAAGAAGCGGTCGTTGTTCGCCGACCTCCTGCAACGGGTCGACCCCACGGGCGCCAAGCACCTCGTGCGAATGACGCTCGGCCGGCTGCGCCTGGGCATCGGCGACCCGACCGTGCTCGACGCCCTCTCGTTTGCCAGGAAGGGCGACCGGTCCCTCAGGCCGATCCTCGAGGCGGCCTACAACCGAACGTCCGACCTTGGATTGATCGCCAGGACGTTCTGGTCCGGCGGCGAGGCCGCGGTCAGCGCGCTGAAGGTCACCGTCGGCCGGCCGATTCGCAGCCAGCTCGCGGAGCGTCTGCCCAATCCAGAGGCCGTGATCAAGCGCCTCGGTATGGTCGCGGTCCAACCCAAGTACGACGGAATCCGCGTCCAGATCCACAAGAAGGGCAAGGACGTCCGAATCTTCTCGCGCAACCTCGAGGACTTCACGCTGATGTTCGCCGAGCTGGCGACAGCGGCGCGACAGCTGAAGGACCGCTCTCTCATCCTCGACGGCGAGGCGATTGCATTCAGCAAAGAGTCGGAAGAATACGTTCCGTTCCAGCTGACCGCCAGCCGCCGGCGGAAGCACGGAATCGAAGAGGCGGCGGCAGAGCTGCCGCTGTCCGCCTTCATATTCGACATCCTTTATCGGGACGGCCGCGACCTCACCGAGGTGCCGTATGAGAAGCGACTCGAGATAGTCGACGAGGTGATCAAGGGCTCATCCGTCCTCCTGCCCGCGCCGATCATCAAAACCGCCTCGGTCGAGGTGCTTACAAAGACGCTTCTCGACTACATCAGCCAGGGCCTGGAGGGAGTGGTCGTCAAGCGCCCGGGTTCGCCCTATCAGGCCGGGGCGCGCAACTTCAACTGGGTCAAGCTGAAGCGGCACACCAGCGGTCAGCTGAACGACACCGTCGACCTGGTGTTGCTCGGCTACTACTTCGGCAAAGGCAAGCGGGCGGACTTTGGCGTCGGCGCGCTGCTGGCTGGCGTGTACGACAAGACGAAGGACCGATTCGTGACCATCACCAAACTTGGCACCGGGCTGTCAGACGCCGAGTGGCGCGAGGTTCACAAACGCGCCGATAAGGTGCAGGTCGACAAGAAGCCGGCCCGCGTGGACTCAGCGCTCGTGCCCGACGTCTGGCTCAAACCCGAGGTGGTGGTCGAGGTCCTGGCTGACGAGATCACACCAAGCCCCAGGCACAGCGCCGAGTACGCGCTGCGCTTCCCTCGCATCGTCTCCTTCCGCGGCGCCGACAAGCGGCCTGAGGACGCGACGACGGTCAAGGAGATCGTCGAGATGTTCAAGCAGCAGGGCAAGAAGGCAGTCCGCGCCTGACCCCCTCGAGTCGGACTTCGAGCCCGGTCGAGGTACGCCCTGGGCTGCAGATGGGGGGACAGACCGATCTCGCCCGCCTTTAGGACACCCAACTCTTCCGTGACGGGTGTAGCCTTTGCAAGCTTTGCGCGCCCCAATAGGCATGGAATGGCCGGAGCCGGGCAACGGGAGCCACGAGCCGGCTGAACCTCCGGATGCGGGAGCGCTCAAGTCCTGGCTGATGCGCGGGACCCCCGCTTCGTCGGTCGACCCACGCCGCCGGACAGGCCGGAACGCCCAGGCGAGGCGCCTGCTCGCCGTCGACGCGGTCTGGATCGCCAGCGCCCAGGGCGCGTGGCGCGGGCTGGTCTCGGCGCTCCAGCGACACACCGTCCACGACGCCCTCGCCCAGCTGCGAATGGAGGACCGCCACATCCTGACCCTGGCCTTTCTCCAAGGCCACACCAACGAAGAGATCGGCCAGATGTTGCAGATCTCGGTCAGGACCGTCGGCCGCCGGCTCGCGGCCGCGCTCGAGCGCCTCGAAGAGCAAGTCCGCAAGGCGGGGATCTGGGTGGTTTCCCTGGCGCTTGCGATCTTCCTCCCGCTCATCCGCCAGGAGCGGTGGCCTCAGGTCGTGACCGTAGCGGCCGCGGGCGCCGCCGCTGCAGTCTCGATCGGCCTGGTTGCGTTGAGCCCCGACACCGTGCTGCCGGGACGGGCGGCCTCGCCCCCGGCGACCCAGAGCGTGGTCAGCCTGACCCCACCGCTGCTCGGGTCGCAGGTGCAGTCATCGCCGGCAACTACCACTGTGACCGCCGACCAGAAACCGGGCAAGGTCCACGCCGCCGGCCCTTCAGCAGCCGAGTCCGACAACCCCAACGTTTCGAGCGGCGCCAACGGTTGCCATGGCAACGTGACGGGGGCGCCGCCGCCGGTTCCGGTCGGGCCTCGGCCCGGACATGCCACCGAGCCCCCGGTCGACCCGCCGCGCGGAGGCTGCAAGGCGACCTAGCCGGCGCAGTAGGCGTACAGCGCGTCGCATACGGCCGATCCGCGCTCCAGCCGCTCCTCGTCCGTAGCTCCCGTGTCCCGGATGCCGTCAAAGATCGCCGCCACACCCGTCGACTCGGGTGGGGCGCCGTCTTCGTACGGCAGGTCCGCGCCGCGGACGATCGCGCCCATGCGGCGTAGAGCAGGGTCGCGCAGCTCATATTTCTCGAGCAGGCTCTCGAAGGTGCAGCGTCCGTCGCGGTGACCCAGCTCGGCGCCGCGGATGTCAAACGGGATGCCGGCCAGCTTTCTCACGTCGCGCGTTCGGGGGACGAATTCGAACGTGGCCGCCTGGTCCACGAACCTTCGGATCGCCCACGCGGTAGCGATTCTGTCGACGTGGATTCCTTCCCTGGTGATGAAGTGCACGCCTTTTCCGATCCTAGGCCCGGTCACATCAAGTTGCAACATGGGTTGCATGTAATGTATGTTGCAATGATGAATTCGCTCGTAGTCGTCGCGGCGTGACCGCTCCGAGATGGCTCGTTCTCACGTGGCGACTGCCGGCAGCATCGAGCACCGCCCGCGTCGGCACCTGGCGGAGCCTGCAGCGGTTGGGCGCGGTCAGCCTGACACCCGGGGCGGCGATCGTGCCTTACAGCGAGCACCTGCTCGAGCAACTGGAATGGATCGCCGAAGACATCGTGCAGCGGGATGGCGAAGCCTACGTGCTGCCGGTCGCGACGCTGCCCGAAGCCGACGAGGAAAACATTAGAGCGCGGATGCAGCGTGACCGCCGCGCCGAGTACGAACAGCTCGAGGAGAACGCGGCCTCGCTCTCCAGGCGCGGCGCAAACGAGCGGGCCGACCGCCTGAGGTACGAGCGCGAGCTCGCCGCGCTGGAGCGCGGTCTGGCTCGAGCCGCGGGCCGCGACTACTTCGACTCCACAGGCCGGGGCTCGGCCGAGCGCGCGATCCGGTTGGCACGCAAACGCAAGGAGGTTTGAAACGTGCTGTTCGTGACTCGAAAGAACGCCGCCGTCGATCGCATCGCCTGCCCGTGGCTGATCCGCCGATTCATCGACCCGAACGCCGAATTCATCTACGTCGACCCGACAGACGTCTCACGAATCGTGCGCGAGCGGGATGCCGAGCCGTTCGACGTGCAGGGCGCCGAGCTGGGGCACGTCGACGGCCGATGCTCCTTCGAGTCGATCATCCTCAAATTCGGCCTGCAGGATCGCGCGCTCGGCCGTCTGGCTCAGATCGTGCACGGCGCGGACGTCCAGGCTGACGTCGACAAGACACCCGAAGCTGCCGGCCTCAAGGCGATCGCGATGGGATTCCGCAAGCTCTACGGCGACCGCGACCTGGAGAAGCTCGCGGCTCAGACCCCGCTGTACGACGCGCTGTACGCATGGTGCCAGGACCAGGTCTGAGACCCGCTTACGAGCCTGATTCGACCCTTCGTTTCAGACCGTTCAGCACGGCGGTGAACGTCTTCAGGATCTGACCGCTCATCATCGGTCCGACCAGCGGCGCGAGAAGCCCACGCGGCTCGAAGCCCTGCATGATCCGGCTGCCGCTTCCGTTCGGGGTGATGGTCGCGCGAATCGCCATCTTCGTCCCCGGTAGCGCGGTGCTCTCGAGCTCGAACGAACGGCCCTCCTCGTAATGGGTCACGACGACGTCGTGCTTGCCGCCTGACTTCGTGTTGATCATGCCGGTCGCGCCGAGCTTCAGCTGGCCATCGATCCTCGAGTCGTTCATGTCGGGATTCCATTCGGGCCAGTGGTTGACGTCGGACCAGACCCGCCAGACAGTGGCCGGCGCGGCCGTGGTTTCGAGCGAGGCTTCCCTGAACGCCATGGTCGATCCTCCGTTCAAGCGATACGTTTGGCCAAACCTTACTGCGGCAGTTCGCCGGGGCAAAAAAGGTATCGGGGCGTTCTAGCTTCGTGCCCCTCCACGCCGCTTTTTTCTTCGGCGCCTTGAGCGCGGCCACCACCGTTGGCGCGTTCGTACCGGGAATCATTCGGGCTCGGATCTGGGCCGGCCTACCGTTCGGGGTCGGGCTCGTCGCGCTCCTGGCGTGGAACGCCGGGCTCATCAGCCAGACCTCCGGCTTCGAGATCGCTTTGGGCGCCACAGCCGTCGTTGCGACGGCGCTGATGCGGCTGCTGTTCCGGCGCTGGAGCTGGATGGGGGCGCAGCTGTTCGCCGCGGCCATGCTGGCCTCGATCGCGTACCTGCTGTACGCAGCGTCGATCACGTATGCGGTCGGGCGAGACCCTGTCTACCTG
>JBKPCF010000015.1:0-8084 GCA_046727235.1 Candidatus Dormiibacterota bacterium
GGCAGGGCCACGCCCGCGCCGCCCGTCGGCACGGCGCTCGGCCCGCACGGCATCAACATCATGGAGTTCACCAAGGCCTACAACGAGCGCACGGCCGCGCAGGCCGGCGACGTCGTCCCGGCCCTGATCACGATCTTCGAGGATCGCAGCTTCTCGTTCGTGCTGAAGACGCCGCCCGCGGTGAACCTCCTGAAGCGCGCCGCCGGCGTCGAGAAGGGCTCGGCCAAGCCGAACCGCGAGAAGGTCGGGCACATCACGCGCCAGCAGCTCCGCCAGATCGTCGAGACCAAGCGCAAGGACCTCAACGCATTCGAGCCCGACGCCGCGATGAAGATGATCGAAGGCACCGCCCGGTCGATGGGCCTGGAGGTAATCGAGTAACCGGTGCCGAAGAAAAGGGGAAAGAAGTACATCGAGGCGGCGAAGAAAGTCGAGGCCGCGGTCGCCGGCAACGGCAACGGCGGACTCGACCCTGAGGTTGCGTGCCAGATGGTCCGCGACACCTCGATCTCCAGGTTCGACGCCACCGTCGAGGCCCACATCCGGCTCGGCGTCGACCCGAGACACGCGGAGCAGATGGTGCGCGGCTCGGTCGTGCTGCCCAACGGGACCGGCAAGAAGGTTCGGGTCGCGGTTTTCGCCGTGGGCGAGAAGGCGCGAGAAGCCCAGGAGGCGGGCGCGGACGTGGTCGGCGGCGACGACCTGGTCAAGCGCGTGCAAGACGGGTGGACGGACTTCGATTCGGCGATCGCGACGCCGGACCTCATGGCCAAGGTCGGACCGCTCGGTAAGGTCCTGGGCCCGCGCGGGCTGATGCCGAACCCCAAGTCGGGCACAGTCACCAACGACGTGGCGCGCGCCGTGCGCGAGTCCAAAGGCGGCAAGGTGGAGTTCAGGACGGACAAGTTCGGGATCATCCACGTGCCGATCGGCAAGGTTTCGTTCGACTCCAGGCAGCTGCACCAGAACCTGACGACCCTCGTCGACGCGCTGATCCGGAACAAGCCGGCGTCGTCGAAGGGCCAGTACCTGCGAACCTTCTTTCTCACGTCGACGCAGGGGCCTTCGGTCCCGGTTGACGTTCGAGAGGCCGCAAAGCTGCACGTAGCGGGCTAACCCCGGTTTCCCGCGAGGGCCGGCACTCGCGCGTCTGAGACGGTCTTGCAATCCCGCATCCGCCGGCGCTCGCGTGCTTGAATGCCCGGCATGTACGGGCCGGTGATCCAGGGCAAGCTCGTCCGGCTGCGACCGCCGAAACCTGAGGAGGTCGCCGCGATCGCGGCGTGGTTCGAGGACCTGGACGTGGTCCGGTTTCTCGAGGTCCGCAACCCGCCTTCGCTCGAGCTCGAGAAGGAGTTTCTCGACCGCGTGGCGCGCGATCCGAACGCGGTCTGGTGGGCGGTCGAGCACGACGGCCGCCTGGTGGGTGGCACGAGCATCCTCCAGATCGACTGGAAGAACGGATACGGCACCACCGGCACCGTGATCGGAGACAAGACCGCGTGGGGCAAAGGCCTGGCGCGCGAGCTCATGCAGCTGCGCGCGGAGTATGCGTTCACGCAGCTGCCGCTCCGCAAGCTGAAATCGGGGTATCTCGACGGCAACGAGGCGAGCGCGCGGGCGCAGAAGGCGGCGGGCTATCGCGAGGTCGGGCGCTGGCAGAAGGACCACTTCGTCGACGGCAAATGGGTCGACCACATCCTCACCGAGGTCTTGCGCGAGGACTGGGAGGCGCGCCCCTCACCCCGACCCTCTCCCCCGAGGGGGAGAGGGAGAGCTTCCGTATAATCATTGGCCTGCCCTAGACCGTAGGCGCCGGCGCTGGCCGGCTTAATTTCCTACCGAGGCACTCGCAAGCGAAGGATCGTTCCAATCCTTCCTGCCTCGGATCATTGTGGGCAGGGAGGATTTTTCATTTGCCGAGAGCGCGCAAGGAGCAGAAGGCCGAACAGGTCGAGCTCCTGACCGAGAAGCTGAAGAAGGCCAGGGTCGCGGTGCTGACCGACTATCGCGGCCTGACCGTCAGCCAGATGCAGGAGCTCCGCGGCAGGCTTCGGACCGGCGACGTGGAGTACCGCGTCGTCAAGAACACGCTGGTCCGGCGTGCCGCTGAGGCGGCCGGCGTGCCGGCGCTGCAGTCGGAGCTCGAGGGACCTTTGGCGATCGCGTTCGGCTACGAGGACCTCAGCCTTCCGGCGAAGCTCATCAACGAGTTCGTCCGGACGACGCGACTCAAGCTCGACATCAAGGGCGGGCTGGTCGAGGGTCGCGTCTTCTCGCCGGACCAGGTCAAGCAGCTGGCCGACCTGCCGTCTCGCGAATCCCTGATCGCCCAGCTGATGGGCACCATGCAGGCACCCGTAAGCCAGATGGTTGGAATCATGCAAACCCCGCTTCAGCAGCTCATGGGTGTGCTGAACGCGTACAAGACAAAGATGGAGGCAGCGTAAATGGCGGCGACGAAGATCACCCCGAAGGATTTCGTGGAGGCCCTGAAGAGCTGGAGCATCCTCGACGTGGTCGAGGCTGTGAAGGCGATCGAGGACGAGTTCGGTATCAAGGCCGCTGCCCCCGTGGCCGTGGCGGCCGTGGCCGGCCCGGCCGCAGGCGATGGCGCGGCGGTGGAAGAGGAGCAGACCGAGTTCACGGTCACGCTGACCGCGGTCGGCGACAGCAAGATCAACGTGATCAAGGCCGTGCGCGAGCTGACTCAGCTCGGCCTGAAGGAGGCCAAGGACCTGGTCGACGCGGCGCCGAAGCCGGTCCTGGAGAACGTCTCCAAGGCCGACGCCGAGAAGGCAGTCGCGAAGCTGAAAGAAGCCGGCGCTACCGCGGAGATGAAGTAGGCCGGCGGCTTAACGGCGGACTCCGTTGGCGGCGCGGATCTGGCTCAATACCAGGTCCATGCCCCGCTCCAGCTCTTCATCGGTCACGCACCAGTGCGGGGACAGCCGGACGCGGCCGGGCCGCGAGTCGACGATCACGCCCCTAGCGTGGAGCTGGGCCTCGACCTGCTCGGGGCGTTCCGATTCGATGGTCACGATCCCGCATCGGCGCGAGCGCTCTCGCGGGGTGAAGGTCTTCACGCCCGCCTCGTCGCAGCGTTCGAGGATGCGATCCGTCAGGTCTCGGAGGCGCTCCTGGATGGCGGCGACGCCGACCTCGAGCACCATCTCGAGCCCGGCCAGCCCGGCGTAGTGGCACGCAATCGCCCAGGTTCCGGTCTCCAGGCGCCGCGCGTCGTCGGCGAATGTCAGCTCCTGGAGGGTGAAGGAGAACGGGTCGCGCGTGGCGAACCAGCCGGTGCCCTGCGGCCGAACCTTTGGGATCAGCTCCGGGCGGACGTACAGAAACGCGTTGCCGGGCCCGCCGCTGACCCACTTCAGGCAGCCGCCGACGTAGGCGTCGCAGTCGATCGCCCGGACGTCGATCGGTACGCAGCCGCACGCCTGGTAGCCGTCGATCAGGCAGAGGGCGCCAGCGGCGTGGGCGGCGTCGGCGATCGCCCTGACCTCCTGCAGGTAGCCGGTCGTGTAGAAGAGGTGGGTCGTCGCCACCAGAGCGGTGCTGGAGTCGATCCGCTCGGCGAAGGCTTCGGGCGGGATCGTCATGCCATCGGCGGAGGGCACGAACTCGACCTCGAATTCCGGCCGCGAGAGCCACTGGTGCCCGATGGTCGGGAAGTCGAGCTCGCCGATCAGGACCTTGTGCCGTCCCTTGGGCAGGGGGAGCCCTGTCGCCAGGGTCGTCAGCGCGACCGAGACGGACGGAGCGATCGCCGTCGAGCCGGCCGGCGCGTTCAGGAGCTCCGCGACCTTGCCCCGGAAGCGCTCCAGGAGGGGCAGCCAGGTGGTGAACCAGACCGGGGTCCCCTGCTCGTCCCAGTCCTGGGCGTACCTGGCAAGCGCGGCGCGACCCGACCGGGGAATTGGGCCGAGGGAGCAGGCGTTGAGATAGATGCAGCGATCGAGAAGCGGGAACTCCCTCCGCAGGGCCTTCCAGTCAGGCATCTGGTGGTATAGTGCCCGGAAACCGGGGCCGGGCGCCGTTCTGCCCGGTCTGTTTAAGCGCCCCTAAAGAGGGGTAATTTGTCGTACACTTGCCGTTTGTGCACGTCCCGGCCGCTCTTCCTGCCTTTTAACTGAGCGCGCCCTTTTTTCCTGGAAGGAGAACGAATTGATCTCAGAGATGAGAGCCCCGTCGCGTCTTAGCTACGGCCGCATCCCGAACCTTGTCGAGCTGAAAGACCTCATCGCCACGCAGCTGGAGTCTTTCAACTGGTTCAAGACCGAGGGCCTGCGAGAGCTGTTCGACGAAATCAACCCCATCACCGACTACACCGGCAAGAACTTCGAGCTGAAGTTCCTCGACTACGAGTTCGGCCAGCCGAAGTTCTCGGTCGAAGAGTGCCGCAACCGGGACATGACCTACGCGGCGCCGCTCCGGATCCGGACTCGCCTCACCATCAAGGAGACGGGGGAGATCAAGGAGTCCGAGGTCTACATGGGCGACTTCGCCATGATGACCGACGAGGGGACGTTCATCGTCAACGGCACCGAGCGCGTCGTCGTGTCGCAGCTGGTGCGCTCGCCCGGCGTGTACTTCACGGCCGCTGAAGACCCGAACACGGGTCGGAAGCTTTTCGGCGCGAAGCTCATTCCGAACCGCGGCGCCTGGCTCGAGATCGAGACCTCGGCCAAGGACCTGCTGACGGTCAAGATCGACCGCAAGCGCAAGGTCCCCGTGACCGTGCTGCTCAAGGCTCTCGAGCTGCCGCAGTTGAAGGGCACCGAGAACGACCGCGAGGCGCAGAAGCGCGCCCTGTTGGAGATGTTCGGGGACGTCGACAACAACCCCGAGCACCGCTACATGGAGTCCACGCTCGACAAGGACACCACGAACAAGGTCGAGGACGCCTTGCTCGAGCTGTACCGCCGCGTCCGACCCGGAGATCCGCCGTCGGTGGACAACGCGCGCAACCTGCTCCAGTCGCTGTTCTTCAACCCGCGCCGCTTCGACCTCGGCCGCGTCGGCCGCTACAAGGTCGACAAGCGCCTGGGCCGCGACGAGGAGGACATCCTCGAGCGCGTCCGCCGGCGCGAGCTGCGGATCCTCGAGAAGGGCGACTTCATCGCCTTCCTCCGCAAGTTGATCGAGCTGAACAACTCGCCGCGCGAGAAGCAGATCCCCGACGACATCGACCACCTCGGCAACCGCCGGGTCCGCGCGGTCGGTGAGCTGCTGCAGAACCAGTTCCGCATGGGCCTCATCCGGATGGAGCGGATCATCAAGGAGCGCATGACGATCAGTGACCCGCACACGGTCACGTCGGCGTCGCTAATCAACGCCCGGCCGGTGGTCGCCGCGATCAAGGAATTCTTCGGCTCGAGCCAGCTCTCGCAGTTCATGGACCAGCACAACCCGCTGTCCGAGCTGACGCACAAGCGCCGCCTCTCGGCGCTCGGCCCTGGTGGTCTGTCGCGTGAGCGCGCCGGCTTCGACGTCCGCGACGTGCATCACAGCCACTACGGCCGCATCTGCCCGATCGAGACCCCGGAAGGCCCGAACATCGGCCTGATCGGCAACCTGGCGACCTACGCCAAGGTCAACGAGTTCGGGTTCATCGAGACCCCGTTCCGCCGCGTGTACAACCGCGTGGCGCTCAACGACGAGGTCGCGTCGAAGTTCGAGGGCCGGGAGCTGCGCCGGGCGGCGGTCGATGCCAAGGGCAACGAGGTGATGGCCGCCCACGAGAAGCTGGACGCCAAGGCGGTCCAGAAGCTGATCAAGGCGCACGTCGCCTCGATCGACATCGTGCCGTGGGTCTCCACCGAGGTCGAGTACCTGTCGGCCGATGAAGAGGACATGTTCGGCATCGCGCAGGCCAACGCCGCGCTGACGCCGGAGAGTACCTTCGTCGACGCGCGCGTGCCGGCGCGGGCGCGCGGCGACTTCAAGATCGAAGAGATCCAGAACATCCAGTACATGGACGTGTCGCCGAAGCAGATCGTCTCCGTGGCGACGGCCCTGATCCCGTTCCTGGAGCACGACGACGCCGGTCGCGCCCTGATGGGCGCGAACATGCAGCGCCAGGCCGTGCCCCTGCTCGTCACCGACGCGCCGCTGGTCGGCACGGGTGTCGAGTACTACGCGGCCAAGGACTCGGGCGAGATGATCGTCGCCGACGTCGCAGGCACGGTGACCGACATCGCACACCCGAAAGAGCTGAAGACGGTGCACGCCACCCCGGTCTTCGAGATCGTGGTCAAGCCGGACGGCTCCGGGCCGGACAGGCACTATCCGCTGCAGAAGTTCGCCCGATCCAACCAGGGCACGTGCCTCAACCACAGGGCCATCGTCAAGCCGGGCCAGCACGTCGAGAAGGGCGACATCCTGGCCGACGGTCCCGCGATCGACAACGGCGAGATGGCGCTCGGGCGCAACGTGCTCGTGGCGTTCATGCCCTGGGAGGGCTACAACTTCGAGGACGCGATCCTGCTCTCGGAGCGCGTGGTCAAGGACGACATGTACACCTCGATCCACATCGAGGAGTACGAGTCCGAGGCGCGGGAGACCAAGCTCGGCCCCGAGGAGATCACCCGGGACATCCCCAACGTCGCCGACGACGCGCTGCGCAACCTCGATGAGCGCGGCATCGTCTACATCGGCGCCGAGGTGGGCCAGGGCGACATCCTGGTCGGCAAGATCACGCCCAAGGGCGAGACCGAGCTCTCGGCCGAGGAGCGGCTGCTGCGCGCGATCTTCGGCGAGAAGGCGCGCGAGGTGCGCGACTCGAGCCTGCGCGTGCCGCACGGCGAGCGCGGAATCGTGGTCGACGTCAAGGTGTTCAGCCGCGACAACAAGGACGAGCTCGGCCCCGGCATCAACGAGATGGTTCGGGTCTACATCGCCCAGAAGCGGAAGATCTCGGCCGGCGACAAGATGGCCGGCCGCCACGGCAACAAGGGCGTCGTCGCCCGGATCATGCCCGCGGAGGACATGCCGTACCTGCCCGACGGCACCCCGGTCGACATCGTGCTCAACCCGCTCGGTGTGCCGAGCCGGATGAACCTCGGCCAGGTGCTCGAGACGCACCTGGGTTGGGTCGCCCACGCGCTCGGGATCCAGATCGCGACGCCGGTCTTCGACGGAGCTCCGCTGCCGACGATAGTCAAGGAGCTGGAGAAGGCCGGACTACCGCTGGACGGCAAGGTCCGGCTGCGCGACGGGCGCACCGGTGAGGAGTTCGACGAGCCGGTCACCGTCGGCTACATCTACATGCTCAAGCTCGCGCACCTGGTCGAGGACAAGATCCACGCCCGATCGACCGGCCCGTACAGCCTCGTCACCCAGCAGCCGCTGGGCGGCAAGGCGCAGTTCGGCGGCCAGCGGTTCGGCGAGATGGAAGTGTGGGCGCTCGAGGCCTACGGCGCCGCTCACGTGCTCCAGGAGATCCTGACCGTGAAGTCGGACGACATCGTGGGCCGCGTGAAGGCCTACGAGGCGATCGTCAAGGGCGACAACACGCTCGAGGCCGGCATCCCGGAGTCGTTCCGGGTCCTGGTCAAGGAGCTGGAGGGGCTCGCGCTTGGGGTCGAGATCCTGAGCGAGGACGAGCGCCAGATCGTCCTTTCAGAGGAAGACATTCCCGAGATCCCGCTGGACCTCGGCATCAGCCTCGAGCGCGAAGAGCTCGGGGAAGACTCGGCTGAGTAACTACAGACACATATAGATAAGGAAGAAGAGGAAAAAGGTTGCTGAAGCTAGAGAACTTTGACGCGCTGAAGCTGTCGCTGGCATCGCCCGACACGATCATGTCGTGGTCGCACGGCGAGGTCACGAAGCCGGAGACGATCAACTACCGCACGCTCCGCCCCGAGCGGGACGGTCTTTTCTGCGAGCGCATCTTCGGTCCCACGCGGGACTGGGAATGCCACTGCGGGAAGTACAAGCGCTACCGCTACAAGGGCATCATCTGCGACAAGTGCGGCGTCGAGGTGACGCGGTCCAAGGTGCGCCGCGAGCGCATGGGCCACATCAAGCTCGCGTCGCCGGTCAGCCACGTCTGGTACTTCAAGGGCATC
>JBKPCF010000016.1:0-18786 GCA_046727235.1 Candidatus Dormiibacterota bacterium
CGCATGGGGGCGAGCCGGACACCAAGCGTCGTGCTGTGGCGCAGGAGGTGGTCGCTGAGCCTGGCGACCAGCTCCGGAGGTGACATCACGGTCACCACGTGACCCGGTCTTCCCTTTTTCATCAGCGCCGCCACCACGGTCACGTCGAGGGCGCCCGCGGCCATCAGGTCCTCGGTCAGCGCGGCGATCAGGTTCGGGGCCATGTCGTCGAGGTTTGTCTCGACCAGCGTGACGCCGGTCTCCTGCGCAACCTCGGCGCCGATCCAGACCGCCAGCGCGTTGCCTGGTGCTGGATGCGCACCGATTCCGTAGCCGACGCGGCGCAGGGTCATGGCCGGCCGCTCGAACGTGGCGGCCGTGGCCAGGATGGCTGCGCCCGTTGGGGTCACCAGCTCGCGGGTCTCGTCACTTGGCTCCAATACCGCGCCGGTGCCCTCCAGCACACGCAAGCTCGCGGGCGCGGGCAGGGACATGCCCGCTTTCTGTCCTCGCGGGGAAGGCAGGGGCGATGCGTAGAGGCGCTCGACGTCGAGCGATGACAGCAGCCAGAATGCTCCGACGAGGTCGACCAGCGTATCGGCGCCGCCGAGCTCGTGGAGGTGGAGGTCCTCCTCCGCCACTCCGTGGACGGCGGCCTCAGCCCGCGCCAGGAGGTTGACGGCTCCGAGCGCCTGGGCCCGCACCCGGTCGGGCGCGCCCGACTCTTCGATGACGTGGCGCAGCGCCGGCACCGTCCGCTCCACCCGGTCGGTCACGGCAACGTCCACGCGAGTCCCCCCCGTGTGGCCGCGGTTTTCGTGCCGGACCTGTACCGTCACCTCGTCGCCCAGGCGCAGCGCTTCGACCGCAGCGTCGAGGACCGCCCGATTCGCCCCACAGTCGAGCAGCGCACCAAGCGTCATGTCGCCCGAGATACCGGAAAAGCAGTCGAAATACGCAATGGTCATGCTCGCGTCCTATTAATGCGTACGGCAGCGCCCTCGATGGGCTGCATGCCGGCAGGCCGCTTTGCAACCCGGACCGAGACCGAGCTGACGCGCGGCATTGCGGCCACCCGATCCGCGATGGCCGTGGCGAGCGACTCGAGAAGCTGCATGGAACGACCCTCGATCACGTCTTTGGCGACCGCCCGGACCGCCGTGTAATCGATAGTGTCGGCCAGGTCGTCGCTTCTGGCCGCCTGGCCCAGGTCCGCCTCGACGTCGATGTCGACCTTGAACTCCTGGGTCTGGTCCCTCTCCGCCTGGCGCACGCCGTGGCGGCCGTGGAACGACATTCCCCGAAGCTCGATCCGATCCATGCCACCCATTGTCGGAAATAGACTGAGGCGCGTGATCGGAGCCGGCGCCGACGTGCGGCCTGGGACGAAGAGGGACCTCAAGGCCGTCAACGACGTCTACAACCACTACGTGGTCGAGACGCACGTCACCTTTGACGACGAGCCGATGACGATCGAGGCCCGCCGCGACTGGTTCGACCACTACGCGAAGACCGGGAGGCATCGATTGCTGGTGGCGGTGGAGGGCGATCAGGTCGTCGGCTTCGCCACCAGCAGCCGGTACCGGCCCAAGCCCGGGTACCTGACCTCGGTCGAGACGAGCATCTACCTGCAGCCCGACGCGGTCGGCAAGGGCACCGGGGCCAAGCTCTACGCCGAGCTTTTCAAGGCGCTGGAAGGTGAGGACATACACCGCGCCTACGCGGGAATCGCGCTTCCCAACCCGGCGTCGGTCGCCCTGCACGAGAAGTTCGGCTTCAAGCGCGTCGCGCTCTACACCGAGCAAGGCCGCAAGTTCGGCCGCTACTGGGATGTGGCCTGGTTCGAGAAACCGTTGGGAGTCGCGCCACCGATCTGAATCGTCGTCGCCTTGATGCTGCCATCGGCCTGGCGCGTCCCGATGATGGTCACGGTGATGGTGTCCCTGAGGTCGGACGTGTTGCCGGCAACGTTCTTCGAGACCTGCACCGTGTTGCCAAACGTCACCTTGACCTCGCACTGGGGGTTGGCGAGGGTCATGGAGCTCGAGCTCAGGTCGGTGATAGTGCCGCGGGCCACCGCCTGAGCTCCCGGCGATGGCGAAGGGGCGCCCGGGCTCGGACAGGCCGCCGCACCGAATCCCCGACCGCCGCCGTTGCCGCCCGCCTGGCTGCCGGTCCGCGTCCCCTGGGTCAGGCCGGTGCTGCTGGCGCTCACGCTGGTATGCCCCAGCCTGTATCCGCCATAGAATCCCGCGAGCACTCCGACCACGAGCAGCAGCGCGACGACGTAGGACTTCAATCTCTCACTCCTTCACTCGTACCTGAGGGCTTCGATCGGGTGCAGCCGTGCCGCGCGGTTCGCGGGATAGATGCCGAAGAAAAGTCCGATCGCGACGGACACGCAGAAGGCCAGCACGACGGACGGAACCGAGACCACAGGCGTCGGGAAATTGGAGCTTGCGATGGCCGGCAGGCGTGGCGCTTCGATAGCGAGCAGCGCGCCGACGGCAATGCCGAGCGCGCCTCCCAGCCCGCTCAGCACCATCGCTTCGATGAGGAACTGGACAAGGATGTCCCGCCGCCGCGCGCCGATTGCTTTGCGGATGCCGATCTCACGCGTCCGCTCGGTGACGGTGACCAGCATGATGTTCATGATTCCGATACCGCCGACCACGAGCGAGATCCCGGCGATCGCACCGAGGACGAGGGTCAGCGCGGTCGCGATCGAGTTCGCCTGGTTCAGGATGTCTTGCTGGCTCTGGAGCTGAAAATCTGCTTGCGTCGGGTCTGAGATCTGGTGGCGCTGCAGCAGGATCGTGCTGATCTCCGTCTCGGCGGCCGTGACCACGCTCGGTGATGAGGCCGAGGCGACGATCTGGCTGATGACCTTGCCACGCGCCCCGGTCAGGTAAGCCCAGACCGTGGTGATCGGAGCGACGACGACGTTGTCCTGGGAGCCGAAACCGGTCCCGCCCTTGCTCGCGAAGACCCCGATCACGCGAAAGCTCTGCCGGCTGATCTTGATCGTCTGGCCGATGGGATCGGAGGAGCCGAAGAGGTTGTCGACCACGGTCTGTCCGAGCACAACCACGCGATGGCGGGCCGCGACGTCGTCTTCGGTGAAGAACGCTCCCGAAGCGAGCTGGTAGTTGCGCACGATCGGAAAGGCCGTCGTCGTCCCCGTGGTCGGGGCGAAGTAGTTCTGGTTGGAATAGGTGATCTGGCCGCCTGTCTGCGCGATCGGGATCGCCGCGACGACGTCGGGGGCCTGCTGGCGGTTGTTGATCGCGTCGACGTCAGCCTGGGTGAGAGTCTGGCCGGTGCCAAAGCCCTGCGAGACACCGCCCGTGCTTTTTGCGTTCGAGGGGTAGACGTAGATGACGTTGGCGCCGAGAGACTGGATCTGGTTGTTGATCTGAACGCTCGCGCCGTTGCCGACCGCGACGAGAAGGATCACGGCGGTGACTCCAATCAGGATGCCGAGGGTGGTCAGCGCGCTCCTCAGTCGGTTGGACAGCAGTCCGTTGCCGGCCATGCGGAGGGCTTCGAAAAGGTTCATGCCGCCTGCGCCTCGTCACGAACGATTCGCCCGTCGCGCAGCTCCACCACGCGGCGCGCGAAACGCGCGATGTCCTGCTCGTGCGTGATCAGGACGATGGTGCGCTGTTGCTCGGCGTTGAGTTTCGCGAGCAGCTTCATGATCTCGACGCTGGTTGCCGTGTCGAGGTTCCCCGTCGGCTCGTCGGCGAGCAGGATGGCGGGATTCGTGACCAGCGCACGCGCGATCGCCGCCCGCTGCTGCTGGCCGCCGGACAGCTCGGTTGGCTGGTGGTGGGCGCGATCGGCCAGGCCCACCGCGCCGAGAGCCTCACGAGCCCGCGCCGCCCGGCCGCTGGCGCCGGCGTAGACGAGAGGCATCTCCACGTTGTGCAGGGCGCTGGTCCGCGGGATCAGGTTGAAGCTCTGGAACACAAAGCCGATTTTTCGGTTGCGGATGACCGCGAGCCTGTCGTCGTCCAGCCGGGCGACGTCCGTCCCGTCGAGCAAGTAGTGGCCCGCGGTCGGCACGTCGAGGCAGCCGACGATGTTCATCAAGGTCGACTTGCCGGAGCCGCTTGCGCCCATGATGGCGACGAACTCGCCCGCGTCGACGTGCAGGTCTATCCCCTGCAGCGCCGGCACCTCGACCTTGCCCATGCGATAGGTCTTGGTGATTCCCTCGAGCGTGATCATCCCCTGACCGCGGCCCCGCCCCCGAGTCCTCCGCCTCCGCCGCCGAAGCCGCGGCCGTTGCCGGTGCCGCTGTTCACCCGGACCGTCGGGATGACCACCCGCTCGCCGTCGTTCAGGCCACCGGTCACCTCGGTGAACTGGTCGCCGACCACGCCAGTCTCGATCTGGGTCTGGACTTGCTGGCCGCCGACGTACACGTAGACGAAGGCCTGGCCTGCCGAATGGGTGATGGCGAGGTTCGGGACCGTGATTGCGTTGGCCGCCTTGCTCACGGTGACCGTCGCGTTGGCCGTCATGCCCTGCTTCAACGTTGCATTCGTCTGGTTGAGCGCGACCGTCGCGTAGTAGTTGACGACCCCGTTGGCAACCGTCGCGGCGCTCGCGACCGCGATCACGTGGCCGCTGATCGTGAGGTTGGGTACGGCGTCAAACGTGATCTGCGCGTCCTGGTTGAACGCGAGCCGCGAGGCGTCCGACTCTGCGAACGGAATCACGACCTCCATCGCGCTGACGTTGCCGATGACCATGAAGGCGTTGGTTGCCGCGCTGGTGGGCAGGGGCGCCTGGCTGCCCGGCGCCTCGGCGGTCAGGCCGCCGCCCGGAGCGACAGTTTCACCGACGACGCCGTTGATGCTGTTCACCATTCCGTCCATCGGCGCCACGAGCGTCGTCGCGTCGAGGTTGGCCTGTGCGGTCTGCACCGCGGCCTGAGCGCTGGCGAGCTGCGCAGTGGCGGAAGCGACCTGGTTCGGCCTGGATTCGGTCTGCGTCTTGAGCTGATCTTGCGCGCTGGTCAACGAAGCCAGCGCCTGGTTGATGCTGCGCTGGCCGTTGACCCGATCCGACTGCTGCTTGGCGAGGTCGGCGTTGAGCTTGTTCTGGTCGGCGGTGACCTGCATGATGTCGAGGTTGACCTTGTTCTGCGCCAGGGTCACCGCGCTCTGCGCGTTCGACACGGCTGTGAACTCGGCCAGGCACTGCGCCGAGTAGCTGGCGAACGCCACGCCCTTGCAGGTGGCGTCGTTGTTGAAGACCGTCACGGCGGCCTCGTAGGTGGCCTTGTCCGCGGCGAGCTGCTGCAGGTCGTTCTGATAGGTCAAGTTGAAGCTCAGCGCTTGCTGGTCGGCCGCCAGCTGGGTCTGGTCCGCCGCCACCTGGTTGGCGTCCTGGGTGTTGGTGAGGTTCACCTGCGCGACGGTGTCGTTGTAGGCCTGCTGCGCGGTCGCCACGTTGTCCTGCAGCTGGGCGATCTGGTTCTGCGTCAAGGGCGTGAGCACGGCCTGCAGGTTGGCGTCCGCGGTGGCCAGGTTCGCCTGCGCCTGGGAGAGCGCGTTCTGCTCGGCGGTCGAGTCGATGGTGGCGAGTGTCTGGCCGGCCGTGACGTGGTCGCCGACGCGAACGTCGATCGACGTCAATGCGCCGGCGACCTTGAAGCTCACGTTGGACTGGGTCGCCGGAACGAGATTTCCCGATCCCGTGATGCTCGCCGTCACGGTGCGCCGCGCGACCGTGTAGAGGTTGAGGGAGCTGCCGGTCTTGTTGGTCCCGACAAACACGTCGCGGTAGATGAACGTGCCAAGGACTAGTGCAGCGATCGCGAGCACCGCCACCACGAGCCGAGTCCGGTTCAGAAAGCCAATCGACACGTCACTCCTCCCGCATTACGGATTCACCAGTTGAGATCGCTGAATGACCAGCCGGTCGGCGATCCAAAGCGCGTGAAGACGGCAAGCCCCAGCCCTGCCATCGCCACCGCGGCGAGCGCAAAGACGCCCGCGTACGGAATCGCGGCCAGGTCGAAGACCACCAGGGCGCCCGCCAGCGATGCGATCAGCGGATGCACGTCGGGCAGGTGGAGCCGGTGGTGAAAGAGGCGCCCGATCGCCAGCGAGATGCACGCGATGCCGAACAGCGCGGCGAACAGAGCGACGAAGAGCACGATCGGGACGAACGCGAGGAAAACAAGGGTGAAGCGAAGCAACCCGATCGCCGCCAGGGTCAACATGACCACGACGAGGCCGGCGCCGAGCGAGATCGGCGCGCCGTATCTCGCCTCCAGGCGCTCGACCGCGTTGCGGGCCCGCCCCGGAAAAAGGATGAGTCCGGCCAGCGCGAGCAGGACGAGGCCGGCGCCGTTGGTGAGAAAAGCACGGAGAGCTACATAGGGGTTGAGCGGCCCTAGCCCGTCGAACGGCGCGGCGAAGGCGAACTTCTCGCTGACGCCGGTGCGGTCGAAACGAAAAGTCTCGGGGGACCTCGTCGGTGGCACGCCCTTTTTGACCACGGCCGGTCCCACGAGCGCCTGGGCCATCGGGTTGGGCCACCTGGTGGGGGCCGCCCCGTCGGCGAGCGTGAGGAGAATGCCCGCCGCTGCGAGCACTCCGATGAGGATCGCCCAGCTCCAGCGGCGGAGGCGATTCGGTCGCGCTGCCTCACTCACGAGCAATTCGGCGAGTGGTGATTGCGGGTGGCGCGATGCGGATGAGGATCGACAGGTGGTAGCCGGCGATGGCGGCGAGAGCGATCAGTGCCACCAGGAGGATGACGTCGACCCGAGGAATGCTGGGCAGCGGACCAACCCCGGATCCCCAACCCGCAAGGCCTTGCAGGTCGCCGAAGATCCCGGACGCGATGGAGCCCACACCCTCGAGTCCTGAGAGGTACCAGAGGATGAATGTCGCGAGGAGGACCTCAGGAACCAGCAGCGTCCAGGCACGCTGGTAACCCGAGCGGCCGAGCGAGACCGACCGCATGACGGCAGGGACCAGGGTCGAGGGCGGCGGCGGCGAGCTCAGGGCTCGAAGGCGGAATGGAAGCGACACCGCCTGCTCGTGCTGGCCGCGGCAGTCGGCGCAACCGCCGAGGTGCAGGCGGACCGCGTCCGCGAGCTGAGGGTCGTCCCGCCCGAGGTCGCCATCGGCGTATGACTCGAGGAGGACGCGCACGCGCGCGCACGCGAGGGGTGCCGTTTCCCTCGTCACCGGATCTCTTCCGCCTCGGCGAGCGAGTTGCGGAGCAGAGCTCGCGCCCTGTGCAGCCGCGATTTGATCGCCGGGATCGATGCGTTGAGCGCCACGCTCACCTGCTCGAGGGAGAGGTCGGCGTAGTAGTGAAGGAGGATTGGCAGCCGGTAGGAGGGGTCGAGCTGGGCCAGCGCCTGGACCAGAACCGGGTCATGTGGTTCCGTCGATGCGGATTCGTCGATCGTCTCCTCCGACGCTTCCGAAGGGGCCGGATAGCGCTTCCGGCGGTAGTTGATGGAGGTGTTGGCCGCCAGCCTCCAGAACCAGGGCTCAAAAGGCCGCTCAGGGTCGTAGCGGTCGAGGTTGCGGTAGAGCTTGACGAAGATCTCCTGGCTCAGGTCATGGGCTTCGTCGACGTCTCTCAGGTGGTGGTAGGCGAAGCCGTAAACGCGGCGCTGCAGCCGGCGGATGAGCTCCTCAAAGGCGTCGAGGTCACCACCGGTCGCCTGGCGGACCAGCTGGGAGGCGGGGATCGCGGACGAACCGGACAGCCCGGTCATGCGTCCGGCATCCAGCGCCACCTCGGCATGCATCAACCGTAGTTACCCTCGCTTGGAATCTGGGGTTTCGCCGAGGGCGGGGCTCGACGTCATTTTCCGGGCCCTCCCTCCCCCCGGTCGGCGCCCTCCCCCAGCCGACACACCTGCCGCAAACCTAGTTCGAATTCGAGCAGCATGCCAACCCTGCCTGTTAAGGTGTTCGCGCAGGAATACTTGGCCCCGGATATCAGGTTTGGTATATTCTATGTGGAGTATGTCGCAGACCCGAAGACCGGCCCGCCCCGCTCTGCCGGTATTCCCCGCCCGGCCCGAGCGCCCTAGCGAGGATGAGATCTCACCGCTGGCGCTCTCGATCCTTCAGCTTCTGGACGAGCGGCCCATGCACCCGTACGAGCTGGCCTCGATGATGCGCGACCGCCACATGGACGAATTCATCCGCCTCAATTTCGGCTCGCTCTACCACACGGTCGACGTGCTGGAGCGAAATGGCTGGATCATTCCCACGGAGCGCGAAAAGGAAGGCCGCCGGCCCGAGCGCACTGTTTATCAGCTCACGGGTTCAGGTCGCGACGTACTCCTTCGTGTCGTCAGCGACATCCTTGCCCACCCACGCAAGGAATACCCGCATTTCGCCGCGGGCTTGATGTTCATGCACCACCTGGACGCAGCCCAGGCAGCTGCTCAGCTGCAGGCGCGCGCCACGGCGCTCGCCGCCCTCGTTGCAAAGCTGACGCTCATCAACGGTGAGCTCCAGGCGCATGGGCTCAAGCGCCTGGCACTGGTGGAGATGGAACACAAGATCGCGATGCTCGAAGCGGAACGGAAATGGGCTTTAAAGCTGGCCCAGGAAATACATGACGGCAGGTTGGAGTGGAGCATCGGAAAGGTGCATGACGTCGAGGGATTGAGGAGGAGACATGGCAAAAGCACGCACTAATCCGTGGCTGGTTCTTCTGGTTCTGACCACCGGATTCTTCATGATCATGCTGGACACCACGATCGTGAACGTGGCCATCCCGGCCATGAGCACGGGTCTGAAAACCACCCTGGACCAGATCCTCTGGGTGCTCAATGCATACGTGCTGGTCTACGCGGTCTTGCTGATCACGGCCGGACGTCTCGGCGACCTTTACGGACAGCGAAGCTTGTTCGCGATCGGTCTCTTCGTCTTCACCGTCGCCTCCGCGCTGTGCGGTATCTCGCAGAGCCCAGAACAGCTGATCGCGGCACGTGTCTTGCAGGGTGTCGGCGGGGCGCTGCTCACACCTCAGACGCTGGCGATCCTGACCTCGATCTTTCCACCGGCCCGCCGCGGCGCCGCATTCGGCGTCTGGGGTGGAGTTGCCGGACTCGCGACGCTCGCCGGGCCGACCGTGGGCGGGGCCATCATCACCTACATCGACTGGCGGTGGATCTTCTTCATCAACGTGCCCATCGGCATCCTGGCACTGGTCGCCACTTTCCTGTTCATTCCCGACCTCCGCCCTGGCCGCCAACACGGGTGGGATGTGGTCGGCATCATCGTCGCCACGGCGGGTCTCTTCGCGATCGTCTTCGGCCTGATCGAAGGCGAGCGCTACAGCTGGGGCCAGATCGGCTCGTACCCGATAACGATCCCAGAGGTCATCGCGGCCGGCGTGGTGCTCCTCGTCCTATTTCTGATCTGGGAGCGATTCCAGTCCGAACCTCTCGTGCCGCTGTCGCTCTTCGCTGACCGCAACTTCGCGGTCGCCAACTGGATCGCGGCCGCCATCAGCTTCGGAATGCTCAGCCTCTTCTTGCCCTTCACCATCTATCTCCAGTCAGCGCGCGGCTTCTCGGCGCTGGTCGCCGGCCTGACGCTGGCGCCAATGTCCCTGACCTCGATGTTCACCGCGCCATTCGCGGGACGGCTCGCCGACCGCATCGGCGGCAAGTACATCCTCATGGCGGGCATCGCCCTGTTCACGATCGGCATGGGCAGCATCGCTTTCGTTGCCGGTCCTGACTCGACCTGGGTCAACTTCCTCGTCCCGGCCGTGGTCGCGGGCCTCGGCATCGGCATGACCTTTGCGCCGATGACCACCGTCGCCATGCGGAACGTGTCGCCGCAAGTCGCCGGGTCCGCTTCCGCCGTCCTGAACACGATCCGCCAGCTCGGGGCAGCGATCGGAAGCGCTGTCGTCGGCGCGGTCCTGCAGAACCAGCTCGCCTCCACGCTGCACAACCAGGCCGTGAGCCACGCCTCGGCGTTGCCCGCGCAGTTTCGAGACCAGTTCATCGCCGCGTTCAGCAGCGTGTCGTCAAAGGGCTTTCAGATCGGTGCCGGCGAGACCGGTGCGCAGCTGCCTGCCAACATGCCCCCGGCCGCAGCGCAGCAGATCGCGGCAATCGCCCACGACGTCTTCGTCAGCGGGTACATCGACGCGATGAAGTCGACGTTTGTGTTGCCGATCGCCTTCCTGGCCTTTACGGCCGTCACAACGCTGCTGATCAAGCGGCAGGCGCGCGCGGTCGCACCCGTGGAGGCGACCAAGGACGAGGTGCGGGCCGCCGCCAGCTAGAGGCGACCTCCGGACACAAGCTTCAGGGCGGCGAGCAGCGCCGCCGCCCCGATGAAGGCGACGACGAGGCTGCCCCAGAACCCAAAGGTGGCATTGGCGCCGAATAGGGTGCTCAGCAAAAAGCCCCCGATAATCGCGCCGGCCACCCCAACAACGATGTCGGCCAGGCAGCCGAAGCCCCGCCCTGCAACGACCCGCGAAGCGACCGCACCTGCGATCAGGCCGATCACGATCCAGGCCAGCCAGTTGCCCGGTTCGAGATTGACCTGAGCCAGCACCGGCGCCGTCATCTGTTCCCCAGCCATTCGGCGATCAAAGCGAAGACCTCCTCACTGCCCTCGTCGTTGAAAGGTTCATGGTATCGGCCTTGTAGCAGTCGCAGCTCGCTGGTCGCGGAAGCCATGCGGTGCAGCTCCTTGCTCCCAGCCGGGTCGATGAGCCCGTCGTCGGTGCCGGCGAGGATGAGAAAAGGGATCCGAATCTCGCCGGCGCGGTCCAGGTCTTGCCGCGCTGCGAGCTGCCACTCCGTGAACGTTCGGCTCGAGATCTGTCCGTGAACGAGGGGATCCGTGCGGTAAGCCTCGACGATTTCCGGGATGCGCGAAACAGTGCCCGCGTCGACCTCATTGTTCATCGCCAGCCGCGGCGCCACGGCTGAGGTCAATCGCGCCAGGCTGAGCTTCCACGCCGGGACCTCGGCCTTGAGCTTCAGCGCCGGGCTGGACAGGATGAAGCGGCGAGCCCGCGGCAGCCGGCCCGCGAGGACAGCGCTCAACATCACGACCCCGCCGAAGGAATGACCGAGCGGCACCACCTCGCCGGCGGACTGGGACTCCACGTGGGTGATGAAAGCGGCCGCGTCCTCGACCCATCGCGTCCACGAGTCGACGTGACCGCGTTTGCCGTCGCTCTCGCCGTGACCGCGCAGGTCAACGGCCGAGGTGGCCATACCCAACTTGGCCATGCCGCGAGCGAACCGCTCATAACGCCCGCTGTGCTCGCCGAGGCCGTGCACGACCGCGAATGTGATGGTCGCGCCGGGGACGGGCCAGGTTCGGAACGCGAGCCTGGTGCCGTCGGGAGAGTTGATGAAACCTTTGGTGGCGAGTGCGCCCTCAGGCGCCAAGATGCCCAAAGCCTCGAAGGATCTTCAGTGCTTCTTGCTCCGCTTCGAGCAGGGTCGGTGCGTAGGCGCGAATCCCGCATAACGCGTAGGCCCACTCAGGGCTGGGCGGGCTCTGCGAGTGGAGTCGGAAGGTCGGCGGATAGAAAAAGATCCGCTCGCCCTCGACCTTCTTGATCACAGGTCGCTTGGCCAAAACGTCCTCCAGCGATTGACCGCCAGGCAGACGGCCAGTGTCGAAGTCGAGCCGTCGCAACTTTGCGAGCGGATGATCTTCGTCCCGTATCGACGCGCGCATGCCGTATTCGGCGCTCAGATCCCGCATGAAGATCGTGATGATCAGGGCATCCGTCTCATCGCCTGCCATCTTCACGAACCCTGCAGCGCTGAGCCCGGGGCCCTCGTCCTTTTTGAGGTGGCGGAAGAACTCCATCTCGAACAGAGCTCGCGACTGAGCGCTCGCGACCCAAGGCTCGCCGCATCGCCAGGCACGCGCGCCGGCCAGGCGCTGGAACTGCTCGTGGATTCGCTCCAGGCGGTGCTCGGGCAGGCCGTAGATGCGGTAGTGGAGAACGCGCGCCATCGCTGGTAAGCCTACGCGTCAAGCTTGCGGACTTGCCCCTGATCGCGCCATACGCATCACCTCCTCCTGCCAGGGGGGTGCCTTGACCTGGACGGCGAGCCGGTCAGGGCCGGCCGCGAGCAGGAAATCGCCGCGTTGCGCCGTCTCGAGGAACGCGCGCTGTTGCGGGCTGAGGTGGAATGCGCTCTCCAGCTTGGCCGCTTCGCCGGGACGCTGGGCGCCGAAAAAGACGAGGGCCGGATTGGTGGCGACGACCGCGCCCTGGTCCGAGCTCAGCAGGTCGCCGGGATTCTGGGTCGCAAAGACCAGCGATCCGTCGTACTTGCGGATCCGCCGTGCGAGGCTGACGACGAACCGGCGGATAGTCGCGTCTTCGAAAAGCAACCCGAGCTCATCGATCAGCAGCATGCGCCGCCGGTCTTTGCGCTTGATCCGGGTCCACAACGCCTCGGCCAGCAGAAAGTGGACTGGTGCGACCATCTCATCGCGCAGCTCCCGCATGCCAAAGGCCACGACTGGCGCGTCAAGCTCGACGTTGGTAGGGGCGCTGAACATCTGACCCAGGCTGCCACGCACCCAGCGGTGAAGGATCACCGCCACCCTTGAGCCAGGCGGCAAGCGCTCCGCGACGTCACGCAGCACGGGCTCGTCCACCTCCTCGTAGGCCCGCCTGGCAGCTGCTTCGATTACCGCACGCTCGGATTCATCGAGACCGCCGCAAACACATGCGCAGAGGTCGACCGCATCCGCGACTGCAGGTCCGAGCCATCGTTCGTCATGGCCGTCAGCCGGCCGAAGGTCGAGAACGTTGAGCGCATGGCCCGCGCCAAGCGCGAGCTGGACATCGACGCCGCCCATCTCGGTGGCAAGGGCGCCGTACTCGTGCTCGGGATCGACGATGAAGACCTGGACGCCTCGACCGAGCGCGCCCATCGCAAGGGTAGAGAGAAGGTACGTCTTGCCGGCGCCGGAGTGTCCGAACACCGCGACGTTGGCGTTTGCATATCGAACCTGGTCGAAGGGATCTACCAGCACTGGTGTGCCGCTGGCCCGGTTTCGTCCGACGAAAAGACCATCGGCCTGCTGAAGGTCGGCTTCGTTCCATGGGAAGAGAGTGACGAGCGCGGTGGAGTCGAGCACGCGCTTGCGCTGTAGGCGGTCCGGGCCGCCCGGTAGGGTGGCGAGAAATCCGTCGAGGGTTCGGAAGGTACACGGCTGCAGCTCGCAAAGCACCGCGCGCGCCGCGGCCTCGATCCTGCGTGAGCCGGCATCCAGCTCGGTGACACCTGGCGCCGTCAACGCCAGATACATGGACACGTGAAACGCCTTGTCCTGGCTCGATGCAATGCGCCGCTGAAGGTCCTCTGCCGTGGGCATCGCGCCAATGAGCTTTGGGTCGGCCGCGCCCGCAGGCGCATCGATGAGGTGCGTCGCGCGCATGTTGATCAACTGGCGCTGCAGGTAGCCGACGATCCAGTCCGCCGGCAGCGGTACGGCGTGCCACGAGAGACTGACGGCGAGACCCGGCGGCAGCAGACGAAACAGCCAGCCGGGATCGAGATCGGTTCCCGGAAGGCGCTCGACGTACCAGCTGCGGCTCACGCCACGTGTATGGAGGAACCGGTTGGCCAACTCCTTACCAAAGACGATTCCGCACGAAGTGCCGGTCCTTGTGCACGGAATCCCTACTTCGGTCAGGGCAGCCTGGATGCGGGTCGCCTGCTTGGCCTCGGTGACGAGTTGGGTGGTCACGCGGTGAGACGAGCTCGACCTTCGGATCGCGTCGACGAAGGAGAGGTCGGCGCCACGCATGTCACTGAATGCCGACGGGCTCGCCGCTGCGGGCTGCGGTTCGACGTTCGGACCCGGCTCGACATTGATCACGACCTGGAGCGAAGAGTTGAGACCGTCGAGCAGCCTGCGAAAACCGTTGAGCCAGCGTCGGCGATCATCTTCGGCCGCACCGGCGAATCCGATCGAGCCCGTCGCGATGACGCTCTGGCTGTCGGATGGGGCCCAGCGTTCATCCGCCTCGCGGCGCGCAAGCCGGATCATCGGTGCGGGAGATTCCATCGCATGCGATACGTGGCCAGGAAGAAGTGGACTATGTCGGCAAACCAGTGATCCGCTGACCTGGCGCGCCATCGCCCCCACGCTGCCACAGCGCCCACGATCATCAATGCTGCGGCGGCGCCTGCTCTCATCGGCATCGCTGCCCAGTGACCCGACCAGAGCGAGAATGCGGCGAGGAAAGCGATGATGAGGTAGACGAGTCGCGTCGGGGTCAGACCGTAAAGAAGTTTGTCCTCGAGGTCGACGTCAAGCGGCACTCGTGCGGGCATGGGCTCGAAGGTAGGGTGCAGTTGCGCAAAAGGGAACGCAGCCTGTAAAGCCGCAAGGCACTTAGAATCGACACCGGCCCTCCGTCACACGCTCGCGTAGCTCAACTGGCAGAGCAGGGGACTCTTAATCCCAAGGTTCAGGGTTCGATTCCCTGCGCGAGCACCAATTATGTTGTGCCTGTATCGCTCTACGACCTACATGTTGTGGTCAATATGCCGCGATGCGTCACGTTCGCGGCATTTGACAGCTTCGTTTGACAGCTTCGCCGGGAAACCGAGCGTCGCCGGCGCGCGAAATACCGCCGAGGTTGATGGTCGAGCCTGGTGACGATCCCGGGAAGCGAAGATTGGCTCCGGGTCAGGTACTCGAACCCGGCAGTAGCGTTACGACTCAGCGTCCCTGAGGACCGAGGGCGTGGAGCCGAGCAGCTGGTCGGCGAGGAGGTCGGTGAGCCAGCTCTTCCACAACGCATCCGTCCAGCCGCGCCGCTCGGTGAGGTCGCGGTAGGCCTCGAATGTGTTGACAACGCGGATGATGTCAAGCGCCCGGGCGGGGCTGAGCCCGAGGCGCAAAGCGCCCATCGCAAGCAGGCGATCTACGACCGCGCCGAAGAACTCGTCTCGGCCGCGATCCTGCGCGGCCACCGAATCGGGGTCCATCGGCACATCGGCACCGATCGCCCTGACGAAAGGCGCCAGGCGCGACTTGATCTCGACGTCGCCTTCGACGAAGGCGTCGACCACCTCGCGCGGGTCGGGGGAGCGGAGGATGCGCACACCCCACTGGCGTTCCCGCCACTGGTCCGGAGGACGATCACCAAGGATGACGGTATCCGCGACGCCGGCGAGCAGACGTGGCTTCGTCCGGAAGTTGAAGTAGACGGTCTGCACGGCAACGCCCGCGGCGTCCGCCACCTGCTGCATGGTCGTCGCCTCGAAGCCCTGTTCGAAGAAGAGCTGACGCGCCTTGGACAGGATTCGCGCCCGCGTCCGGGCTCCCCGCTCGCGACGGCTGAGCACATGCTCTGACCTCTTGACAGGAGCCATTGCTGGAGTATAACTTATGGCTTACTAGTGCTTCACTAGTAAGCCAAGCGAATTGGGAGGGACAGTATGAGAGCGTCTCGACAAAGGATGAACCTAGAGCGGATATCTAACCCTCCGCGGTGGCGCGGAACGGAGCACTGCGAGGTTCCATCATGACAATGCGCGCCGGCGAGGTCTACGAGCATCCGATCGAGCGAATGGTGGTGCGGGTCGGCACCGCGGAATCGCAAGGCCGGGAATTGATCGCTGAATTTTACGTGCCAGCTAACGCCCCTGGCGTGCCGTTGCACCTTCATCCGCAGGCGGAGGAGACGCTCACGGTCATCCACGGCAAGGTGGAGATTCTCTTAGCCCGCGGGGAGCGGAAAATCCTGGGGCCTGGAGAGCGCGTGCACATACCACCGAAGACAGTGCACAGCTGGCGGCCGCTCGGGGAAGGCGTACGCATCCTGGGGGAGGTTCGCCCTGGGGCGAGATTCGAGGAGATGTGGCGCCAGTTCATGGGGTTGTCTCAGGATGGCAAGCTCGGGCCACGCGGAAACCAGCTGCCGTTCCTCCAAGCGATGGTGATGATCCGGGAGTTCTCAGACGTCATGGCGCTAGCCGGTCCGCCGGTGTTCCTCCAGCAACTGATGGCCGCTGTTCTCGCGCCGATCGGACGGCTCCGTGGATACAGGGCGAAGTACGAGGAATACCTCCAGCGCGGTCCTTCGGAGATCGTCGAGCTCGAGCCCTTGCAGGTGTAGCTGAGCGACATTGCAGGGCCGGCTTTGGCAGGTGAGCGCCCACCTCGTTGGCAATGACGACTGCCGGATAGATTTCCCGCGGACGTATGTGGATCCAGTTCACGGCCGTTCCGATCTGACAGCTTCGTTGACAGCTTCGCCGGGAGCCTCTGTGAGCCATCCGGAAGCGCGTAGAGACGAGTGCGTCATATCCCGAATACGGGAGAGACGCGGTGAGATGCCCTGAGAAGCCCGGAGACAATCTGTCGGGAGTCTCTTAATCCCAAGGTTCAGGGTTCGACTCCCTGCGCGAGCACCATCGTGTCGCAGCGGGCGCGATTCGCGCTTGGTCGATCTCAAAATATTAGCACGCCCCCGCAACCATTTCTGCTATGATGCCCACACCGACGCTCCCCGGCTCCTTACAGTCCTTCGGGCAAGGGGCACACAGGAACGCCTGGCACGTAATGCCGGCACGCGGACCCGAAGGCAAGGAGCTGATCATGTATCTACGCGTAACACGACTTCAGAGTCCGCCCGACGCGATCGAGAAGGGAATCGCTTACTTCAAGGAGAAGGTCGTGCCCGCGGCTAAGGCGACACCTGGTAATGCCGGCACAGTACTCCTGGTGGATCGCAAGACCGGCTCGGCTGTGGGAATCACAATGTGGGAAACCGCTCACGCGCTGAGCGCCAGCGAGCAAATGGGCATAACCAGTCGTACCCAGTCGGCTGCCGCGATGGGCGGGTCGATCGTAAACGTCGAGCGGTTCGAGCAGGTGATCCAGGAGCGGACACAGCCGCCCAAGGCGGGCACCTTCGTCAGGCTCAACACTGTCGCGGGAGCCCCAGACAAGATCGACAACGCGATCAAGTTCATTCAGAAGCAGGTGCTCCCGGAGTTGAAGGCCCAGAAAGGCTACCGGGGCTTGATCATGAATGTCGACCGGATGACGGGCCGGAGCACCGTGTCCACGATTTGGGACACGCTTGCCGACCTCGAGGCGAGTGAGCAGAAAGTAAGTGGCCTGCGCCGCGACGCGGCGGACGCAGCCGGCGCCGCTGACGTCAAGGTGGAGATCTTCGAGGCAGCCTTCGCCGAGATCAAGCAGGCCGCTAGGGTCTAAGCCGCATGTGAAGGATTGGCCGCCAACCTTCGATCGCTTGAAGGTTGCGGCCACCTCTTTGTACGGACGTCGATTCGAGTGTCGCCGCCACTCACGCCCATGACCGTCACGCATCTCGCGCGACGTTTGACAGCTTATTTGACAGCTTAGCCGGGACACTCTGTGACACGTCAGGACGCTCCGTGACACAGACGCGTCAGACCACTGAGTACGTCAGGCACGTCCTGGCACGGCCTGACGCGTCAAGACACGGGCGGTCAATCTCCTCTTAATCCCAAGGTTCAGGGTTCGACTCCCTGCGCGAGCACCAACACGCAGCGTCAGAATGGCGCCTTCTGTAGCGAGACTCTTGTCAGCGGTTCGTTGGCCCAGGTGAAGATAACGCCCCGATCTGCTGCATGAGGCCGAGCGTGTCCACCACGGTCCAATGCTCAGCCAGGTGGCCGTCGGCGATTCGAATGATGTCGATCCCGTCGATCACAACCGATTTACCTGTCGGGGCGACCCCCATGAACTCGCCCAGATGGGTCCCGTAAAATGTCTTGCGGGTCACGACCATGTCGCTTTCTGCGATCTGATCGTGGATGACGGCCTTGATGTCAGGAAAAGCACCATGGAGCATCGTCACAAACATCGTGGCCCATTCGCGACCTATCTTTGTGCCCCCCCACGCGGGCCCCGAATGGTGAATCAAGTCCTCTGCCACGAGCTCGGTTGCGACCTCGCTCCGGCCTCCGATCTGATACTCCTCCACGTAGCGACGAACGACGGCCTTGTTTTCCTCCGAACTAGACGCCCCCATTTCCACCTCCAAGGCATTGGCTCGACCGGTGACCAGTCGACACACCTTGTTTGACGCCTTGACCGGTCTTCCAATCAGCCCCAGACAGCATTATCTTGCTAGCCGGGTGTCGGTCCTCGCGTAGGCAGCGCGCCGACCTGCTGCATCAAGCCGAGCATGTCCAACACGTTCCAGTGCTCGATCAGCTGGCCATCTGCGATCCGTATGATGTCGATTACGTCGATGACGACGTGTTTCCCCGTTGCGGGAACGCCCATGAACTCGCCTCGGTGTGTGCCTTGAAAGGTCTTGCGGGTCACGACCATGTCACCTTCGGCGATCTGGTCATGGATAACCGCAGCAATGTCGGGGAAAGCAGTGCGAAGCATTGCCACGAACTGCGGCTTGGCCAATGCTTTGCCGAAATACGTACCCGACCAAGCCGGGCCGCCATGGTGAATGAAGTTGGCGGCGACAAGTTCGTCGGCCACCTCTTCGCGTCCGCCGACCTGGTATTCCTCAACGTACCGCCGAACAACGGCTTTGTTCGCGTCCTGTCTCGATCGCTCCATCTCGGCCTCCTCGACGTCGGCTTAACGCACGACCCTTGATTGCCGACATTGTCCGTCTGGCATACATGAATGTGCTGTTGGGCCGCCAGCTGCATAGTCGTGCGCGGCGGTGCCCCAGCGCCGAATCAGGGCTCCCTGATCGCGCTGATGAAGTAGTCACGATCAACAAGCCGCACATCGCTTCGAGCTGTGGTCGGCACTAAGGCGA
>JBKPCF010000017.1:0-28130 GCA_046727235.1 Candidatus Dormiibacterota bacterium
GAGATCTACACGGTGTACAAGTCGTCGGCAGCGTCAGATGTGTATAAGAGACAGAGGCGCAGCCGTCGCCCGCGACAGTCGCAGCAAAGTACGACTGGAGCGCCACGCGCGCGGTCAATCCCGCGCGCGACTTTCAAACAAGGCGCAGCCGTCGCCCGCGACGGTCGCAGCAAAGTACGACTGGAGCGCCACGCGCGCGGTCAATCCCGCGCGCGACTTTCAAACAAGGCGCAGCCGTCTCCCGCGGAAGCCGCAGCGAAGCTGCGGCTGGAGCGGGAGACGGGACTCGAACCCGCTACCTCAACCTTGGGAAGGTCGCGCTCTGCCAGGTGAGCTACTCCCGCTCGGCAGAAAAACGATTTTAGGTCGCTCCCGCTCACCGGGTTGTTACGGGAGCGGAGCGGAGCGCTCGCGACGTGGGGGGCCGCCGGAGCGATCGCGAGGAGTCAGTCGCGCTCGATGATCGTGTCGGGATGGCGCTGCACCCACAAGCGCGTTAGCGGTGGCAACTCATACGGTTCAGCTTTGGGCGTCTCAGAACCTGGCTCCTCGGAAGCGCGCTGGAGCAGGTCTCCCAACACCTCCGGCAGCGGGCGGCCGTCTTTCAGCGCCAGGCCCTGAACTCTCTCCCACGCAGATACGTCGATCTTGATGTGAGCCGTCAGGGTCGCTTTCACCTCAATTCAAACCTGGCGAGAGCATACGCCCAGCTCAAAGGCATGACTACGTTTCGACGACCGCCTCCGCCTGGGGCGCCGCTTCCGCCACCACCGACCGCACGAGCTGCGAGTACTCCGCGACCAGCCGGTCCGCGTGTGCCGCGTTCGTCGTCGAGGCGATCACGTAGTACTCAGGTCGGTCGGCGTCCGGCGCCACCAGCACCCACCCGTCTTCGACGAACACCTTCACTCCGTCGGTCAGATCGACCCTGTCCTTCAGGTGGCGCTCCATCATCGTCCGCATGACCCGCCCCTTCACCTCCCAGGGGCAGAACTCGACCGCGATCCGGTGCGTCACCTCCGGAATAGTTGCGCGCAGCGCGCCGAGCGACGTTCCGCTCGTGGCCAGCAGCTCCAGCACGCGCGCGATCGTGAAGATCGTGTCGAACGACGCCGCAAAGTCCGGCCAGCAGTAACCGCCCAACCCGTCCGAGGCCAGCACCGTCTCCGTGTGCTGGGCGGCGCGCAAAACTGCGCCAGGCGTCAGCTTGGTCGGCACGAATCGACTCCCGAGCTCGTCCGCGATCATCGAGAACGCCAGGGACGACGACGCCGGTCCAAGGACCATGCCCGGCTTGCCGGTCAACACCAGGCGGGTGAGCACCGCGAACGCCTCGTCGTGCGTGAACAGATGTCCGAATTCGTCGACGATGAAGCACCGCTCACCCGGTGTGTCGATGAAGACCCCAAGCTTGGCCTTCACCGCCGCCGTGATCACCCCCATCTCCTGGAGGTGCGCCTGAAACGTCGCGTCGTCCTGTTCCATGACGATCTCCGCGGGGGCCGCGTCGAGTGGAATGACCGAGCAGTTGAGCTCGCGAAGGATCTCGGGCAGGACCATCGCCGATGCGCCGTTGTTGTAGTCGATCACAACTTTGAAGGCCGCCCCTCGCACCGCCTCGAGATCCAGCTTGCCGATCAGATCTGCCAGGTAGCGTTCGGTCTGCTGGTCGCGCCTCGTGATGCGGCCCATCTCGTAATGCGAGACGCGCCGGATGTCCTCGCGGAAGAAAAGCCCTTCGAGCTTGCGCTCGCTGCGCTTGTCGATATCGAGGCCCAGGTCGTCGAAGATGCGAATGTCCGCCGAGCGCGGATCCACCGGTGACGTTTGCACCTGCACGGCCGAAATGTGGTTGTGGCGGGCCCAGTACCGGCACACGGGCGCCGGGAGCACCGAAAGGTCGATCACGTTGGTGCCGGACGAGATCATCCCCGACATGAGCGCGCGGCCGATCATGCGCGCCGACCGCGTGTAGTCGCGTGACACGGCGATGTCCGTTCCCTTCGGCGTCAGCGCTCCGATCGCTGCGCCGAGACGGGATGCAAACTCGGGCGTGATCTCGATGTTGATCAGCCCGTTGAGTCCGTACGAGGTGAAGAGCCCACGCTTCCAGGAACCGGCCCAGATGATCGACTCGTGCACCACGGCGCCCGGCTCGACCTCCTTGTTCGGCCAGATGCGGACGTTGGCGTTGACGCTCGAGCCCGCTCCGATCGTCACGTCGCTGCCGATGACGCTCCCCTCTTCGAGGAGGCAGCCGTTCTTGATCGTCACCGACCGGCACACGACCGAGCCGCGAAGGCGCGAGTTCAAGCCGATGTAGCTGTGGTCCCAGACGATCGAGTTCGAGATCTTCACGCCGGAGTCGATCGTGCTGTAGGCGCCGATGACCGTCGGTCCGTTCACCCATGCGCCGTCGCGCACCTTCGCGCCCGCGCCGATCAGGGCAGGTCCGTCCACCCGCGCGCCGCTCGAGATCTCAGCGTCCGGGTGAATCCATAGCGTGTCCCCCACCCGGTCTCCCGGGAGCTGGACCTTGACCTTGCCCAGGAGGCAATCGAAGTTGGCCTTGACATAAGCGGCATGGCTGCCGACGTCTTCCCAGTAGCCGTCGGCGATCCAGCCGAAGACGTGCTCACCCTCTTTGAGCAGCTTTGGAAAAACGTCGCCCGCCCAGTCGGTGACCTCGCCGGGACGGAAGAACTTGAACACGGCGGGGTCGAGGATGTAGATACCTGTGTTGGCGAGGTCGGAGATCACCTCGCCCCAGCTCGGTTTTTCAATGAAGCGCTGCACGGCGCCGCCGTCGTCGACGACCACGACTCCGTACTCGAGTGGATTGGGCACTGGCTTCAGCACGATTGTCGCGATCGCCTTGCGTTCGCGATGGAATCGCGCGGCGGCACCGAGGTCGATGTCGGTCAGCGAATCGCCTGAGATGACGACGAACGTCTCGTTCAGCTGTTGACGAGCGAGCATTACCGAACCCGCGGTTCCGAGAGGCGAATCCTCCACCGAGTACGTAAGCGCCACGCCCTGGTCCGACCCGTCACCGAAGTAGTTGCGAATGGATGCACCCAGGTACTGAACCGTCGCCACCACGTCGCGAAGCTGGTGCCGACGCAGGTGCAGAAGGATGTGTTCCATGATCGGCCGGCCCGCAACCGGCACCAGCGGCTTCGGCATGTTGCTGGTCAGCGGTCGAAGGCGCGACCCCTCGCCTCCGGCCATCACGACGGCCTTCATCCTCCCTTCCTCACTACGATCTTATGCTCGTGGTGGACGAACTGAACGAATTCGCCTACGACCTGCTCTGGACATGGCAGCCCAGCATCCAGACTTTGTTTCGGGCGCTCGACCCCGACCTGTGGAAAGCGACGCGCGAGAACCCGGTCTTGCTCTTGACCCAGCTCGGCTCTGACGGACTCGAGCGAGCCTTCGAGCGCGAAGAGGTACGGCAGGCCATGGATGCAGCGCGCGCCGCATACCGCGGGTACTACGACCGTCATCCGCGCTTCATGGACGCGCAAGCGCCGATGGCGATTGCCTACTTCTCGCTCGAGTTCGGGCTCTCGGAATGCCTGCCCATCTACTCCGGCGGGCTCGGCGTGCTGGCGGGCGACCACCTCAAAGCGACGAGCGACCTCGGCCTGCCCCTGGTTGCGGTCGGGCTCCTCTACAGGCAGGGATTCGGACGGCAGGACATCGACGCGGGCGGGCGACAGTTCGAGGTCTATTCGGAGAACCGCGGCGCCGACCTGCCGGTGCGGAAGATCGCAGGCGTCGAGGTCGAGGCGCCGATCGGCACGCGCAACGTGCGCATCGCCGTTTGGCGGGCGCAGGTAGGCAGGGTGCCGCTGTTCCTGCTCGATACCGACCTGGAGGCGAATCCGCAGGACCTCCGCAACATCACGGACCGGCTCTACGTGCCCGAGCCGGACAGGCGTCTTCGCCAGGAGATCGTCCTTGGGATCGGTGGTGTGCGCGCGCTGCGTGCGCTGGGCATCGACTCCGGCGTCTTCCACCTCAACGAGGGCCACAGCTTTCTTTGCGCGATCGAGCGCATCCGCGAGCTCCGCGCGTCTCGGCAGATGACGCTCGAGGAGGCGCGCCTTGTTGCCCGGGCCGGAATCGTGTTCACCACGCATACGCCCATCGCGGCGGGCAGCGACTACTTCGACGCCGGGTTGGTCTGGGATCAGCTCGGCCCCTATCTCAGCCAGGTCGGAATTTCGTTCGACCGCTTCATGGACCTGGGCCGCCAGCGTCCAGGCGATCCTCGAGAGAGGCTCTGCACCACGTACGCAGCACTCCGCCTCGCCGACCAATCGGTCGGCGTGAGCCGGCTGCACGGAGCGGTGTCCCGACGGTTGTGGAAAGACGCGTGGCGCGGTCTCCCCGAGGCCCAGGTCCCCATCGGTTCCGTCACCAATGGTGTGCACATGCCGACGTGGGTCGCACCGGAGATCGCGGACCTGCTGAATCGCTACGTCGGTCCCGACTGGTGGGACCTCGATCCTTCGGACGGCCGATGGCACGCCGTGAACGAGATTCCAGCCGCGGACCTGTGGGCGATTCACAGTGACCTCAAGCGCAGGCTCTTCCAGTTTTCGGACGAGCGCGCAGAGACCCCGCGAGAGCTCGACCCGAACACGTTGACGATCGGGTTTGGCCGGCGCTTCGCGCCGTACAAGCGGGCCAACCTGATCCTGAGGGACAGGCCGCGACTCACCAAATTGCTGCGCAACGCGAAGCGTCCGGTGCAGATCCTGTTTGCTGGCAAGTCGCATCCTGCCGACCAGCCGGGCAAGGACATCGTCGCCGGCATCGTCGCCCTGGCGCGCGAGGAACCTCGAGTCGTTTTTCTCAAGGACTACGACATCGCCCTGGCCCGGCACCTGGTCCAGGGCGCGGATGTCTGGCTCAACAATCCGCGCCGATTCCTGGAGGCGAGTGGCACGAGCGGGATGAAGGCTGGTGCAAATGGCGTGCTGAACGTCAGCATCCTCGACGGCTGGTGGGATGAGGCGTACCGCCCCGAGATCGGCTGGGCGATCCCGTCAGGAGCAACCCTCGACCGCCAGGACATCGACGACGTCGCGGAGGCCGAGGGCCTGTTTCGTCTGCTCGAGCGTGAGGTGGTGCAGGCGTTCTACGACCGCGACGAGTCCGGCATCCCCCAGCGATGGGTCGGGATGATGAAGGCTTCGATCCGCAACGTGGTGACACAGTTCGCCGCGCGGCGGATGGTGATCGACTACTTCAACACCGCCTACGGTCCCGGCGCCCGCCGGGTCGAACAGCTCCGCCTATTGCCCGACTGGGGTGGATAGGTATGAGAGGGAACCCAAATGGTTCCCTCTCATCGGCCGGTCGCTTCGCGACGGGCCTGCTCTCCCTCCGGTATACGGTTGGGCTTTTCTAAGTAGTCACTCGAAGCAACGCTGGGAGACGCACTGCAATGTGCGTTGCGGCCGGAGCAAGTCCGGCCGCCAAAGCGACGCTGGAGAGTGTGTATGAGAGGGAACCCAAATGGTTCCCTCTCATCGGCCGGTCGCTTCGCGACGGGCCTGCTCTCCCTCCGGTATATGGTTCGGACTTGTCTAAGTAGGCACTCGAAGCAACGCTGGGAGACGCACTGCAACGTGCGTTGCGGCCGGAGCAAGTCCGGCCGCCAAAGCGACGCTGGTATGAGGGAAAACCCAGATGGTTTTCCCTCATCGCGCGTGCCGCTTCGCCGCAGGCGCTGCTCCCATTCCGGTATACGGTTTGGTCTTATCTAAGTAAGACTCGAAGCAGCGCTTGGGAGACGCAACTGCAACGTGCGTTGCGGCCGGAGCAAGTCCGGCCGCCAAAGCGACGCTGGAGAGTGTGTATGAGAGGGAACCCAAATGGTTCGCTCTCATCGGCCGGTCGCTTCGCGACGGGCCTGCTCTCCCTCCGGTATATGGTTCGGACTTGTCTAAGTAGGCACTCGCAACCGCGTCTGGGTGGCGTAATGGACAAGTCGCGGCCGAGATAAACTCGGCCGCCAAGGCGACGCTGGAGAGTTATTGTCCGACTGGGGTGGCTGAGGTCGAGGCCGCCGGCTCTTCGGCGCGGGAAAGGCCGCGTTGCTCGCGGCGCGAAGCGATCGCCGCCAGGTAGAGCTGTACGTACTTGTGCGCCGACCTCGACCAGGACACGTCCTCGTTCATCGCGTGCTGGACCAGCCAGGCCCACACCGACGGATGCCGGAACGTCTCGGCCGCCCGGACCACCGCGGCAAAGAACTGCCATGCGTCGTACGGCCCGAACCGGAAGCCGTTTCCGGTCTGGGCGACGGGTTCGTAGTCGCTGATGGTGTCGGCCAGGCCTCCCGTCGCACGCACCACGGGGATCGTTCCGTAGCGGAGCGCGATCAGCTGCGCCAGCCCGCCCGGCTCGAATCTCGAAGGCATCCACAGCATGTCGGCCCCCGCGTAGATCCGCTGCGCCAGGGCGGCGTCGAAGCCGACCGCGACCGCAACCTGCCGCGGCCGCTCGCCCGCCCATCGGTGGAACATGTCCTCGTAGCGCCGGTCGCCCGTGCCGATCACGACAACCTGCAGGCCGAGCTCCAGCAGCTCGGGGATCGCCTGCTCGATCAGGTCGAAGCCCTTCACGTCGTAGAAGCGGGAGACGATCGCGCACACGGGGCGCTTGACGTCCTCGAGGCCAAGCTCCGCGCGTAGAGCAGCGCGACACGCCACCTTGTTCTGCGGCTCGTCGGCCGAGTAGTGATGCGGGATGTAAGGGTCCCGCTCGGGGTCGAATATCTCGTAGTCGATCCCGTTGAGGATCCCGTGGAGCTTGTGCGTGTTGCGGCGCAGCAGCTCGTCGAGGCCTTCGCCGTACTCGGGCGTCTGGATCTCCCGGGCGTAGCTCTCGCTGACCGTGTTCACGACGTCGGCGAAGTGGATCCCCCGCCCCAGAACATTGACCACGTTGTCGAGGCCCGGGATCCCGAGCCGGATCAGGCCCCACTCCTGCAGGCCGGCCAGCATCAAGGCCCCAAAGCCGAAAATGCCCTGCGCGGACAGGTTGTGAATCGTGAGCGTGGTTGCGATGTCCGCGTACGCATCGCCGTCGTACACGCGATCGAGCAGGTTTGGGATCAGCGCGCCATACCAGTCGTGGACGTGGATGACGTCCGGGAAGAAATCGAGTGCCGGCATCATCTCGAGGACGGCGCGACAGAAATAAACCGACCGCGCGTCGTCGTCGCCGAAGCCGAACATGCCGTCGCGGTCGTAGAGCGGCGGGCAATCCACAAAGTAGACGGCCATCTCGCCGATGCGCCCCTCGTAGATCGTCGCGGCGATCCTGTCCGTCCCGAGCGGAACCTGCAGATCCCTGACGACCGGCTGCAGGCCGAACCGCCCGATGTCCACCTGCCGGTAGCGCGGCAGCACGATTCGAACGTCATGGCCGATCCGGTGCAGCTCCTTCGACAGCGAGGCGGCCACGTCGGAAACGCCCCCGAGCTTGGCGAACGGAGCAAGCTCAGCGGTGGCAACCAGCACCTTGAGGTGCTGTGCGTGCGGCACCTCGACCTCTGCCGCCTGCCCGGGGACGCGAATCCCCAGCGCGCCCGATGGCGGAACGACCTCGATGTCACGGCCTTCCCGACTGACGATCAGCGCTAGCTCGAATGCATCGCCGGACCGCTTGCCGAGCTGGCGGAACGGGATGGCGACGGCAAACGGATCCTCGACATCCCAGGTTGCCTCGGTGTTGGCCTTCGTCAGAGGATCGACCACCTTCGCCACGGTGATCGTGCCGCTCTGGGCGCGCGGCGTGATTCGCACCGCGTATGCCGGATCAAATCCGAGCTCACCCATCGCCGTCGGCGGCAGTGGCAGCTCGACGTCGCCTCCGCCGTCGACCGCCGGTGCTCCCGAGAGGTAGATCCAGAACTCGACGTTTTGCGACTCGAGCTCCTGGCCCGAGCGAGGCGAGTCGATGCGGAAGTACATCTTGTCCTCGTCGTTGCCGTAGTAGACGCGCTCGACCACCCCGGCCGGCCGGTGCAGCGCCCCAAAGCCAGATCCGACGAGGTAGTAGCCGCCCTGTGCCCAGGCCGGGTCGTATCGCGAACGGGGGCTGATGAGAGTGGACGGGACGCCTCGTTCAGGCGTCGGCGCGCGCTTGATGATCGGCTGGTACAGCCTGGCCGGCGCGCGGGCGCCCATGAGCTTGTACACGTTGCGCAGGTGCAGCCGGAACTGGTTGTCCCAGATCGGGTCCATGCCCGAGTCGTGCTTGCGGCTGAACCACCAGAACCAGTCGCTGCCTTCGGTGATCAGGATCTCGCGCCACGCGAGCGCCGCCTGTTGGGAATCCTTCGGCCGCTGCTGCGACTGCGCGTCGAGCCAGTCGCGCGTCTCGGCCAGCAGGTCCCACGCGACGTTGTGTTCGGGATCACCGATCCACGTGTCGAGGCTCGCCCCGATCCAGCTTCCCGTGTGAAGGTGATGGAGCTGCTGCTGCGGGGAGTTGTCGGCGAGAAAGTCGGAGACCGTCGTGGTCACGATGTCCGAGGTCGACTCGAGCTCGGTGTAGACCGCGTTCAGGAAGTCGTGACCGTCGCGCGGATAGAACTCCCACGCGTTCTCGCCGTCGAGCGCGATCACGGCCAGGAAATCGCGGTCGCCCTGCAGGTCGCGAATCCGGCGCAGCCGGCCGATCAGGTCACGAGCCGCGTCGACTGAGGAAACGCGCTGGTAGTCGAAGCCGATGGCGTTGGACAGCTGCGAGTCGCGGAAAACAATTGCGACCGAGCCACCCTCGCGAGCCACGCGCTTCGGCTGGTAGAGGTGGTCGTCGCGGTTGAAGTTGCCCTCGAGTGATCGCGCGAGGACCTCCTCGTCGCTGATCATCCAGTCGAGCTTTGCCTTCTCGGCCAGGCCGATCACGCTCTCCCCGACCGCCATCTCGGACGGCCACATTCCTTTCGGCCGGCGCCCGAGCATGCGCTCGAACAGTCCCATGCCGAGCTCGATCTGCCGCTCCGCGTCCTCACGGTGGGAGAAGTGGTGGTCCGGGAGCTGGATCTGCGGGTTTGCGCTGCGGGCCGAATCGACATGGCAGATGAGCGGAAGGATCGGGTGGTAGTAGGGCGAGAAAGTGAGCTCGGCCTGCCCACGTTCGGCGAGCTCACGGTACTTGGGAATGACGCTGCGGATGCGTTCGAGCTGAGCCGCGAAGAGGATCGTCTTGTCCTCTTCGCTGAAATCGCGGTCCTTGCGCTTGAGCTCGGCGAGACCAGGATCGGACTCCACCCAGACCGGGTCGCACCACGCGAGGTTGAACCACACCTGGATGTCGCGAATGTCAGCGATCGTGAACTGCGCGTCGCCCGGCCTCGACGCAAGCTCGAGATAACGCGGCGACTGCTGGACCCGAAGCGCGCGCGGCGACTCGCGCATCCAGCGCAGCACAAAGTCGCGCTCTTCGGCGGAGAGATCGCCCGCGCCGCGCTTGCTGAGGTTGAGAAACAGGTCGAGCGACTCTTCCTTGCCGTAGTCCTCGATCTGCGCGAGGAGTGCCGGAACGAGGTTGAAGGTCGCCCGCACCTTCGGATAGCCGTCCAGTAAGGCCGGCATCTTGTAGTAGTCCTTCGCCGAGCGGAGCCTCACCCACGGCAGCAGGTAGGTGCTGGTGAGATCGTCCTTGTAATACGGCTGGTGCATGTGCCAGACGAATGCGACGTGAAGCGGCTTCATGGATTCGGCTCCATGATCGCAGACGACCTGGGGGCGGCCTTGCGTTCAGAGCGCGGCGGCTTCCTTAGAGGCGGTGCTTCAGGTAGGGTCACGGCCTGGCGCTCGGCCGCGAATTCGATGCGTGAGAACAGCTGCTCGACCACGTTTTCCCAGACATACTCGCGGGCGGTGGCGCGGCCACGCTTGCGCAGGTGGGCGGCAAGATTCGGTTTTGCCTTCAGCACCGTGAGTTCGGTGACGATCTCGATCGGATCATCAGTCTCCAGAACGACCGCGTTGCGGTAAGCCTCCGCGTAGTCCTCGCCCGTGGAGCCGGTGACGGCGACGCCGCTCGCGGCCATGGCCTCGAGCCCCACGAGACCAAACGGCTCGTGGCCCGAGTTGGCGAGAACCGCATCACTGGTGGAGTAAATCGTCTTGACGACCGCGTCATCGATAAAGGTGGTCAGGTTGATGACGTCCGCCCCCTCGGTCTGCCGCAGCAGCGTCCCGAGCTCATCGCTGTTGGCCGGCGCACCGACATTGCGCACGACCAGCCCTTGATGCTGGGCGTGTCCGAGCACTTCGGCTCCGTGCGGCTCGCGTCCTCCCCGCATGACGAGCTTCACGCTCTGTCCACGCCGTTTCAGGTTCGCTGCGGCCGAAACCGCCATCAGCCAGCGCTTGTCGGGATCGAAGCGGCCGATCTTGAACCACAGGTGATCGGCGCCGGCAGCCGTCCTGAGCTCGGTGACGACCCTGGGATCAGGGTCGACGATCGCCTCGCGCGGGATTCCGTTCGGGATGACGATAGGGTTTTGCTGCCACTCCCACATTCGGAACTTCATGTAGTGGCTGACCGTGGTGACGGTCGAGGCCAGGTTGAGTCCAGGCCAGTCGATCCGATTGAATCCGAACGTGTTGTTGGCGTTCCAGAGCATCACCACGCGGTCGCGAACGCCGCGGTAGTAAAGCAAGTCTGAGATCAACCTCATCGACCAGGAGGTGTGCCACTCCTCGCCGAGGATAACCACGTGCTTGCCTTCGGCAACCGCCGGCGCGATCACATTGTCGATGACGCTGGGTGGAAGGCTGTAGTTCCAGTCGCGGATCTTGCCCTCCTCGCCGTCGTACACACCTCCGCGATGCTGCGCGGAGATCCACTGGCACCAGCGCCTCAGCCGGAGCCGGCCACCTTCGAGGGCTTCTTCGCCGGGCAGGTCCGGGTCGCCACAGAAATAGTGGAACGTGGTGTAGCCCATCCGGGCAAGCGACCGCGACAGCCCAGTGACGCGCACTCCAAGGCCGCCGGCCTGGCTGTAGACGTCCGGACCCTCGAAGCTGAGGATTATGAAGACGGTCCGGCCAGGATCCAGGTTCAACGCGGCCGGCGGAGAATCGCCAGCGCGCGTGTGTGAAGCTCGGGGCTCGGCGCACACAGCAGAGTCGTCCTGGTCTCCAGGTCGCAGCGCAACTTTCCGACGGGCTCGCCTTCGAGCGTGGTCGCGACTCCGCCGGTCTCGCGAAGCAGAAGCAGGCTCGCGGCAGTGTCGAATACCCGGACCGGGATCGGAGCGCAGAAAGCGTCGAAGCCTCCTGCGCTGGTGACAGCGATCGAAAGCGCCATCGAGCCCAGTATGCGGATCTTGGAGGCGCGCTCCACGAGGGGCTGGGCGACCTTGAGGGCGCGCGGTGTGCTCTCGAGACCGAGCAGCTCGATTCGACCGCGGTCCGAAGGTCGCATCACGTCGAGTGGTTTGCCCTGACGTGATGCGCCTTGCTTGCGAACCGCGGTCCATTCCTCGCCGGTGTTGAGGTTCATGACGAATCCGACGTAGGCGTCGTCAAGGGTCGGGCCGTCGAGGACCGCCAGCATCAGGCCGAACAGCGGCACACCTTGCTTGGCGTTGAGGCTGCCGTCTACCGGATCGATGAGGACGAGAGGGTACGCGGCGCCGAAATCCCTGCGGCCTGCTTCTTCAGAGAGGACGGAGAACTTCTCACCACGCTCGGCCAGGCCGGCGAGCTCCGCGAACACGACGACCTCGGAGGCGCGGTCGAGCTCGATCGTCGTGTCGCCGCCGGCTCCGACGCTAAGCGAAGCCCGGCCTGCCTCGGTCCCAGAAAGCGGGAGCACCGCGCGGCGCGCGCCGGCGCCGATCCTAGAGAAAACGTCGAGCCACTCGCTGGGTCTCAGCGCGCTTGGTCAGGCAGCGGGGATTCCGTGGACACCTTGCGCCGGCGACGGCGCCTTCGCTCCACCACGATCGTGATGAGGTATGGCTGCTGCATGGCCCATACACGCTCAATCAGCTGGGGGATCGGAATCGAATGGGGCTGCTCTATCCCGAGCATGACGAGCGCCTCGGCGACGTGGTCCGGAAGCTCTGTCTTGTCGTGAAGATTCAGTTGCTCGAGGCTCTCCAGGATGTCATCGAGGCGGCGCAGACCTTGCCGCCTTTCTGACTCGCCAGGCCGCAGCATCGCTGAAAGCTTACTTTGAGACCGCTTGCACCAGCGAGCGGCTCACCTCGTCGGGACGTTCGAACTGAAGCCAGTGTCCCGCGCCTTTGAGGACCTCGAGTCGATAGTCAGCTGTCATGTGTTGCGCAGTGTTCTCGGCTTGCAAACGCCCGAGCGCGGGATCCTGGTCACCCCACAGCAGCACCGTCGGTGCTTTGATCTTCAGCTCCTGGCCGAGCGCGCTCCACGGTTTATCGCGCGACAGATTGGCCCGGTAGTAGTTCAGCCCTGCGGTCAACCTCCCTGGCCTTGATGCGCCGCGAACGAACTGTTCTGCAATGCCGTCTGGTATGCCGCTGGAGAGCATCGCGCGCAACCTCCTGAACCCGTCCTCGGAAAGCACGGATTCAGCTTTCCCTTCCTGCAAGAAGAGGTTGATGTATCCGGAGCGGGTCTTCTGGTCGTCGTCATCGGCCGCCGCGGCCGCAAGCGCTGCCGGATGGCCGACGGAGAGCACGGTGAGCGTCTTCGTCATCCCCGGATGGCGACCGGCGAAAAACCATGCCACCATCGCGCCCCAGTCATGGCCGGCGACGTGCGCGCTGGTTCGCCCGAACGCCTTGATGATCCCGGCTACGTCCTCAACCAGGTTTGCCATCGCGTAGTCACCCACCTGGTCCGGTGCATCGCTCCGACCGTAGCCCCGCATGTCGGGCGCGACCACGAGCAGGCCCGCTCGCGCGAGCGCCGCAACCTGTTTCAGCCACGACTCCGCACCCTCGGGAAAACCGTGGAGCAGGACTGCCATCTCGCCGTCGGCCGGACCGTCGGCAAGGGCGAAAAAGCGCAAGCCGTTGGCGTCGAGCATGTGCTGGCTGGCGGTCATCTGACGTTCTTCTCCAGGAAGTCGGTGGCGACGTCGAGCGCCTGGTCGAGCACGGCGAGCAGGCCGTGGCCCTGGCCCTTGAAAACCTCGAGCCGAGCGTTGGGAATGATCTTGATCTTCTCTTTCAGCAGGTCGATGCGGGCGAAAGGGTCGCGGTCCCCGCTCAAGAACAAGGTCGGGCAGTGGATTCGCGGCCAGTGCTCGGTGCGCAGCTGGTCGGGAAAGCCCGGACGGTGCAGCGGATACGAGAAAAGCACGAGACCACCGAAGTCAGCCTCGACCGCAGCCATGCTCGCGACTCTTCCACCGAACGATTGACCACCTCCGACGACCTCGCGTCCACGCCCCGACGTCTTGATGAAGACCGGTACTGCTTTTTCCGCGCCCCCACGCGGTAGGTCAACAGCTATCGCGTCGATTCCACGTCGTTTGAAACCGAGGACGTAGGGCTTCATCGACGCGGCGGTGCCTGATGCACCATGACCGAGGACGACTCGCATGCGTCTATCGTCGCAGCGTGTCAGCGGTCGTCGCAAACATCGTTGATGATCGTCATCATCGCGACCTCCGCAGAAATTTCCACAAGACCTCCGTCAAAAAAATCTTCACGAGGGATTGACGTGAGAGGTGCTCATCGAGTATCACAACACCTTGTATGGCGATGCTGCTCGTGGTTGCCACCACAGAGGCAACGGACCCGACGCGAGAAAGCGGACCATTTCGGACAACCGCCAACGTCTCGGAGTCCTTATCAATGAGGGTCCGCGGCGAAACCCGTGGGGTTGCAGAGGAGGTGCGTGTAGGAGACATCCTGTTCACGTCTCACCAACGCAAGAATCCCGCCCAACCTATGGAACCTATCGGGTCCATATCTTCAGGAGAAGGAGGTAACTGATGGCCAAGAAGAAGGCAGCCAAGAAGACGGCCAAGAAGGCCGCGAAGAAGTCCTCGAAGAAGAAGTAAGGCACTTCTCTTCAATCGTTCCGTAAGTCCGTTAGGCGCCGGGGTTCTGTGGAGCCCCGGCGATCTTTTATGAGAGGAAACCCAAATGGTTTCCTCTCACGCTGCCCACGACTTCGTCGCGGGCGCCCTTGCACGTAAGCTGTCCCGCCTTCGGCGGGCAAGCGGCGCTGCTCTCCTTCCGAAAAAGGTTCGGCTGTTCTTGTTGTCACGCCCTGGTGATCAGCTCGGCGACGTGCATCGCCGCCAGAGGCGCGAGCAGGATCCCTTTGCGGTGATGACCCGTCGCGACGACCAGGTTGCGCGGCCCTGTCACCGCCACGATCGGCTTGCCGTCGGCCGTCATGGGCCGCAGCCCCGCCCACACGCGTTCCAGGCTTGCGGCCGCGAGGCCAGGCACAAGCTTGCGAGCGAGCTCGAGCAGACTCGCGATGCCGGCCACCGTCGGACGATCATCGAAACCTGAGTCTTCCTCAGTGCCTCCGGCGATGACGGTGCCATCGCCTTTCGGCACCAGGTAGCCATTGGACCAGAAGATGCTTCGCTTGAGGACCAGCGACCCTGGGCCGAGCGCGGCCAGCTGCCCTCGCTGGGGGCGCACGTCGACGTCGACCCTCGCCAGTGATGCGACCTCTCTCGTCCACGGTCCCGCGGCGATGACGACCCACTCCGCAGCCAGGTTGCCTGCCTGTGTCCGCACTCGGTGCACCTCGTCAAGCGTGATATCGAATCCGGTCGCGGGCGTGCCTTCGCGGATCTCGGCGCCTCGCGCCGCAGCCGCACGCGCCATCGCGCGCACGAATCGCGGCGGGGTGAGATGTGCGTGCTCGAGGAGGACGGCACCCAGCACGTCCGGGCTGAGAGCTGGTTCTGCCTTCCGGCATTGTGCCGCGTCGAGCCAGCGTCCGCTTTCGCGATCCAGTGTCCGCGCCTCGTCGGACGTGAAGGCGGGCTTCAGTCCCTGCTGGAGGCGGAACTCAACATTCATCGCGCTGTCCTTCTCGATCCTGGACACGAGCTCAGGGAACATGGCCAGGCTCTCGCTGTCAGAGGCGAGTGAGGAGGGACTCAGCTCCCCAGCCGCCGCACCGGAGGCCCGGCATGCCAGCTGGTCGCGCTCGAGCAGCGTGACCTGATGTTTTTCGAGGCTGAGGCGCTCCGCGACGGCGCATCCGATGACACCTCCGCCGACGACAACGACCCGGGACATATAAGGAAGATAGCCGTGGGCTGTTAACGCCCTTGACATACGAACAGGTGTTCGATATGTTGTGGACGCCTCCACTTCTTCCCTGCGTCTCTCCTCGAGGCTCCAGAAAGATGCAGGCACAGAAGCTCGAACTGGCGATTGATTCGATTCGGGTCCGCTTCGGCAGCCAGTCGCTGACGAGAGCGGCGGAGCTGCCGCCCCCGCAGCCCTGGTCGAGCGGAACTCCGATCGACCGCCTCACCGGGATCGGCGGCTTGCCGAGAGGCAGAGTCACGCTGTTCGTGGGCGACGGGACGTGCGGCAAGCTCACGCTTGCCCTCTCGCTCCTGGCCCGGGCGACCCACGAGTTCGCCCACTCGATCGTCATCGACGGCGGTGGATTCGATCCCTGGACACTCCTTCCCTTCTTTCCTGAGCTGGGCGCGCTGACCGTCGTCCGCGCGCCGGCTCCTGAGACCGCTGGTGAAGCGGCCGCCTCTCTGGCACGTGCTGGTGCGGGCTTCCTTCTATTGCTGAGCGAGATTCAGGAGCACTGGCTCGGTCAGCTCGAGTCAGGGGCGAACCGTTCCGGAACCGTGGTCCTGGGTGTCGTCGCGTCACCCAACCGTGCCCTGGCTCACGCCTCGAGCTTCAGTCTTGGATTCTCACGAGTCGACTGGAGCTGGGAACGCGGCCTGCTGGTCGGCCTCCGGGCGTCGGCGCGATGCGTGAAAAACCGCGTCGCGCCGCCCCTTGGAGAGACCGAGCTGGAGATCCGCTACCCGCTTGGTTCTCAGCCGCTGCCGGATTACCACGCTCGGATTACTGAAATGCCGGTCCAGGTCAGAGAGCTTTCGGAATGCGCGTCTGCTGTGGTCTGACCGGACACCTGGAGCTCGCGAGGCGGCCGGACCTGTACGGACGGCCGGTCATCGTCGGGCGATGGGACGAGCACGTTGTCGCCGCCTCAGAAGAGACGCATCAATTTGGCGTGGTTCCCGGAATGGCGCTGCGACAGGCAGAGCACCTGTGTCCGCAGGCTGTCTTCGTCCTGCCGGACGAAGAGGCGGTCGCGCGCATTCGCGAGCGGATCTCGGCCGCTCTCTATGACCTTGCCCCTGTGATCGAGGTGCGCGACGAGGGGATCGCATGGATCGACCTCGAAGGTGTGGTCCGAGCCGGAGAATCGATCCGCGAAACGCGGCGGCGCTTGTTGAAGGCGGTCGGCCGCGAACCTCGTCTCGGTCTTGCTCCAGGACCTTTCTCGGCGCGACTTGCCGCCGCTCGCGCACGGCCTGGCCGCCTGCTGCAGGTCGACGACGCAAGCGCTTTTCTCGCCCCCTTCCCCTCTCGTGAGCTGCCTCTGGATGCTGAGCAGCTCGAGCGACTAGACCTTCTCGGCCTGCGCACCCTGCATGCAGTGGCCGTCATCGGACCGCGAGAACTGGAGAGCCAGCTGGGTCGCGAGGGACGGCGTGCCGTCCTTCTCGCGCGCGGCCTCGAACCCGATCAGCTCGTGCCGTGGAAGCCACCGCTGTTCACGAGCGCGCACCGCCAGTTCGGTGAGCCGGTGGAGGATCGCGAAGCACTGCTCTTCGTCGCACTCGCGTTGTGTGGCGACCTGGCAGACGAGCTTGGGCTGCGCGGCGCCGGCGCCAAGCATGTCCGGGTCCGACTTGTCATGGAGTCGGCAGGGCCAGAGCAGCGTCAGGCGATCGTCCGACATCCACTGAGCAGCGCAGCTGAGCTGTTCGGCCTGGTCGGGTCATGGATCAAGGAATGGCAACCGAGCGCGCCCATCGCCGAGCTGTGGATCGAGCTGCCCGTGCTCGAAGGGGCGGGCCGGCGTCAGCTGAGGTTGTGGACCGGCGGCGACGGTTCGAGCGAAGAGGTCGCCGCGGCGATGGAAAGACTTCAGGAACGTTTCGGTGACGATGTGATCCACCAACCGACCCCAGCCCTCGTCACGTCGCCTGTGCCGAAAGAGCGATTCGCGTGACGAGATTGCTGACCCCGCCTACCGCCGTCGATGTCACGCTCGACGTCGGCGGCGCCCCCATCTCGATCGCCGGTGCTTACAGCGGGTCGATCGACCCCATCGCGCGCTGGAAGATCGAGACGCGCTGGTGGGACCGGCCAGTCGTGCGCGAGTACTGGAGGGCGCTGCTCAACAACGACCTGCTCTGCGAGCTCTATCACGACATGTCGAGCAACGAGTGGTTCCTCGAGCGTGTCTTTGACTGAGTCGCGACCGCCTGACTGATGCCGCTGCCGTACGTCGAGCTCCACTGCCACTCCAACTTCTCGTTTCTCGACGGTGGGTCGCACCCTTATGAGCTGGCCATGCGCGCGGCCGAGCTCGAGATGCCTGCCCTTGCCATCACCGACCGCGGTGGTGTCTACGGCGCGGTGAAGCATCTGCAGGCGTGCCGCAAGCTTGGGGTCAAGCCCATCATCGGCAGCGCCCTGGAGGTCGATGGCGAGGAGCTGATCCTGATCGCCAGGAATCTCCGCGGCTATTCGAACCTTTGCCGCCTGCTCAGCCTTGCGCATGCCGACCAGCCGAAAGGAGAGGCCCGCACGACCCTGGCGACGGTAGCTGAGCATCGTGGCGATCTTTTTTACCTGAGCCCGACCGACAAAGAGTCGCGGCTAAGAGAGCTGCTGGGGGCGCTGGGCAAGGACAGCGTATTCAGCGAGCTGCACCACCACATGCGGGAGGAGGATCGGTGGGTCCTCGAAGGGCGCGCGGACATGGCCAGACGTTGCGGCGCGCGAGTCGTCGCCACCAACCAGGTGCACTATCACCTTCCCGCACGCCGCCGTCTACACGACGTTCTGGTCGCGATCCGCCATCGCGCCACCCTCGAAGAAGCCCGGCCACACCTGTTTCCCAACTCAGAGCACCACCTCAAGGGCGGAGCCGAGTTGCGACCGCTTTTCAACGGCCACTCGGAGGCGCTGGCCACGCCGTGGGAGATCGCCCAGGAGTGCGACGTCGACCTGGACTTTCGCAAGGTCCGTTTTCCCGGCTACCCGGTACCGGACGGCGAGACCCCGTTCTCCTTCCTCTACAAGCTGTGCTTCGAAGGCGTCCGCGATCGATACCGGCCGATCACCTCGGCGGTGACGCATCGGCTCCAGCACGAGCTGGAGGTGATCGAGAAGACAGGCCTCGCCGAGTTCTTCCTCATCAACTGGGACCTGATGCGTTTCGCACGCGAGCGCGGAGTGCCCGGTCAGGGCCGAGGCTCAGCCGCGGACTCGATAGTCGCCTACGTGCTCGGGATCACTCGTGTCGATCCGATCGAGCACAACCTGCTTTTCGAACGGTTCCTCCACGAGGAGATGACCAGCACGCCCGACATCGACATCGACTTCTCGACCGAGCATCGCGAGCAGGTCATCCAGTACATCTACGAAAAGTACGGCTGGGAGCGGACCGGGATGGTCTGCAACGTCGTCACGTTCCAGCCGCGGATGGCGATCCGCCAGGTCGGCAAGGCTCTCGGTTTCTCGGCCGAGCTGCTGGACCGACTGGCCAAAGGCGTCGACAGATGGTTCACAGAAGACGTCGAAGACTCGATGACGGGCGCGGTCCCACCTCCCGATATGAGGCCGCAGAGCTGGCAACAGTTCCTCGAGCTGTGCCGGGAGGTCATCGAATTTCCCCGCCATCTCTCGATTCACAACGGAGGGATGCTCGTTACCGGGGAACCCCTGGTCGACATCGCGCCGGTTGAACCGGCGACGATGGAGGGACGGCGCGTAGTCCAGTTCAACAAGGACGACGTCGAGGACCTCGGCCTGATCAAGATGGACATGCTCGGCCTGCGCACGCTGTCGGTCGTGGCCGAGGCGCTCGAGCTGATCAAGGACACCACCGGGGTCCGGCCCGACCTCGATCGGCTGCTTCTGAACGATCCAGCCGTCTTCCAGATGTGTGGCGAGGCGGACACGATCGGCGTGTTCCAGATCGAATCGCGAGCCCAGATGCAGACGCTGCCGCGGACCAGGCCGCAGACGTTCAACGACCTTGTGGTCGAGGTCGCGATCATCAGACCTGGACCGATCCAGGGCAACGCGGTCCATCCCTACATCCGGCGAAAGCAGGGTCGCGAGCAGGTCACCTACGCGCATCCGCTGCTCGCGCCGATCCTCGAAGACACGCTTGGCGTGATCCTCTACCAGGAGCAGATCATCGAGATCGCGATGTACGTCGCGGGCATGAAACCCGGGCGCGCGGACGGGTTTCGCCGCGCGATGACGCGGCACCTGAACCGCGTCGAGATGTCATCGCTAGAGGATGAGTTCATCGGCGGCTGCCTCGCCAACGGTGTGCCCCGAGAGGTGGCCGACCAGCTGTTCAAGGCGGTGCAGGGGTTCGCGGTCTATGGGTTCTGCCGCTCGCATGCGGCCGCGTTTGCCCGCACGTCCTACGAGACCGCGTGGATGAAGCTGCACCACCCGGTCGAGTTTGGCTGCGGGCTGCTGAACAACCAGCCCATGGGGTTCTATCACCCGAGCGTTCTGGTCGAGGACCTGAAGCGCCATGGGATGAAGGCGCTGCCGGTGGACGTCAACCTCTCGGACGTGCGCTGCCTTCCGGAATGGCTGCCTCAGACAGCCGAATTTCCCGCATCCGCCGGCACTCGCGGCTTTCAGGCGGACTTGAATCCCGCTTCTGCCGGCACTGGCGGGAAATCGGGCAGCTTGCCTGCAGATATACCTCCTGCCGGGGGCCCTCCCTTCGGTTCCAGGCCCCTCCCCCGCCTTCCAACCGATTCCAGCGTACTCATCGAGTCAACCCAGCCTGTTAAGACCGAGCTTGCAATGCGCATCGGCTTCAACTACGTCCGCGACCTCGGGGAGGACGGTCGCAAGGCGATCGTCGAGGAGCGCAACCGCGGCGGGCGATACCGATCCTTCGACGACTTCCTCGCGCGCCTTCGCGGCGGTCCGATCGGCCCACGCGCGGTCCGCAATCTCGTCATGGTCGGCGCGTTCGATGCCCTGGGCAAGCCCCGACGCGACCTTCTCTGGGGCTGGCAGGAGCGCTGGCACGGCAAAGGCTTGCGGCGCGGCATCGACAAACAATCCGAGCTGCGCCTCAACGCCACTGCTCCAGCACTGCCGCAGATCGATGACTTCGACGCCAACCAGCTCGAGTACCGAATCTCCGACCTCTCCACCGGGCACCACCTCATCCACTTCTGCCGCGACAAGCTGCGTGCGATGGGCGCACTCGAAAGCAACAAGCTGCCGGCGATCGCCAACAACATGCGTGTACGCGTCGCCGGCCTGGTGATCACGCGCCAGGCCCCTTCGACCGCCAAGAAAATTCGTTTCTTCACGCTCGAGGACGAATTCGGCCAGGTCAACATCACGATCAAGCCGGACGTCTACGACCGGTATCGCCAGGTCGCCAACCGCCAGCCGATCCTGATCATCGACGGAGTGATGCAGCGCCAGGATGGCGTGCACTCGGTCCTGGCCAGCCACATCGAGGCGCTGACCGGCGTCCCTCGCCCCGCCCAGCGCTCACACGACTACCGCTGAGTCGGCATGATGAGCGGCTGTGTCACGCGAGCATTGGGAGAAGCAAGCCTCCAACTGGACGGCCTGGGCCCGCACACCGAACTTTGACGCCTACTGGGAGTATTCGCCAGCATTCTTCGAGCTCGTGCCGGCTCCAGGACGGCGCACCCTTGAGGTCGGTTGTGGCGAAGGTCGAGTCACGCGTGACCTGGTAAAGCGCGGCCACCGCGTCACCGCCTGCGACGCGACATTCGAACTCTTGAAGCTCGCAGGTGACGCCGACAAGACGAGCAGTTACCTGCGGTGCGACGCGGCCGCGCTGCCATATCGAGACGAGTCGTTCGATCTCGTCGTCTTCTACAACTCGCTCATGGACATCGACGACATGGAGTCCAGCGTGCGCGAGGCGGCGCGCGTATTGGCCCCCGGCGGAAGGCTGTGCGCCTGCGTGACGCACCCCATCCCGGACGCGGGCAAGTTCGAGTCCCCGGAAAACGACGCCCGGTTTGTCATCTCGGGAACGTATCTCGGCGGCCGCCGGTGGATCGAGATCATCCCGATTGAGCGCGACGGGCTGCGGATGGAGTTCGCAGGGTGGGCATATCCCCTTGAAGGCTACTTCCGGGTCCTCGAGGTGGCCGGCTTTGCGATTGAGGCTGTGCGGGAGCCACCTGGCCTCCGGGAGGGACGCTGGACGCGGATTCCGCTCTTTCTGATGTGGCGCGCCGTCAAAGCAGGCTAGGACTCCTTACTTTCTGTAGCCAGGCAGGGGCCATTTGCGCCAAGCTATGGGCTAAACCGCACTTCATCGCAGCAACCCCAGAGGAAAAAAACCCGAATGTCGATCGCCCGAGAAATCGAAGACATTGCACGCGACCTGATCAAGCACCAGCACGATCATCCCCCGGTCCGTGATCTGAACCGCGAGGTCGAGCGCCGCCTCACGTTCCCCGACCGAGTCGCCGCCGACTTTGCGCGCCTGGTCGGGAGCTGGGTTTTCGTGCTGGTCCAGGTGGGGATCATGGTCGTCTGGATCGGTCTGAACGCTCTCAACCTGATCCACCCGTGGGACCGCTACCCGTTTCTCTTCCTCAACTTCATCCTCAGCGTCGAGGTCCTGGTCTGGGTCTCAGTCGCGCTGATGTCGCTGAACCGCCTCGCGGATCGCGAACGCCTGCGGGCGCAGCAGGACTTCGAGCTCAACGTCAAGGGCGAGGAAGAGCTCAAGGCACTTATGAACCACCTGATGCATCAGGACGAGATCCTTCTCCAGATCGTCAACCGCCTTGATCGCGGCGACCGCGAGATGAAGCGACTCGCACGCAGGATCGAGGACGTCCTCCAGGCCAACCGCGAGGCTGCCGCACCCAAACCGGCTGATTCTGAGCGGCCGCCCATCCGCCTTCCCGCGCCGTAGCGGACCCGGTCCTGCAGCGGATCACGCATTGCCGACACGGTAGACCGCGTACTCACCGTCGTCGTAAACGAGCGTGCCGTGCTCGTCCCAGTAGGCGCGGCTCCCCCCACGAGGGATCTCCTGGGGACCGATCATCACATAGTCGACGTGGTACTTCCGCACCAGGTCCATCGCGGTTCCGTCGCCGCTGAGGATCTTGTGCACGTCTTCCGTCTTGCTCTGGTAGTCGCCCAGCCCGTACGTCCAGAGCCAGCCTGGATAGCCGATGAGCTCGCGCCGCCCCGAAAGCGTCGGGATCGGAGAGTTGTGCTCCTCCGCCACCGCAAACACGACGGTCGGGCTCGTGTTGTGGCGCACCCATTCCGCCACCTTGATGCCGCCCGTGTCGGTGAAGAGATAGCTGCTCCTGGTGGGATCGGATGCGCGTGCGACATCCAGCGCTCCGGCCAGGCACAGGAGCACCAGCATGGCCGCAGCGGCGATCGCGGGCATGGGTCCGCTGCTGAGCATGCGCGCGACCACTCCCCCAACCACGATGCTGCCAAGCAAAGCCCAGAAGATGAAGAACTTGGTGTTGTCCCACGGCCATGGCTGCAGGACCACGATGCTGGGGACGACAAACCAGAGCCACATCGGCGCAAACCATGTCGGGAAGGCGGTCGGGAACCATCGCACGACCGCCTGGCCGACGAGCAGCAGCGGCAGGAACAGCGAAGTGTTCCAGATCCAGAAGGCCGTGACATCGACCGGGAACCACCACCAGCCGTTGCGCTGCCAGTCTGTGAACGCAAGCCAGCCGGGCTGGATGCAGTAACCGCCGATCGAGCCCCCCGCACCGCAGATGCTCGTGTTGTCGGGCGGCCACATCCAGACCAGGATCGGGATCCCGATCAGCAGCGCCGGGATGAAATAGGCGAGCCACTCGACGCGCCGATTCACGAGCGCCCAGAAGGCAGGCAGCGCGATGACGGTGCCGTACGCGTGGACGTGGAAGACGGGCAGGATGCCGGCGACCAGGCCGCCGAACATGAATGCCGTCCAGCTCGACTCGCTGTGCAGCGCGATCCACAGAACGACGAGGAGGATCAGGACGAGGCTGAACCCGAACAGGGTCGACCTCTGCGGCACCAGGTATGCCAGCACCGGGTTGAGCCACTGCAGGTCGACGTCACGGTCGAGCGTGTACTCGCGTGGAAGGTGCGCCAGCGCCGCCAGTCCGTGCCGCTGCACGTCCGAGAACAGGTAGACAAACCCAAGGCCGCCGCTGAGGAGGAAGACAAACACCGCAATCACGGATGCTCCTCGCCCGGCTGTGAATCGCAGCGCGGCCAGGTACAGCACGGCTGGAAACGCAAGGCCGAGCATCGCGCTGGTGGCGGTCAGGGCCTCGGTGAGCGAGCGGCCGAGAGGGACCAGTTCGGCGGCGAAGAAGTCGATCATGAAGGGGTAGCCGAGCCTGTGTCCCGGGTCGACCGGGTACTCAGGCGGGAAGTTGTGGCCGTAAGCGAACGAGCCGGCAAAGCTCAGGTGCGCCGCCCAGTCGCCCCAGATGTTGACGTAGCCGGCGACGAGACCATCCGGCGTGTAGACGTAGGCGCGATGCAGAAAGTTGATGGTCCAAACGCCGCACACGAAAACGACCGCGAGCAGCGGCCAGGGGTGCCCGCTCGTGCGGAGCGGCGCCAGCCAGCGTCGCCTCGCACCGGAGATGTCGCCGGCAACTCGGGAGCGGCTCAGGATGACCCCCACCGCGCCCATCGCAATAGCGACCGCAAGGCCGGTCAGGTCCGTGATCACAGTCACGTCTTGGGCGGCAACTGATGCCACAAAAGACGCTGCGGCGACGGCCATCGCCCCGAGCACGACGCCGAAGACAAGCCGCTCCTCCAGGTTGAGCGCCACGCCCGACAGGTAGGTGATGCCGGAACCCGCGGTCGCGGCGGCGATGAGGAAGGCGGCGGTCAGTTCCAACAGAAGAGCTGCGGCTGCTTGGCCGGAAGGTCAGGCTTGCAGTTCACGAGCCACAGCTTTGGCCCCCATGGCGGCGTGTCGACGCCGATGTAGTACGCAGGCACGGAGAGCGGCACGCCGGCCCACTGCGGATAGAAGTAGGCGAAGAACAGCACGGCCAGGCCGAGATGCGCGACGACGAGCACGGTCCGGCCCTCCTGCCGCAAGTTGTTTGCCACGCTGGCCAGGACGAAGGCGAGGGCCAGGATCATGAAGATGAGACCGCCGAACATGTGGTAGAGGAACAGCACTCGCGTGACCGGGAACCACGGCAGGTACTGCGTGATGAAGCCCACCAGGATCACCGCGGCCGGGAAGCTGCGGTGGCGAACGATGTAATAGGGCAGCGCGAGAACGCAAGGGATGCTCGTCCACCAGATCCATGGGTTGCCGAGGTTCGTGATTCGCGCCATCAAGGGTTGTCCCGAGAAGACGTCGGTGCCGAGGCGCGTGTACTCGGCGTAGTACAGGACCGGTCGCGCCAGCAGCGGCCACGACCAGGCCGGCGAGCCGTAGGGGTGCGTGGCGGTCAATGTGCGGTGGTAGTCGACGGCCGCGCGCTGGTAGGCGACGAGGTCGGCCAGGTTGTGAAACTGCCCCCGGGCAAAGAACGGGTACCACGAGGCGATGTAGATCCCGAGCGGGATGATCGCCAGCGCGACGATCCCGACCGCGAGGTAGGTCGGCCACGCCAAACGCGACATCCCTGCATCCGGTTTGCGCTCCGAGAGCAGGAATGGCCAACCGTCCGGTCCGAAATTGAAGTTCAGGCTTCTGAGGACGACCCGAAGGACGAGAAAGAAAGCGATGCTCGCCAGCGCAGCCATCACGATCCATTTGGCCGCGATGCCGATTCCCAGCACGATCCCAAGCGCGAGAAGCGACAGCATCGACCGGACGAAGGTCCGGCCCTGTATGTGAACCAGGAAAAGGAAGTACGCGGCGAGGATGAAAAAGATCGGAAAGATGTCGATCATGCCGATGCGCGACTGGATGAAGAACATCCCGTCGAAGCACACGAGGGTCGCGGCGACGATCGCAAACAGTCGATTCGGCCACAAACGCCTCGCAAGGAGATACATCATCGGGATGCACAGGGTTCCGAAGATGCACGCGGCGATTCGCCACCCGAAGGTGTTGTTGCCCAGGTCGATGTAGTCGCCGCCCGCACCCTGGAACGTCGCCCTATACCAGCCGTAGCCGAGCATGCCGGCGGCGATCAACTCCTTGGCAAGCGGCGGTTCGGGGTCGAAGTAATCGCAACTGGGTGGATTGGGCCTGACGCAGGTCTTGTGTTCGATTCCCCTGATGTCGTCGTAGGCGTCGGCCGGGAAGTAAACCTCGTCAAAGACCTCGCCGTTGGGCGGCGAGAGTGGATCGCCGTAGCCGCGGTTGAACGGATAGGCAATTCCGCACAGGGTTCCGGGGTCGCCGACAGGATCGATGGGCGTGCTCGACACGCAATCTGTAAGCCATGGCCCCTGGAACGGGTGAACGAAAAAGTCGGGCATTATCGGACTGAAGAACCGCAGCAAGAACGCGACCGCGGTCAAGGCGAGGACGGCCGCCACATCGAAGCGGTCGAAATAGGTGGCGGCCGGCCTCACCGGCGCCGTTTGCGCCGCCTGGCTCCGCCCTGGTTCTGGCCCTGCCGCTCGGGGAGGTGAGAGCTGATCTCCCACACGACCGCGTCCGCGTCGGGCACCGGAATCGCGATCACGTCTTCGTTCATCAAGCGCGACTTGAACAGTCCCAGCCGCTTCTTCATCGAGGCCAGCTGGGTCTCGTCACCGCGCACCTTGATGAAAACTGCGGGTTTGTCGATGTGCTGCTTCATGATCGGGGCGATCATCCGGCTGCGCCGTTCCTGGAAGTGCTGACGCAGCGGCAGCGCCTTGACCGTGCGAATGGAGTCGTAGTCGAGGACAAGACTCGAGAACATGTTCGAGATCTTCACGCCGCTGTCGGTGACCTGGACGTTGCTCCGCCGGCGGTAGAGGAGGATCACGCCACCGAGCAAAACGCCTGTCGGGACGTACACGAGCCAGACCGCGAACGCGGGTGAGAAGAGCTGGCCCTGGTAGATGGCAATCGCGGTCGCGGCTACGCCGGCCAGGACAAGCAGCCCCGCGAAGAAGCGCTGCTGCTGCCACAGGTGGTGCGCGTACAGGTTCTGATGCCGGGTCGGGCGGGTCGGCGCTGCGGTGCTCAAGAACTACTGATTATCCGGTAGGGTCCATTTCAGGCTCCGTTCCAGGGCTCGCCTCCACTGCGCCTGCATGCTGTCGGCCTGATCGCGGGACATGGCCGGCGCGAACTCACGGTCGAGCTTCCACAGCCTCAAGAGGTCAGACTCGTTCCAGATCCCGGCGCCGAGGCCGGCCAGAAATGCGGCTCCCAGCGCGGTCGTCTCGGTGTGCAGAGGGCGGCGCACAGGGATGCCGAGCAGGTCGGCCTGAAGCTGGCACAGGACGTCCATCACCGCCGCTCCGCCGTCGACCCTGAGCTCGGTTAGCCGCCGTCCGGTATCGCGTTCCATCGCGTCGACCACATCGCGCGTCTGGTACGCCATCGCCTCGACGGCGGCGCGAACCAGTTGCGCGCGGGTCGTCCCGCGGGTCAGGCCGACGATGGTGCCGCGCGCGTACGGATCCCAGTGGGGCGCGCCGAGGCCCACGAATGCGGGAACGAGAAACACGCCGCCGGTGTCGGGCACCGATGTCGCGAGAGGTCCTGCCTCGGCCGCGCTCGAGATGATGCCGAGTCCGTCGCGCAGCCACTGCAGCGCGGCGCCGGTGATGAAGATCGCGCCTTCCAGCGCGTAGCTCAGCCTCCCGGCGCGCCGCCAGGCGACGGTCGTCAGCATGCCGGCGGTCGAGTTGACGCGGCGGCCACCCGTCTGCATGAGGACGAACGAGCCCGTGCCGTACGTGTTCTTCGCCATCCCGTCTGTGGTGCATGCCTGGCCGAAAAGCGCCGCCTGCTGATCGCCCGCCACACCGGTGATCGGCGCCTCTACGCCACCGAACGCGCCTGAGTCACTGGACGAGATGGGTCCGCTCGAGTCAACCACGCGCGGGAGGACCTTCAGCGGGACGCCGAACAGCTCGGCCATGCTCCCGCTCCACGCTCCGACGTCGATGTCGAAGAGAAGGGTGCGAGAAGCATTGGACGCATCCGTGAGGTGGTCGCGGCCGGCGGACAGCCTGGCAATGAGCCACGAGTCGACGGTGCCCGCCGCGGCATCGGCTGCACCCTCCACGTGCTTCAGCGCCCAGCCGAGCTTGGTCGCCGTGAAGTACGGGTCCAGGACAAGACCGGTTACCTCACGCACGTGCTCCTCGTGCCCGGCGGCGCGCAATCGCGCGCACTCATCGGCGGTGCGGCGATCCTGCCAGACGATCGCGGGACCGATCGGCTTCAGCGTTTTGCGATCCCATAACACCAGCGTCTCGCGCTGGTTGGTGATGCCGATCGCCCGCACGTCTGAGGGCTTCGCGTTTGCGGCCTCGAGTGCAGCGTGCGAGCTCCGTTGGGCGGCGGACCAGATCTCCTCTGGGTCGTGCTCGACCCAACCCGGCCGCGGATAGTGCTGCGTGATCTCCCGGTAGCCCTTACCGCGAATGTCGCCGTCCATCCCGACCGCGATCGCGGTCGCGCCCGTCGTGCCCTCGTCGAGGCTCAGGACGACTTCGCCGATGTCGGTTTCCAGGTCCGATTGAGACTTCCGGTCGAATAGCCCTCGAGATCCGCGGCGACGAACTTGTACCCGGCATCACGGACGGCAGCGGAGACCTCCTCGCGCCGTTCCATCAACCGCGGAATGTCCACCCCATCGACTTCGATGCGCGCCACGTCGCCATGGTGCCGGACCCGAACCTGTCGGAAGCCCAACGCCTTCAGCGCCGCCTCGGCTGCCTCGATCTGCCGCAGCGCTGCGAC
>JBKPCF010000018.1:0-14079 GCA_046727235.1 Candidatus Dormiibacterota bacterium
TATCCGATCTCGCCGTCGCGCAGGTAGTCCAGGCTCATCGGCAGCCGGCCCAGCTGTTCGCCGACCCGGATCCGGTCGCGGGCGACTTTGTCGGTCAGGTGGCAGTTGAAGCGGAGCCAGTCGGTCGGGCTGTTGTAGCCCCCGTCCTCGAGAAAGCCGGAGCGATCGAGCTCGGCGGCCAGCATCGAGGCCTCGACCTGGAGGAGGGCGATCTGGTGCTCGCGGAAGACCAGCTCCTGGGCGACCTCCTCATTGGAAGAGTCAATCTGAACCATGCAGCAATCGTACCGAACAAACGTACGAATGTCGAGTTAATTTACATGTAAAACAATGCAGTCGAAATACAATTCCCAGCCACCCAGGCGCCACCCCACCACCCTCTTCCCAGTCCTTATTCGCTCACCCCCCAGCCACCAAAGCCCCACCTCAACCCCACCACCCTCTTCCCAGTCCTTCCTGGCTCAGGTCCCCATCAACCGAGCAATCAGCATCCGCTGCACCTCTGACGTACCTTCGCCGATCTCGTTGATCTTGACGTCCCGCCAGTACCTCGCCACGGGGTAGTCCTCCATGAACCCATACCCCCCGTGAATCTGCACCGCGTTGTCGGCCGCGCGCTTCGACGCCTCCGACGCATACAGCTTCGACATCGCGGCAAGCTTGCGAACCTCGTCGCTCGTCTCCCGTCCTTCCGTCCCGTACGCTGCCGCCGCCCGGTACACGATCGTCCTCGCGACCTCCGCCTCCATCGCCATGTCGGCGAGCTTGAACTGGATGGCCTGGTGCCGCGAGATCGGGACCCCAAACGTCCGGCGCTCTTTCGCATACGCGAGCGACGCGTCGAGGCACGCCTGCGCCAGTCCGACCGACAGCGCCGCGATCGCGATGCGTCCGCCCGTGAGGGTGTGTAGGAACTGCCGGTATCCGCCGCCACGCGGTCCGAGCAAGTTTTCCGCGGGGACCTCGCAGTCCGCGAAGCTCAACGGATGAGTGTCCGAGGAATGCCAGCCCAGCTTCCGGTAGGACTCCAGCACGTGATATCCAGGAGTGCCGGTTGGCACCAGGATCGCGCTGATCTCGTTCTCGTGGTTGCTCGGCCGCCCGGTCACCGCGGTGATCGTCACCCCCGCTGAGATCTCCGTACCGCAGTTGGTGATGAACTGCTTCGCGCCGTTGATGACAAACGTCCCATCCCTTGATTCGGCCCGCGTCTTGGTCGCGCCGGCATCCGATCCCGCCTCGGGCTCGGTCAGCCCAAACGCCCACAGCTTTCGGCCCGCCACCAGGTCGGGCAGCCAGCGCTGCTTCTGTTCGTCGGTGCCGAACTCGTAGATCGGCGCCGTGCCAAGGCAGACGGCTGCCTCGAGGGTGATGCCGACGCCCGCGTCCGCACGTGAGATCTCCTCGATAGCGATGCACAGGGAGAGAAAGTCCGCGCCTGCGCCGCCCACGTCGGCGCTGAATGGCAGACCGAAGAGGCCGAGCTCCCCCATCTGCCGGACGACGTCGTAGCCGAACTTATGATTGCGATCGAGCTCGTCGGCGGCCGGGGCGACGACCTCGCGTGCAAAGTCCCGGCACGTGTCGCGGATCGCAAGCTGCTCGGGCGTCAGGTCAAAATCCATAACCAACCAAATCCTTGCACGTGACGACCGACGGCCACTACTCAGAAGGAATGAGGATCGCCGAGGAGATCAAGGCCCTCGACGGCCCGAACGTCAACCCGCTGTGCCACACGCGGGTCTACACGCACGGTCGTCGGGTCGAGCGCTCGCTCGTCCTTCTCCACGGATTCACCAACTGCCCGCAGCAGATGGACGAGCTCGGCCGCCAGTTTCACGAACGGGGTTGGAATGTCTTCATCCCGCGCTACCCACGCCACGGTTACACCGACCGCCTCAACACCGCGATCGCAGAGCTGCGGGCGGACCAGCTGATCGCGCTCGCCAACCGGGCGTGTGACGTGGGTTTGTCGATGGGCGACCGCGTGACCATCGCGGGCCTATCGCTCGGCGCAATCCTGACGGGGTACCTGGCCCAGACGCGCGATGGCATCGGCCGCGCGGTGCTGATCGCGCCGATGCTCGGCCTGAAACCTGTTCCCGGTCCGGTGCTGGACGCGATGAGCCGGATGGCGAAGGTCCTGCCCAACTTCTACGTGTGGTGGGACAGCGAGACGAAGGACACGCTCGGCCCGCCCTATGGGTATCCGCGGTTCTCCACCCACGCGTACGCAGCGCTGTTCGACACTGGGCGCCTCCTGGTGTCCTCCGCGCGCAGGAGCGCACCGAAGGCGCCGGCGACCATTGTCGTCACCAACGCCGCGGAGCCTCGACTCGACAACCGCTTCACCTATCGCCTCATCGAATCGTGGCGCAGGCACGGCGCAATGATCGAGACCTATGAGTTCCCGGAGTCCGAACACCTGCCGCACGACCTGATCGACCCCGGCAACGCGCAGCAGAACACTGCGCTCGTCTACCCCGTCGTGTCGCAACTGATCGAAGGCGCCTAGACCGCGCGCGACATCTCGTACTCGAGGTGCCCCGGACGCACGTCCTGTGCGGCGCCTGTGCGCCTGAAACCGTTGCGCTCGTACAGGCGCTCGGCGTTTGCGTTGCCGTCGGTCACCCAGAGGAACATCTCGTCGTAACCGGCCGACCTCGCCCACTCCAGCACGGTCTTCACCAGAAGGTCGCCGACCCCGCGGCGCCGAAAAGCCGGGTCGACCCACATGGCGGTCATGGCGGCCGCGGCCGTCGACTCCCCGTCGCCGCCGCTGACAGTCCCCGCGACGACGCCATCGACCTCGGCGATGAAGCGGGCGCGGTCCTTCAATCCCTGGCGCCACCGGCGCTCAGGAGCGTCGACCTCCCGCTCGTATCGCGAGCCGAACGCGTAGGGCGCCTCCTGGAGCGCGGCGAGGCGAACACGCCGGTAGAGCTGCCAGTCCTCCGGGGTCAACCGCCGGCTGCTAGTTGCCGAGGATGAAGACCTTGAGCGCCCAGCTGATGAGCAACGCGCTCACGACGCCGACCGTGAGCAGCCGCCACTGCATTCGCGTCAGGCGCGGGGTCCAGGTCCGCCCGCTCGCCACACCGGCCAGCAGGCCGCCCACGGTCACGAGCGTGCCGGCGAAGAGCACCGGGCCGAGCGGATAGAGCCTGACCGAATCTGCGATGTCGCCCTGCCACATGTAAGCGAACGAGCGAGTGCCTCCGCAGAAAGGACACGGATGACCTGTGATGTAGAAGAACGGGCACGGCGGCGCGCTCAGGTGGGCCGCCTGCAAGACCCATAAGACACGCGTATACAGAAGCCAGACCACGAGCGCGGAGGCAATTCCGAGGTCGCGCATCCTGTCCGCATGGAGCGCTTTCGTCAGGACGATCGGCCTCGAGCTCATCTCAGCAGTCCCACGATCTCGTCGGTAGTCTCAGCCACCGCGACCCCCGCCTTCCGGAATGCCTCCTCTTTGCTCCTGGCGGTGCCGCGGTTGCCGGAGATGATCGCACCCGCGTGCCCCATCCGCTTGCCCTCAGGCGCTGTTCGACCCGAGATGAAGGCGACGGTCTTCAGCCGGGTTCCGCGCGCCAGGACCTCCGCCGCGTGCTCCTCGTCGCTGCCACCGATCTCTCCGATGAGCACGAGGTGCGTCGTCGCAGGGTCCTTCTCGAAGAGCGCGACGACGTCGCTGAACGTCATGCCGAGGACTGGATCGCCGCCGATGCCGACGATCGTCGACTGCCCCAGCCCCGCCGCCGACAGCGCGGAGCCGACCTCGTAAGTCAGGGTGCCGCTCCGCGATACCATCCCGACCGACCCCGCCGCGGTGATCCGCTGCGGGATGATGCCGATCTTGGCCTGGCCGGGCGTGATCAGGCCCGGGCAGTTGGCGCCGATCAACCTCGCGTCCGGGTAACCCCGCAAGAAGTCCTTGACCCGGATCATGTCCTGGATCGGGATTCCTTCGGTGATGCAGACGATGAGCGCGATGCCAGCCGCGGCGGCCTCCATGATCGCGTCGGGCGCGAACGGCGCCGGCACGAAGATCCCCGAGGCGTCGGCACCAGTCGCCTCGACCGCGTCGGCGACCGTGTCAAAGACAGGCACCCCGAGGTGGGTGGTTCCACCCTTGCCGGGGCTGGTTCCTCCGACCACCTTGGTGCCCAGCGCCTGCATCTGCTCGGTATGGAACGAACCCTCGCGGCCGGTGATGCCCTGGACGATGACTCGGGTCGAGGAGTCGATGAGGATGCTCACGCTTGCACACCGGCGCTGGTCAGCTCGACGATCTTCTTGGCCGCCTCCCACGCGCTGGCCCCGGGTTCGATCCCGTTGCGTTTCAGGATCTCGCGCCCCTCTTCCTCTCGGGTTCCGCTCATGCGGACCACGAGCGGAAGCTTCATTTTCAGGTTGTCGCGGGCTGTGACGACGCCTCTCGCCACCTCATCTCCGCGCGTGATCCCGCCGAACACGTTGATCAGGACGCCCTTCACCTTCGGGTTCATGAGGATCACGGCGAGAGCGTTCTCCACGACCTCCGCCTTGGCACCGCCGCCGATGTCGCAGAAGTTCGCGGCCCGCCCACCAGCGCGCTGCACGAGGTCGAGCGTGCTCATGCAGAGACCGGCGCCGTTGCCGATGATCCCGATGTCGCCGTCCAGCGACACGTACGTGAGATGTCGCTTCTTCGCCTCGACCTCGTAGGGGTCCCCCTCGAGCACCGCTCCGTACTTCTCCTCGAGAGCCCTCTGCCTCCACGCCGCGCTGTCGTCGATCTCGAGCTTTGCGTCGCCCGCGATGACGTCGCCGGTCGTGGTGACGACCACGGGGTTGATCTCGGCGGTCAGAGCGTCGTAATCGGGGATCGCGCGGTAGAGCTTCTTCATCATCGCCGCCAGCGGACGGGCCAGCTCACCAAGACCCGTGTCGTAGACGAGTCGCGCGAGCTCGAAGTCGAGGGGCCCGCGCCACGGGTTCGGATAGAGACGAGCAATCGCCTCCGGAGATTCTTCGGCGACCTGCTCGATGTCCATTCCCCCTCGCGCCGAGACCAGCAGAATGTTGGCGCGGGCGTCACGATCGACCGTGAAGCCCACGTAGATCTCGCGCGCGATGTCGAGTGCCGCCTCGCAGTACACGAGCGGCACCTTGAAACCCTTGATGTCCATGCCGATGATCTGCTGCGCGGCGGCGCGGGCCTCGTCGGCCGTCCTGGCGAGCTTGATCCCGCCCGCCTTGCCCCGGCCGCCGACCGGGACCTGCGCCTTGACCGCGACCGCGCCGAGCTTCGAGGCAGCCGCGGCCGCTTCGTCAGGCGTGCGGGCGACCATCCCGGGGGGAACTGCAATGCCAAGCGAGGCGAGCACCTCCTTGGCCTGGTATTCGAGGAGCTTCAAATCGTCACGGGCTCGAGGGGGCCAGCGGACACGGCGTTGCAGCGTCCCTCGGGTTGTTCGCCCAGCTGTTGCAGAAGGTGCCGCGGAAGTCCGAGCTGTTGTAGAGGATCACCCCGCCGATCACGAGCACGATGGCTATGACGAGCGCAAAACCGCAGCCTATGAGGACGGCCGGCAGCGCGATGCTGCTGCGCCCCGGAGGGGTGGCCGCGCCGATCGGACGCCACGTGCTGCCGTCCCAGTACTGAAGACCATCGTCCGAGATCCAGCGTCCTTGCGCGTCCTGCCTGGGCACGGCCTAAGTGTATTGGTGGAGCCTGAAGCGCCAGTCGTTGCACTCCCGTCGCTGGGCTTCATCACAAAGGAATGCTTCCGTGCCACCTCGGACTGCGTTTCCTCTCCTTGCGCATCGCGATCCGCAGCGCACGGATCAATTCGCCACGGGTCCTGCCTGGTTCGATGACACCGTCGATGTAGCCGCGCTCGGCGGCGATGTAGGGGTTCGCGAAGCGTTCGGTGTACTCGCTTACGAGCTCGCGCCGTCGGGCCACCGCGTCGTCGGCCGCCGCCAGCTCACGGCGGAAAAGAATGTTGACTGCGCCCTCAGGCCCCATCACGGCGATCTCGGCGGTCGGCCACGCGACGTTGAAGTCGGCGCGGATGTGCTTCGAGCACATGACGCAGTAGGCGCCGCCATACGCCTTGCGGGTGATCACTGTCAGCTTGGGCACTGTGGCCTCGCTGAACGCGTAGAGGAGCTTGGCACCGTGCCGGATGATCCCGCCGTACTCCTGCGAGGTTCCGGGTAGGAACCCCGGCACGTCGACGAACGTGACCAGCGGGATGTTGAAGGCATCGCAGAAGCGGATGAAACGCGCGGCCTTGTCCGACGCATTGATGTCCAGTGCGCCCGCCATCACCTTGGGCTGGTTGGCCACCACGCCCACCGGTTTGCCGTCGAGGTGCGCGAAACCGACGACGAGATTCATCGCGTAGTACGGCTGGACCTCGAAGAAGTCACCATGGTCGACGACCATCCCGATCACGTCCTTGATGTCGTAGGGCTCCTTCGGGTTGTCCGGGATGATCGTGGCGAGGCTTGGTTCGGCGCGTTCGGGATCATCGGTGGCCGGCACCGAGGTGGGCTGCTCATCGGAGCTCTGGGGGATGTACTTGAAGAGCTTGCGGACCTGCACGAAGCACTCTTCCTCGGTCTCGGCCAGAAAATGCGCGACGCCCGACTTCACGTTGTGGACCTCGGCGCCGCCGAGGGAGTCGAAGGTCACATCCTCACCGGTGGTGACCCTGATTACCTCCGGGCCGGTGATGAACATGTAGCCGACGCCGTGGACCATGAACGTGAAGTCGGTGATCGCCGGTGAGTACACCGCCCCTCCCGTACACGGACCGAGGATGAGGCTCAGCTGCGGGATCAGGCCGCTGGACTCGACGTTGCGCCAGAAGATCTCTGCGTAGCCCGCGAGGGAGACGACGCCTTCCTGGATGCGCGCCCCGCCTGAGTCGTTGATGCCGATGATCGGGATCCGGTTGCTGAGCGCGAGGTCCATCACCTTGATCACCTTGCTCGCGAACACCTCGCCAAGAGATCCGCCGAAGATGCTCGCGTCGTGACTGAACAGCATCACGTCGCGGCCGTCGATCCGGGCCATGCCGGTGACCACGCCGTCGCCGGGCGCGCCGCCAGGGTGCCTCGCGAAGAGGTCGATCTCTTCGAACGAGTTGCGGTCGACCAGACGCGAGATTCGCTCGCGGGCGGTGAGCTTGCCCTTCGCGTGCTGGCGGTTGAAGGCCTCGGCGTCGCCGTGGCCTGCCTCGTACTTGCGCTGCCGGAGCTCGTTGAGGGGGTCGACCTTCCTCGGTCTCTGACTCACCTCTGGATGAACATCCAGCGATGCCCCTCGAGATCCTCGGCGCGGTATCGCTTGCCCTCGCCACCCTCCTCGAGCGGCGAAAGTATCGTCGCGCCCTCTGCTTTGGCGCGCTGGAAATGGGACGCGACGTCGTCGACGTACACCAGAACGCCGTCGATGATGTACGGAACCTCTGACCAGCGGCGCGCCTCCGCGCTCTCCTCGCGGTGCCGCCTCGGTCCGTGGTAGTGCGGCGAGGGCGTGGCCAGCATTACCAATCCACCCCCCGCCTCCATCTCGCCGTGGCTGAGCCGCCCGTCGTCGCCAAGCATTCGTGCGCGTTCGCGAAAGCCGAAGACCCGCGCCAGCCAATCCATGGCCGCGGGGCCGTTCTCGTACGCCACCATCGGGATCACGGCAGGATAGTTGTTCATCACGCAGCCTCCCCAGGGTGGTATTCGCCGAACACGCCGCGCAGCACGCGGCAGCACTCGCCGATCGTCGCGTAATTTGCGAGGGCCGCCTTCAGCGGCGGCATCAGGTTCTCGGTCCCCCTTGCCGCCTTCTCGATGTCCGCGAGCCTGCGGTCAACCGAGGCCTGCGAGCGCCGCGTCCGAAGCTTCTTCAGCGCGCGTGCCTGCGCGACCTGTTGCCGCGGGCTGATCTTCATGATCTCGACCGGCCTGGCGTCCGTGTCCGTATACCGATTGACCCCGACGACGATGCGCTCGCCAGACTCGATACGCCGCTGGAGGCGGTAGGCGCTGTCCGCGATGCGGCGCTGCGTCCAGCCCGACTCGATGCACGCCACCGCGCCGCCCAGCTCGTCGATCTCGGCCATGACCGCCAGGGCCTCCTCTTCGACGCGGTCGGTCAGGTTTTCGACGTAGTACGAGCCGCCGAGCGGATCGGCGACCAGAGGCACTGCCGATTCATAACCGATGACCTGCTGGGTCCGAAGGGCGATCTCGGCGGCGCTCTCGGACGGAAGGCCGAGCGCCTCGTCGTACGCGTTCGTGTGCAGCGACTGAGTGCCACCCAACACGGCGCTCATCGCCTCCAGCGTGGTGCGGACGACATTGTTCAGCGGCTGCTGCGCCGTCAGTGTGACCCCGCCGGTCTGGGTGTGGAAGCGGAGCGCCTGCGATCGCACGTCGGCGGGGTGAAAACGGTCGCGCATGATCCGCGCCCACATGCGCCGCGCGGCTCGGAACTTCGCCACCTCCTCGAAAAAGTCCATGTGGCAGGCAAAGAAGAACGACACGCGGGGAGCAAAATCGTCGACGGCAAGGCCCGCGGCTTGCGCTGCCTCGACGTAGGCGATGGCGTGGCTCAGCGTAAAGGCGATCTCCTCGGCGGCGGTCGACCCCGCCTCGCGCATGTGGTAGCCCGAGATCGAGATCGTGTTCCAGTTGGGCAGGTTCTGCGCGCAGTAGGCAAACAGGTCGGTGATCAGGCGCATCGACGGTTTGGGCGGAAAGATGTACGTCCCCCGCGCGGCGTACTCCTTGAGGATGTCGTTCTGCACGGTGCCGGTGATCTTTTCGGGCGGGCAGCCCTGCTTCTCCGCGACGAGCTGATACAGCAGCAGAAGCATCGATGCGGTCGCGTTGATGGTCATCGACGTGGAGACCTGGTCGATCGGGATGTCCTTGAGCAGGATGTCCATGTCCTCCAGTGAGTCGATGGCGACGCCGACCTTGCCCACTTCACCGTTCGCCATCGGATCGTCGGAGTCGTAGCCGATCTGCGTCGGCAGGTCGAAGGCCACGGACAGGCCCGTCTGGCCCTGCTTCAGGAGGAAGCGGTAGCGCTCGTTCGACTCGGCGGCGGTGCCGAAGCCGGCGTACTGGCGCATCGTCCAGAGCCGGCCGCGGTACATGTCCTTGTGGATTCCGCGCGTAAAGGGGAACGCGCCCGGCATCGGTTCTTCGGCCTGGCGGTCCTCGAGGGAGTAGACCGGTTTCAGCGGCAGGCCGCTGTCGTTCTCCAGGGGGGACTCCGCCCCCTTTGTGGCGTCGCTCACGCTTCGACGAGCTCGGTGAGCACCCCGCCCACACTCTTCGGATGCACGAAGGCGATTCGCGTGCCGTGCAGGCCGACGCGAGGCACCTGGTCGATCATCTCGAGCCCTTGCGCCCGCGCGTCGGCGATGGCCTTGTCGATGTCGGGCACCGCGACCGCGATGTGGTGCAGCCCGGGGCCGCGCCGGGCGATGAACTTGCCGACCGGGGTGTCCTCGCGCAGCGGTTCCAGCAACTCGAGTTCGGCTTCACCGGCGCGCAGAAACGCGGCCCTCAGCTCACCGCCGGCGTCCGTCGCACGGTGCGTGAGCTCGGCGCCAAAGAGCGTCGTGTACATGGCGATCGCCGCCTCGAGGTCGGTGACGGCGACTCCGACGTGATGGAGCTTCAATAGCGGTACCAGCCCTCCCCGGTCTTCCGGCCGAGCTTGCCCGCCTTCACCTTGGCCTCGAGCTGAGGCGACGGCCTGTATCGCTCATCGCCGGTGCTCCGATACATGTGCAGCCGAGCCTTGTAGGTCACGTCCAGGCCGCTGAAGTCGCCGAGCCGGAAGGGACCCATCGGCCAGTTCAGCCCCTTCTCGACCGCGGTATCGATGTCCTCGAACGATGCGACGCCGGCGTCAAGCAGCCGATACGCCTCCTGCGTGGCGGCGTGGAGGATGCGATTGACGATGAAGCCGTCGATCTCCTTGTTGACGAGGACCGCGGTGCGGCCCATCTCCCGAGCCAGCGCGGCGGCGCGCTCGACGGTCTCGTCAGACGTCTGCGGTCCGCGCACGATCTCCACCAGGTCCATCACCAGCACCGGGTAGAAGAAATGCATGTTGACGCACCGCTCGGGCCGACCGGTGGCATCGGCGAGCTTGCTGATGCCGATGGTGGAGGAGTTGCTCGCCAGCACGGCACTTGCGGTGGTGGCGGCATCGAGCTCGCGGAACACCAGTCGCTTGATCTCGATGTCCTCGAACACCGCCTCGATGACGAACTCCGAATGCTCGACAGCCGCACGCAGATCGGTCGTGGTGCGAACGCGGGCCAGGGCCGCGTCTGCGTCCGCCTGTGGCAGCTTGCCCTTCTCCACGCGACGGGCCAGGTGTCCTCGGTTCGATTCCACGGCGCGGTGCAGCTGCGACGGTTCCTGGTCCTGGAGCGTGACGTCGATTCCGTGCAGGGCAGCCTGCTGCGCAATCTGCGCCCCCATGCTGCCGGCGCCGATCACAGCCAGGCGCGTCATTGCACGCTGAAGATTCGCGTCACCGTGTTCAGGGTCGCGAGGTTGCCCAACAGCCCATCGATCCGCAGCTTGCCCCTGAGCAGCTTGGCCGCCACCCCACGTCCCACCTCGTCGTAGTAGACGGGCATCCCGAAGAGGCCGATCTTCAAGTTGCTCAGGTTCATGACCGTGTCGGCCTCGGCGCGAATCGTTATGTCGCGCTTGCCGTGGAGGCCGTTGTGGACGACCAGGGACCCGCTGTGAAAGTCAAGGGTCACGCCCTCGTCGATGTCGGTGACCCAGATTCCGACTTTCGCCGCGAGCGATTCGAAGTCCTTTTTCTTCGCCGCGCTGTTCTCGACATTGGCCTCGATCAGGCCGCCGAGCATCGACGCAAACGCGCTCGGCTCACGGTCCGAGTAGACGACGGTCCTGCTTTCCGTTTTCGCCTTTACTTTTCGTCTGGCCATTCGACTGGAACGCGGGTCGTGCACTCGGTCATCTCCTGCGACGCCTTGGTATAGCGCACGATCGTGGGCAGGTCGCCCTTGAGCTTGAGCTTGCCCTGGAGCATTCCCTTGGTCGCGTCGAGCTCGCCGGTGGCGACCTGCTTCCAGCGCGAATAGGGCGCGGTGATCACGAAGTCGCACTTCTGCGCGTCGGCGGCGGGTCCGACCCTGATGTCGCGTGCCTCACCGTCGAACAGGTCCATCACCACGCCCTTCGCCTCAGCGAAGTTCTTGTCCGGCTCGGCCTCGACCACCAGCCCCACCGTCCATTTCCAACCTTTCGCGGCCGACTTGTAGACGCTCGACTTGTTGACCTCGTCCTTGAACTGTTTGGCCCACTCGTCGGAGAAAGCCTTGACCGCCATGTATCGACCTACCTCCTGCTGCCGGAAGCGAATACCTTCGACCTGAAGGTTAGCTATCCCACCAAGTCGCCGACGGCGACCCGGCCGGGCCTGAGGACGCGGCAGTAGATCCCCATGCACTGATCGTGCCGTTCCGTGAGCAGGCGAAGGAGCTCCGGCGCGGCCTCCGTCGTGTCGGGATCCCTCGTGATGACCACGCAGCGCTCGTCGCGGCTGACGACCTCGACCTCGGCCTCACCCGCGCGGATGCGGCGGCCAAGCCAGCGCACCTCCTCTTCCGGCTCCAGGCCGTCGACGTAGAGGTTGGCGCGAAAGCGGCGCCGGTCGACCCTCATTCCGGCTTCGAGGGCGAACGCGTCCACCGACGCCAGGTTGACGATCAGCACATGCTCGCTGTCGAAATTGCCGCCGGCCTGCTCACGCAGCTCCAGCGGGCGCGACGACTCGGCCGCCAGCGTGGCCGCCAGCGAAGCGTCTGCGACCTGAACGCGACCGTCTGGCGCTGCCACCTCGACCCCTCCGTCGACCAGCCGGGCCCGGTAGGTGAGCAGCTTTGCGTGCTGCCGGATGGTCAGCGGCTTGCCGGCACGATTCGGCGACCAGTCGATGAACGCCCATCGCCGGTCGCCCTCCAGCCCGTGCTCGGCGATGCGACACGATTCGAGGCGCTCCCCCGCCATCGATTTGATCGGATAACGCCAGATCTCCCTGACCCTCGCCATCGCACCGCAAGCGTAATCGCGCGCTTACGATGAGCCCGGGGATGGTGGAGGCGCCCTTTTACGAGCCGCTGTCCGCGAGGGACGCCTGGTTCCTTTACGCGGAGCGGCCTGAGACGCCGCTCGACCTGGGCACCGTGTACGTCTTCGAGGGCGGCTCTCGCGTCCCGGGTGGTCGCGGCGCCGTGGGCCTCGAGGAGACCGTGGCCGGGCGGATCCACCTCGTTCCTCGCTACCGCCAGCGGATCCATCGCGTGCCCGGCAACCTGGCCCACCCGGTGTGGATCGACGACCCGCACTTCGACCTCGGCGCGCATATCCGGCGCGAGGTTCTTCCGCCGCCCGGCGACGGCGCTCAGGTGCGGCAGCTCGTGGCGCGCATCCTCGCGCGGCCGCTGGACAAGCGTCGCCCGCTCTGGGAGATGACCCTGGTCACCGGATTGCGAGGCGACCGGGTGGTGATCGTGAACCGCGCCCACCACGCGATGATCGACGGCGTTTCGTCAGTCGACATCCTGACGCTCCTTCTCGACGCCGAGCCCGAAGGTCACCGGCCGGAGCGACCGAGCGAAGCGTGGACCCCGCGGCCGGCACCGTCCACCTGGCAGCTGATCAAGCCACTGCTGTGGGACGTGCGGACCCGCACCGGTCGCGCACGCACCCGCCTTCCGGCCGTCTGGGGCACTCGCCGCATCCCCTGGACGGCGATGGTCAAGCTCGGCGGCACGATGGTGAGGCCGCGCTCAGATCTGTTCTTCAATCGCAAGCTCGGACCGCAGCGCACGGGTCGCGGACTCAAAGTCCCCCTGTCGTCCTTCAAGGCCTTGAAAGACCGCTTCGGCTGCACGGTCAACGACGCGGTCCTCGCCGTCGTCTCCGAAGCGCTCCATCGGTGGTTCAAGTCTCGAGGCGAGCAGGTGCCCGACAGGGTGCGTGTGTTCTGCCCGGTCAGCGTCCGCGGCGATCAGGCGGACGGCAAGCTTGGCAACCAGATCAGCGGGATGGTGTTCGAGCTGCCGACCAGCGACCTGACAGTCGAGGAGCGCCTGAAGCGGATCAAGGTCACGACCGGCGACCTGAAGCGCACGCGCCAGGCGGTCGCGGCGAACCAGCTTGCCGGGCTCGCCGAGTGGGCGCCGCCTACCCTGCTCGTGCTGGCGGGTCGCATCATGTCGACGCCTCAGGCGGGCGCCAACATCAACGTCACCAACGTCCCCGGGCCGCAGTTTCCGCTTTACAGCGGCGGCGCTGAGCTCCTGGAGGTATGGCCCTTCGCGCCGCTGTATCCGGCGATGGGGCTTGGCGTCGCGATCGTCTCTTACAACGGCAACGCCTACTTCGGCCTGTCCGCGGACCCCTCGATCGTTCCCGACGTGGAGGAGTTCACCAGCGACCTGCGTGACGCCGCGGCCGATTGCGTGGCGCTGGCGAGAGCCTGAGGGCTCGGCTTTACCCCTCGAGCGAGAAGCGGAGCGTGTTCTGTCCGATGGCGATCATGTCGCCGTCGGTCAGCTGCGTTTCGATCACGGGCTCGCCGTTGACCAGAGTCCCGTTCGTGCTGCCGAGGTCACTGATCCAGAACGAGCCGGCCCGGACGTCGATGCGGCCGTGGTGGCCGGATGTCGCAGGATCTCCCACCACGACGTCGTTGTCGGGCGCGCGACCGATGCTGACCATCTGGTTCGGCAGGGCGACGATGCGGCCGGCAAAAGGTCCTGACTCGAAGGTGAGCATCGCGGCAAAGCCTGCGCCCGAAGCGACCTCTTCGGGCGGCAAGGCCTGGAGGGAGACCGTCCGCTTCGAGTCAGCGTTGGGGTCCATCTGCTGCCAGGCCGGGATGACCGACGTTGCCTCCTCGAACATGGCTTGAGCCTGCGCGCCATTCTCGGGCGCCGCGGCCGGCGCGCCTGCCGGCCACGCGACGAGCGTGGATCTCACCTCGGGACCCCCGGCCTGCACGCTCGGTTGGGTCGT